>NZ_DATAPY010000102.1:0-15706 GCF_036264965.1 Phenylobacterium sp.
GTCGCCGCCCACCAGAACACCGCCGCCATCGTCGCGATGAGCAGGCTCACAACGTGGAAGCACAGGTAAAACAGCCACTTGATCCAAGGATTTATCTCGAGCTTGAGGAACGGCCGCACCAGCTTTGCCGCCCCCCAGAACCGCCGCCGCCGGGTGGCCGTGGTAGTCCCTCGCCGCCCACCAGAACACCAGGGTCATCGTCAGGATGAGCAGGCTGACAATGTGGAAACACAGATAAAACAGCCACTTGATCCAGCGATTTAGGTCGAGCTTGAGGAACGGCCGCACCAGTCTCGGCGCCGCCCAGAAAACGTGGATACCGAAACCCAGCAGCCCGATCGCCGCCGCCACCGCAAAACCGATGTTCATCCCAGGTCCTCCGTTTCGGGCTTGAGCGTGGAGCAATCGCGCGAACCGTGCTAGGCGCCCGCGTCCGCTTCTGTCCCCGAAAGTTTCATGGCCCTTAAAGTCGCGATCGTCGGCCTGCCGAACGTCGGCAAGTCCACCCTGTTCAACGCCCTCACCCAGACGGCGGCGGCCCAGGCCGCCAACTACCCGTTCTGCACGATCGAACCGAACGTCGGCGACGTGGCCGTGCCCGAGGCACGGCTGGACACCTTGGCCGGGATCGCCGGGTCGAAGGAGATCATCCCCGCCCGCATCAACTTCGTCGACGTCGCGGGCCTGGTGCGCGGCGCCTCAAAGGGCGAGGGCCTCGGCAACCAGTTCCTGGCCAACATCCGCGACTGCGACGCGGTGGCCTTCGTCGCCCGCTGCTTCATCGACGACGACATCACCCACGTGGAAGGCAAGGTCGACCCGATCGCCGACCTGGAGACCATCGAGATCGAGCTGATGCTGGCCGACCTCGAAAGCCTCGAAAAGCGCGTCGTGAACCTCGAAAAGCGCGCCAAGGCCGGCGACAAGGAAAGCGCCCAGACGCTCAAGCTGGTGAACCTGGCTCTGGCCGAGCTGAAGGACGGCCGCCCGGCCCGCAAGGCGACCATCGCCGACGAGGACGAGAAGGCCTGGCGGATGCTGCAGCTCCTGACCTCCAAACCCGCCCTCTACGTCGCCAACGTCGATGAGGCTTCGGCCGCCGAGGGCAACGAGATGTCCCGCCTGGTGGCCGAGCGCGCCAAGCGCGACGGCGCCGACAGCGTCGCCATCTCCGCCCAGATCGAGAGCGAGATCGCCATGCTGGACGCCGGCGAGCGCCAGGAATTCCTAGAGACCCTGGGCCTCAGCGAACCCGGCCTCAACAAGCTGATCCGCGAGGCCTACCACCTGCTCGGCCTGCAGACCTATTTCACGGTCGGCCCCAAGGAGGCGCGCGCCTGGACCATCCACAAGGGCGACACCGCCCCGCAGGCGGCCGGCGTCATCCACACCGACTTCGAGAAGGGCTTCATCCGTGCGGAGACCATCGCCTACGACGACTACGTCCGCCTGAAGGGCGAGGCCGGCGCGCGCGATGCGGGCAAGCTGCGCCAGGAAGGCAAGGAATATGTCGTCAAGGACGGCGACGTCATGAACTTCCGTTTCAACGTCTAGTCAGAGGGAACCGGCAATGGCCGAGACGATCAAGATCGCGGGCGCGGACGGGTTTGAGTTTTCCGCCTATCACGAACCATCGTTCACGCCCCGCAAGGGCGGCGTGATCGTCATCCAGGAGATCTTCGGCCTCGACGAATACGTCCGCGCCGACGTCGGGCGCTGGGCCAAGATGGGCTACGAGGCCATCGCACCGTCCATGTACGACCGCCGCGAGCCGGGCTTCCTCGCCAAGCACGATCCGGACGGCATCAAAGCCGGCGTCGCCCACGCCATGGGCACGCCGCAGGACCAGGCCATGGGCGACATCGCCGCCTGCGCCGCCTTCCTGCGCACCCGTGGATCGAAGGTCTGCATCGTCGGCTATTGCTATGGCGGGTCGCTGGCCTGGCTGGCGGCGTCGCGCGTCGAGGGGCTGGCTGCGGCCTCGAGCTACTACGGCAGCATGGTGCAGGCCAACGCCGCCCAGGCGCTGAAGTGCCCGGCCATCGTCCACCTCGGCCGCACCGACCACGGCATCCCCGCCGACGAGGTGGCCGCCGCCATCGGCGAGCACCATCCGGACACGCCCGTCTACATCTACGAAGGCGCCGGCCACGGCTTCAACAACGAGAGCCCCGAACGCTACAACGCCGAGGCCGCCGACCTGGCGCGCCACCGCACCCTGGAACTGTTCGACAGAGCCTGACCCCGATGGATGAGACCGTCCGCCTGACCAGCGCGCCCCTTGAAGGGGATGGGGACGGCTTCGAGTACGAGGCCTATCACGCCGGCGTCAGCGACGCCCGGCGCGGCGGCCTGGTCATCCTGCACGCCATCTGGGGCGTCACTCCGCACCTGCGCGAGCTCGCCCACGACTACGCCGAGGCCGGCTACGAGGTGCTGGTCCCGAGCCTGTTCGACCGCCTCCACCAGGGATTCGCCGAAGCCAACTTCGACCCGGCCCTGATGGCCCAGCAGATGGCTTTCGGCGAACAGACCCGCTGGGGCGCCGAGGTGCTGGACGCCGTCCAGGCCGCCATCGACGCCCTGGCCCCGCCGGTCTTCGCCATCGGCTTCTGCTTCGGCGGCACGACCGCCTGGCTGGCGGCCTCGCGCTGCACGGGCCTCGCGGCCGTCGCCTCGTTCTACGGCGGCCAGATCGTCGACTACCTGGCCGAGGCCCCGCAGGCGCCCACCATCCTGCACCTGGGCAAGACCGACGACCTGATCCCGCCCGCCGATGTCGAGACGATCCGCGCCGCCTACCCCGACCTGCCGGTCTACATGTACGACGCCGGCCACGCCTTCGTGGCCCCGAACGGGTTCCATGAGGACTCAGCGCGGCTGTCGAAGCTCAGGACGCTGGCGCACTTCAGCCGGAACAGCGGGGTCCGGGGCGATAGCTAAGGCGGGCTCCAGAGACCCCAAGGCTCGCAACTGACCGGGACTTAAGGGCGGGAAGCATCCTGAAGGACGACCTGCCAGAAGGAGGCGGCCTTCCCTACCCCCGCTCCACGATCTGCGCCCGCACCTCCGGCGTCTCCTCCAGGAACCGCACCAGGATCGCCTGCGCCGCCAATATGCCGATGCCTGAGGCATAGGCCGAGAAGACGTCGGCGCCGGTCAGACCGTGGCGCGCCGCGCGGCCGACCTCCTCCCAGATGAACAGGCCCGATCCGAGCAAGAGGGCCACGCCCACCACCACCGAGGCCGGCGTCTGGCCGAAGCCGGCGCGGAAACTCATCCAGACGTATCTGGCCAGCCACCGCTTCACCGGCGGGATCAGCAGCGGGATCGCCAGCGAAAAGCCGAGGTAGGCCGCGGGCCACAGCAGGGTCCAGCGCGCGATCAGGTTCGGCCCGCCGGGCAGGCGGTCGAGCGCGTCGATCACCGCGGCGGCGTAGATCAGGCTGGCGGCGGCCACCGTCAGGTCCTGCATGCGCTTGAAGTTCCGCCAGGCCGTAGTGAAGGTCATGGACCGAAAGTTAGGCGCCCGTTTGGGCCGGCGTAAGGCGCAGCGTCGCTGCAAGCGGCGTTGGAGCTATGCTTTGCCTGTGAGTCGATCCTTCGTTCCCTTCGGCGCCGCCCTGGCGCTCATCGCTGCGCCTGCGCTCGCGGGCGAGGCCGCCTGCTGGTTCGAGAACGGCGTGGTGGTCGTGGGCGCCGAGGTCATGGGCGTCAGCGGTGACTACATCCTCGACACGGCCACGCCACACACCGTGCTCGCCGACAGCCAGGCCAACGCCGCCGGCTTCGCCGACACCGCGCTGAAGGGCGAGGTTCGCTTGGCCGGAATGGCGCTTAAGGACCGGGCGGTGGCCGTGGAGGTCGTCGACCTGCGCACCGGCGCCCTGCCGACCCCGATCGCCGGGATCATCGGCGCCGATGTCCTGAAGGGCTTCGTGCTGGACGTGGATTTCAAGCCCTGCCGGGTGCGACTGTCGCGGCGCGCGACCGGACGCTTCGCCGCGACGGCGAGCCTGCCGATGGCCTGGGTCGGCGGCCGCCCCGTCGTCCGCGCCGCGGTCTCCGACGGGCCCCACGCCTTCGCCGGCGCCTTTGCACCGGGCGTCGGGGCCGACACCGCCGTGCGGATCAGCGACGCCCTGGCCCGAGCCCCAGGCGCGCCCAAGTCCAAGGAACTCTATCCCTACGGCGTGGCCTTCCCGCGCCTGCGGGCGCTGTCCTTCGCGGGCGGCCTGACCGAGAACTTGCCGGCCGGCCTGATCAAGGCCGAGGACCCGGCGCTCGCCGGCCAGCTCGGGGCGCCGTTCCTCTCCCACTGGCGCCTGCGTTTCGACTTCCCAGCGGGCAAGCTACTTCTGGCCGCCGCAAAGCCTTAGCGTCCGAAGAGTTTGGCCACGGAAAACACGGAAAGAGCACGGAAGGGAGGATCTCCTGACGCGCTTGAGCCAGATTGAATCGCGCGCTTCGCGCGCAATCGACTCGTCCCCCGCCGATCAGAGATCGAATCTCCTTCCGTGCTCTTTCCGTGTCTTCCGTGGCCAATAAGAAGGGCCCCGGCTTGCGCCGAGGCCCTTTCAATTCGCTCCGAAGGCCGCGCCCTAGTGGGCGACGTTCTTCCAGATCTTCTTGTAGCTGAAGTAGAGCAGCACCGAGAAGATCAAGAGGTAGATCATCGCGCCCAGTCCGAAGGCCTTGCGCTCTTCCATCTTGGGCTCCGCGGCCCAGGCCAGGAAGGCGGACACGTCATAGGCCTCTTCCTTCACCGTCGACGGCTTGCCGTCGTCAAAGGTGACCTTCCCGTCGGCCAGCGGCGGCGGCATGCTGATCGCGCCGCCCTCCGGGACCTTGCCCGCCACGCCGTGCCAGCTGCCCGTCAGGTCGCCCGCGAAGTAGGGGTCATAGTACTTGCCCGCCTGCAGGGTCAGGCCGGCAGGCGCCTGCTTGAAGCCGCTCAGCAGCGAATAGATGTAGGCCGGGCCGCCCTCGCGGGCCTTGGCCATTACCGACAGGTCCGGCGGCAGGGCGCCGCCGTTCGAGGCGCGCGCGGCGGGCTCGTTGGCGAACGGTGCGGGGAACTTGTCGGCCGGCGTCGCCGGGCGCGAGATCACGTCGCCGGTGTCGCTGTCGATGTCCTTGACCTGGATGTCATGGGCCAGCGACTTCACGACCGGGTTGTTGTTCGGGTTGGGGTACTTCGGATCGTAGAACGGTCCGCCCTTCTGCCCGAGGTTGCGGAAGTACATCAGGTTCATCGAGTGGCAGGCCGAGCAGACCTCCCGATAGACCTTGTAGCCCCGCTGGAGCTGCTCCTTGTCGAACTTGCCGAACGGGCCTTCGAACGACCAGTGGACGTCCGCGGGCTCCTCGTTGGTGGTCGCGGCAAGCGCCGGGCCAGCCATGAGAGCAAGCCCGAGCGCCGCGAACGCGAAACCTTTGCGCAGCATCAGGCTCAACCCCTCTTTTCAGGCGACGCCGCGGCGCCGGCGGGCGCGGAGGCGGGATGCGACAGGACGGGTGTGGAGATCGACTCCGGTTCCGGCAGCGGGGTCTCGGTCAGACCCATCAGCGGCGTGATCACCCAGAAGTAGGCGAAGTAGAACAGCGCCCCGATCCGCGACAACCACACGAAGCTGTTCAGGTTGGCGTCGAGGAACTGCGGGCCGGCGACGTTCGGGATGACCAGGTCATCCGGCGCGTGCGCCCCGCACCAGCCCAGCACCAGGCAGGCGAAGACGAAGATGAAGTAGTAGAGCCGCATCGTCGGCCGGTAGCGCATGGAGCGCACCTTCGACGTATCGAGCCAGGGCAGCACGAACAGAGTGGCGATGGCGCCGAACATCAGGATGACGCCCATCAGCTTGTTCGGGACCGCCCGCAGGATCGCGTAGAATGGCAAGAGGTACCATTCGGGCACGATGTGCTGCGGCGTCTGCAGGGGGTTGGCCTGGATGTAGTTGGCCGCGTCGCCCAGCGCATCGGGCAGGTAGAACACGAACACCGCGTACATGATCAGGAAGACCGAAATCGCGAAGCCGTCCTTCACCGTGTAGTACGGGTGGAAGGGGACGGTGTCCTCCTTGGACTTCACGTTCACGCCAGTCGGGTTGTTGTTGCCCGGCACGTGCAGCGCCCAGACGTGCAGCGCCACGACGCCGGCGATCATGAACGGCAGCAGATAGTGCAACGAGAAGAAGCGGTTCAGCGTCGGGTCGTCCACCGCGAAGCCGCCCCACAGCCAGGTGGTGATCGAGGGACCGACGATCGGCAGGGCGCCGATCAGGTTGGTGATCACCACCGCGCCGTGGAAGCTCATCTGGCCCCAGGGCAGGACGTAGCCGAAGAAGGCCGTGGCCATCATCAGGAGGTAGATCACGCAGCCCAGGATCCACAGCACCTCGCGCGGCGCCTTGTAGGAGCCGTAATAGAGGTTGCGGAAGATGTGGATGTAGACCGCCAGGAAGAACATCGACGCGCCGTTGGCGTGCAGGCTCTGGACCAGCCAGCCATAGTTGACGTCGCGCTTGATGCGCTGGATCGAGTTGAAGGCGTAGTCGACGTGCGGGACGTAGTGCATCGCCAGGATGATCCCGGTGACGATCTGCAGGCCCAGCATCAGGGACAGGACGCCCCCGAAGGTCCACCAGTAGTTGAGGTTCTTCGGCGTCGGGAAGCTGACGATGGTGTCGTTGGCGAACCGGATGATCGGCAGCCGGCTGTCCAGCCAGCGTTCGAGGCCGGTCTTCGGCTCGTAGGTCGAGTGTCCGCTCATCTGATCAGCCCACCTTGACCTTGGTGTCGGAAAGGAAGGCGTAGTCCGGCACCGGCAGGTTCAGCGGCGCGGGCCCGCGCCGGATACGCCCGGAGGTGTCGTAGACCGAGCCGTGGCAGGGGCAGAGCCAGCCACCGTAGTCGCCGCCGCCGAAGGTCGGCACGCAACCCAGGTGGGTGCAGACGCCGACCAGGATCAGGTACTGGGCCTTGCCCGGCTTGTGGCGGCTCTCGTCGGTGGCCGGATCGCGCAGGTCGGCGTGGTCGTCCTTGATCGCGGCTTCGATTTCCTTGGCCGTGCGATAGCGGATGAACAACGGCTTGCCGCGCCACTTCACCACGATCTGCTGGCCTTCGACGACCTTGGAGACGTCGACCTCGATGGAGGCCAGCGCCAAGGTGTCGCTGGCGGGGTTCATCTGGTCGATGAACGGCCAGGCGAGACCGCCGACCAGGCCCACCGCGGCCACGCCGGCGGCGATGTGGATGAAGTCGCGACGATTCGGATCGTCGCCTGAAGCATGCGGATCGGGACTTGCGCCCGCGACGGTGTCGGCCACCTAAAGCTACCCTTCGTTTCGAGGTCCCCGCACGCGTTCGGGGAGGTCTCGTCTTTGGACCCTACCAGACGCTCTGATAAGGCCTTTAAAGTCACGACAGGTCAGCACGGAACGCACTTATCGAAAACGTCCGCCGGAAACGCCCGATGACGTCCCGCGAGGTCGCTTTCGTGATTCGTCGTTCAGCCCGGCCTAACCCGTCGCGGATCGCTTAGAATGCGTTTGGCCCTTTTTCAACCGGACATTCCGCAAAACCTCGGCGCCGCACTTCGGCTGGGGGCCTGTCTGGACGTCCCGGTGGACGTGATCGAGCCCTGCGGCTTCCCGCTTTCCGACGCCGGCGTGCGCCGCGCGGCCATGGATTACGGGGCGCTCGCGCGCATGACACGACATGCCGGCTGGGCCGATTTCCTGGGCGCGCCTGAGCGGAAAGAGGGCCGCCTGCTGCTGTTCACCACCAAGGGGGCGAGCGGCCTGCACGGCTTTGCCTTCCAGCCCGGCGACACCCTGCTGTTCGGCCGCGAGAGCGCCGGCGCGCCGGAAGAGGTGCATGCCGCGGCCGATGCGCGGCTGTTCATTCCCCTGGCGCCCGGCGCCCGGTCGCTGAACCTGACGGTCAGCGCCGCCATCGCCCTTTCCGAGGCGCTTCGGCAGACCGATGGCTTCCCAACCGGGGCCCCGACCGGCTAGCAGAGAGGCCATGTCCACCGAGCCCTCCAGTCTGCCGCCCGAAATCCTCGCCCGCCGCGACCGCGCCAAGGCCTGGTTCGAGGACCTGCAGACCCGGATCATCGCCGAACTGGAACGCCTGGAGGACGAGGCCCCGGCCGAACTCTATCCCGACCCGCCCACGTCCACGCCTTGGGGGCGCTTCGACCTGCGGCCCTGGACGCGCGAGACCGGCGTCGGCGGCGGCATCGGCGGCCACTTCAAAGGCCGGCTGTTCGAAAAGGCCGGCGTCCACACCTCCGCCGCCACGGCGCGTTTCTCGCCGGAGATGGCCAACACCATGCCGGGCGCGGATAAGGATCCCTCCTACGTCTCGGCGTCGATCAGCTTGATCGTCCATCCGCGCAGCCCGCGCGTGCCCACCGTCCACATGAACACCCGCTTCCTGTCGACCGCGGAGAGCTGGTTCGGCGGCGGCGCGGACCTGACCCCCATGCTGGACGAACAGCGCAGCCAGGAGGCCGACGATGCGGTCCTGTTCCACGCCGCGATGCAGGGCGCCTGCGACCCCTTCGATCCCGAGTGGTACCCGAAGTACAAGGCCTGGTGCGACGAGTACTTCTACCTGCCGCACCGGGGCGAGACCCGCGGCGTCGGCGGCATCTTCTACGACCGCCACGACACCGGCGACTTCGAGCGCGACTTCGCCTTCACCCGCGCGGTGGGCGAAGCCTTCCTCGACGTCTATCCGAAGATCGTGCGCCACCGCATGGACGAGCCCTGGGACGACCACGACCGCGCCGAGCAGCTGGTCCGCCGCGGCCGCTATGTGGAGTTCAACCTGCTCTACGACCGCGGCACCATGTTCGGCCTGAAAGCCGGCGGCAACATCGAGACGATCCTCAGCTCCATGCCGCCGATGGTGGCCTGGACCTAACCGATACCGCTCAGCGCGTTGCTGATCATCGCCAGGAGGTCCGAGCCCTCGGCCTGGAGATGCAGGCCCGAGCCGACCACGAGGGCCGCGGCGCCGCTGCTCAGGACGATCAGGAACTTCAAGTGCGCCATCGGTTTCCCCGGGGGTCTGGCCGACGCCTAAACGCCAGATCTTGCACCTATGTTGCGCCTTTGAGGAAATTCGCGATCCAGCGGCCGACCCGGGCGCGGTCATCGGGCGCCTGGAAGCTGGCCACCGCACGGTCAGCCTCAGCGTCGGGATAGGTCCCGCCGCGCCGATGCTCGATCAGCGAGATGGCGTAGGCCGGCTCGAACTCCGGGTGCGGCTGGATCGAGATCGCCCGCTCGTCCGGCCAGATCAGGCCCGCGAACGGCGTGAAGTCGCTGGCCGCGAACACCTCCGCGCCCGGCGGCAGGCTGACCACCTGGTCCTGGTGCGAGGCCGGCAGGCGGATCGGGGCGTCACTGTCCATCCAGGGTTCGCGGATCAGCACCCGGTATTCGTGCTCGCCGACGCCCCAGCCCTTCGGCGACTTGATCACCTGTGCCCCAAACGCCTGCGCCATCAGCTGGTGGCCAAAGCAGACCCCGACCAGCGCCGCCTGGCCCTTGGCCGCCCGCAGGAAGTCCTCCGCCGGCGCGATCCACGGCAGGTCTTCATAGACGCCCGCCGAAGACCCGGTGATCAGATAGCCGTCGCACTCGGCCGGGCTGGCCGGCAGCTCGCCCTCGTCTGCCGCATAGACGCGCCAGTCATAGGCGTCCGCGCCCAGCAGGCGGCGGAACATGTCCGGATAGGTCCCGAACTGCGGAATCGCCGGCGACGGCGGCCGGCCGGTCTTGAGGATGCCCAGCCTCAAAACGCCATCCCCTGCACCACCGACTTCAGCTTCTCGATGGTCGAGAGCTTATCGTCGATGAAGTCGTGGTCGACCCACCACTCTTCGACCTCCCGCAGCACTTGGCCGACCATCGGGCCCTTGGGCGCCCCGGCGGCGATGACGTCCTGGCCGGTCAGCGGGAAGGCCGGTGGGCTCCAGCCTTCGCCGAGCGCGATCATGCCGCGCCATTGCGGCGTGGTCGCCGTGCGGCCCGAGCGCGCCCAGGCGAGCTTCGCCTTGTCGCGGAACGGCTGCGCGCCCAGGCGGTACAGCGTCCGGCGGATTTCCCGCGGGCTCATCCAGCTCTTGAATTCGGGCGTCGGCGACAGCGCCGCGGCCAACCGGTCGCGCTCGGCGTTGGACAGGCGAAGCGCCTCGGCGAACTTCACCGCGCCGACCTGATCGTCCGGCAACAGGGCCGCCAGGCGCAGCAAGGGCTCGTTCTCGAACAGCGTCTCGTCCTCGATCGTCACCAGCCCCTCGAAACGCGCCAGGTCGATGGGCGCCGGCAGCACCTCGCCCAGCACCCCGGTCCGCGCCATCAGCGCCACCGCCGGCCGCGGATCGTCGGCGGCCAGCAGCTTCAGCAGCTCCTTCGACACCCGCTCGGCCGACAGCGTCTTCAGCTCCCCGCGCAAAGCCTCGCAGGCGGCCAGCGCCGGGGCGTCGGCCGGCTCGCTGCCGTACCAGGCGAAGAAGCGGAAGAACCGCAGGATGCGCAGATAGTCCTCGCGCACCCGCTGCTCGGGCTCGCCGACGAAGACGATCCGCCCCGCCCGCGCATCGGCGACGCCATGACCCGTCGGGTCGAACAGCGTCCCGTCACGTCGCGCATAGAGGCTGTTGAGCGTGAAGTCCCGCCGCTGGGCGTCCTCGCTCCAATCGTCGGTGAAGGCCACCACCGCGCGGCGGCCATCAGTGGCCACGTCGCGGCGAAGTGTGGTGATCTCGAAGGGCTTGCCGCCGCTGACCGCGGTGACCGTGCCGTGCTCGACGCCGGTGGGCACGGCCTTCAGCTTGGCCGCCTTCAGCGCGGCGGTCACCTCAGCCGGCGTCAGCCGCGTGGCGATGTCCAGGTCGCTGACCGGCTTGCCGAGCAGGGTGTTGCGCACGCAGCCGCCGACGAACCGCGCGCAGTCCGTCCCGCCGGCCGCCTCCAGGGCGTCCAGCACCGCCGCCGTGTCGGCTGCGGCCATCCACGGGCGCTGGCCGATGGTCTCGCTCATTTCGGCGCCGTCTTAGGCGAGACCGGCGCCGGCGTGAAATAGCCCTTGCTCACCGAGCCGTCCGCGCGGACCTCGCCCGGGACATAACGCTCTCTGCGATTGTCGGGGTGGAAGGCCACCGTGGCGATCAGCGACAGGCCCACCAGCACCGCGCCGGCCGCGAACAGCCAGGCGTAGGGCGTCGAGCCCATCGGCCGCCCGGTGCGCCGGGCCCAGGCGCCCCACAGGAACCAGACCACGAACGGGACCGCGACCAGCAGCAGGCGGATGAGGACGATCCTAGGCAACGGCGGCTCCATAGAGCCGGTCGTAGAGCGCACGCAGCATGCCCGCCGTGGCGCCCCAGATGAACCGGTCCTCGTGGGTATAGGCGTAGAAGCGCCGCTTCTCGCCGCCCGGCAACTCCCGCTCGTGCTCCTCGAGGTTCTGCGGGTCCATCAGGAAGCCGAACGGCGTCTCGAAGATCTCCGCCACTTCGTCCGGATTGGGCGTCAGGCTGAAGCCCGGCCGCACGAAGCCCACCACCGGGGTGATCAGATAGCCAGTGCCGGTGCGATAGGGCGTCGACAGGCCCACCGGCGAGACATATCGCGGCTCCAGCCCGATCTCCTCATGCGCCTCGCGCAGCGCCGTCTGCCAGGGCGTCTCGCCCGGGTCGCGGCGGCCACCCGGCAGCGCGATCTGGCCGGTGTGGCGGCGCAGGGTGTCGGACCGCCGCGTCAGGATCACCGACAGGCCGGCGTCGCGCTCCACCAGCGCGATCAGCACCGCCGCCGGCGTCAGCGGACTGTCCACCTCGTTGGGGCCGTAGGCCTTGCTGAGATCGAAGTCGGAGGCGATGGGGCCGCCCGCCGGCTCGTGGACCTCCAACGGATCGAGGTGATCGCCGATCCAGTCGCGCAGGTCGCCGCGCCCGCCCCGCAAGCTCACAGTTGATGCGCCCGCGCCGGACCCACCGGATACCAGGCGCCGTTCGACGCCACGCCGAGCGTCGGTCCGTCGGCCGTGTCGCGCTCCTCGGCCAGTTCCACCAGCTCATAGAACACCGGCCGCGCGATCAGCGCCTCCAGGCCGCGGCGCACATGCAAATAGGGCCGCGGCTCGCCGTCCGGGCCCATCTCGACGCGGACGTAGTTCTCCGGCCCCGCCTCGACCTCATCGCCGACGTTGGTCAGGAACCTCAGGCTCTCGCCGATGCGATCCACGCGCGTGGCGATGAACGGCGCGTCCTCGACGGTGATCTTCATCTTCTCGACCGGCGTGACGAGATGGATGCCGTCGGGGTCCTTGCGCAGCACCGTGGAGAAGAGGCGCACCAGCGCCTCGCGGCCGATCGGCGTGCCCTCGTGGAACCAGACGCCGTCCTTGCGGATGACAATGTCGATCTCGCCGCAATGGGCCGGGTTCCACAGATGCACCGGCGGCAGGCCCCGGCCGGGCGCCTGCTTTTCTCCCGCAAGGGATTGGGCCGCGGCCAGCACGCCTTCCAGTCCGGGTCTCACCGCTTCGTCCGCCATGCCGACGAAGGTAGGCGCGCCCGCAGGCGCCCTCAAGCGGGCTCTACAGGCCCCGCCAGCTCGCCGGCGTCCGGCGTCAGCGCCCGCACCAGCACCCGGCGCTGATCCACGGGCCCCGGCAGCACCACCGCGCGCCCCGGCGCGGTCGCAAAGCCAACCCGGCCGAAGTAGGCCTCGTCGCCCACCAGCACCACGTGGGTTTCGCCTGCGGCGGCGGCGAACTCACAGGCGCGGGTGATCATCCTTGCGCCGAAGCCGGCGTTGCGCTCGCCGAGCTCCACGGCGAACGGACCCAGGAACATCACCGGGCGGCCGCCAACCCGCACATGCCACATCCGCGCGCAGCCCAGCAGGCGCTCGCCGCTCCAGGCGCAGACCGACATCTCCGGCGCGAAGGTCGCGAACTCGCGCACCCGCTCGGAGACCTTGGTGAAGCGGCCAGGCCCGAACGCGCGGGCAATCAGGGCGTCGACCAGGGGCCCGTCCTGGCGCCGTTCGGATTGCAGGGTCAGCACCGGGAGCGGCGCCGGGAAGGAAGCGGTCATGAAAGGAGACTTCGGCTACGGGACGACGAAAGCCGGCCGCGCGCTGGCGCGGTCCGGACGCGGATCAGGCGGCGCAGCGCGCGCGCCCGGTTCGTCGAAGTTGTCGCATGGCGGCAAGCCCCGTGGTCGAGGCCGGCGCAAATAGGGCCAATGGGGGCTCAGGTCAACGTCAAGCCCTGGAGGCGGCCAAACGAGCGTTGCCCGGGAGCCCGCGGCAGGGCAGGTTCCGGCGACCCCATGGCCGAGACCATTCCCGATTCCGTCCCCTCGGCCCGCGCGCTCCTGAAGGAGCGAGACTACCTGTGTTTCTGGGTCTCCCGCTGGACCGGCAGCTTCGCCGCCCAGATCCAGAGCGTGGCCATGGGCTGGCAGATGTACGGCCTGGCGCGGGTCGCCGGCCATTCGGTCAAGGAAAGCTCGTTCCTGGTCGGCATGCTGGGCCTGGCGGCCTTCGTGCCGGTCTTCCTGCTGGCGCTCACCGCCGGCGAGACCGCCGACCGCCACGACCGCAAGAAGGTCCTGCTCTTCTGCTGGCTTGGCGAGATCGCCACGGTGCTCACCCTGGCCATCGCCACCTGGCAGGGTTGGGCCTCGGTCCCGCTGCTGCTGATCGTGGCCTTCCTGTTCGGCATGGCGCGAGCCTTCTTCGCGCCGGCCAGCACGGCGCTGGGGCCCATGCTCGTCCCGCGCGTCTTGCTGCCCCGCGCCATCGCCTGGAACTCGCTCGCCTGGCAGACCGCCTCGATCATCGGACCCGCGGCGGGCGGCATCCTCGTGGCCCGCTCGACCCACGACGCCTACTTCGTCACCTTCGGCCTCTATCTCGCCGCCGCGGTCGCGGTCCTGATGATCCGCAAGTCAGGTCAGCCGGTGGTCAATCCCGGCTCGCGATGGACCCTGATGAAGGAAGGCCTCGCCTACGTCTGGAACCAGAGGATCGTCTTCGGCGCGATCTCACTGGACCTCTTCGCCGTGCTGCTGGGCGGGGCGACGGCGCTCCTGCCGGTCTTCGCGCGCGACATCCTGCACATCGGCGCCCAGGGCTTCGGCGTCCTGCGCTCGGGCCCGGCGATCGGCGCGACGGCGGTGGCCCTGTTGCTGGCCGCCAATCCGATCCGCCACAAGGCCGGCTGGTTCATGTTCGGCGGCGTCGCGACCTTCGGGGCGGCCACCTGCGCCTTCGCGCTCTCCCGCAACCTGGCGCTCTCGGTCATCGCGCTGGCGGTCCTGGGCGGCGCCGACATGCTCAGCGTCTATGTCCGCCAGACCCTGGTGCAGCTGGTGACGCCGGACGCCATGCGCGGCCGGGTCGCCGCCGTCTCCTCCGTCTTCATCGGCGCCTCCAACGAGCTCGGTGAATTCGAGAGCGGCGTGGTGGCGCGGTTCCTGGGGCCCGTCGGCGCCGCCCTGTTCGGCGGGATCGGCGCGCTGATCGTCACCGGGACCTGGGCAGGCCTGTTTCCCGCCTTGCGCAAGGCGGACCGCCTCGAATAACTGTCGACCCATTGAAATAGGGAGATACTTCCATGGGCGCGTTAGACGGCAAGGTGGTCCTGGTTACAGGCGGCGGCAACGGCATCGGGCGCGACTGCGCGCTGATCGCCGCTCAGGAAGGCGCGAAGGTCGTGGTCAACGACCTGGGCGCGGGCCTCAAAGGCGACGACGAAGGCTCCTCCGGTCCGGCCGAGAAGGTCTGCGAGGAGATCCGCGCCGCCGGCGGCGAGGCCGTCTCCAACTCCGACAGCGTCACCAACCTGGACGCGGTCTACGGCATGGTCGAGCAGGCCAAGAAGGCCTTCGGCGGCCTGCACGCCGTCATCAATCCGGCCGGCATCCTCCGCGACGTGATGTTCCACAAGATGACCGAGCGCGACTGGGACCAGGTGATCGAGGTCCACATGCGCGGCTCGTTCAACGTGGCCCGCGCCACCATCGAGCTGTTCCGCGAACAGAACGACGGCGCCTACATGTTCTTCACCTCGACCAGCGGCCTGTTCGGCAACATCGGCCAGGCCAACTACGGCGCGGCCAAGATGGGCATCGCCGGCCTGAGCCGGATCATCGCCATGGAAGGCGCGCGCAACAACGTGCGCGCCAACTGCCTGGCCCCGGTCGCCTGGACCCGAATGACGCAATCCGTGCCGATCAAGGACGAAGCCGCCGCGGCGCGGCGCGCGGTGATGGCCGAGAAGGTCCGCGCCGACCAGCCGGCCCGCTTCTCGGTGGCCATGGTCACGCCGGCGGCGTCCAATGTCTCCGGCCAGATCTTCGGATCGTCGGGCGAGAACATCATCCTCTACTCGCAGCCCAGGCCCATCGTGACCTGCACCAAGCCCGAGGGCGAAAGTTGGACGGTGGAGACCATCCTCTCCGAAGCCGTCCCGCAGATGACCCCGAAGTTCTTCGACCTGAACCGCGCGCCCCTCGCCGGCGCCCAACCGGTGAAGCAGCCGGCGTAGACGCTCGCGCCATCCCTCCTCTTTAGGCTACGGCATTCACACATCTCAGTTTGCAGGCGAGCGAGAGGTCTGATTCCGTCTGTTGATCAGTCGGGAGGCTTTGATGTCGGAGTTTGCGCTG
>NZ_DATAPY010000103.1:0-13159 GCF_036264965.1 Phenylobacterium sp.
GCCGGTGATCTCCGCGCCAAAGCCGCTGGCCTGCGGTGTGACTTCGATGCAGCGGTATGGGCTCGCGCGTTCCTTCAGCATGGCCTCGCCTCCTCAGCGCCGCTTGCCGGGCGCTTGCAGCGCAACAAACACCTGTTTGCGTCCGTCCCGGCAAGCCTGTAATCCGACCCGGCCATGACCGCTTTCGACACCCAAGACGACAGGCTGCTGACCCTGGTCCCCGACCACGAGGTCAACGCGCGCGAGACATTCGGCGTGGATTTCGACTTCAAGGCCCCGGCCTTCAAGGAACGCGATCCGCATGTCCCGGACTTCGACGCCAACTACAAGTTCGATCCCGAGACCACGCGCGCCCTGCTCGCCGGCTTCGCGCACGACCGCCGGGTGATGGTCCAAGGCTATCACGGCACCGGCAAATCGACTCATATCGAGCAGGTCGCAGCGCGCCTGAACTGGCCGTTGGTGCGGGTAAACCTGGACAGCCACGTCTCCCGCATCGACCTGGTCGGCAAGGACGCCATCGTCCTGAAGGACGGCAAGCAGGTCACCGAATTCCGCGAAGGCATGCTCCCCTGGGCGATCCAGCGGCCGATCGCCCTGGTCTTCGACGAATACGACGCCGGCCGCCCGGACGTGATGTTCGTGATCCAGCGGGTGCTGGAGGCGCAGGGCAAGCTGACCCTGCTGGACCAGAACCGGGTGATCCGCCCGAACCCCTGGTTCCGGCTGTTCTCGACCACCAACACCATCGGCCTGGGCGATACGACTGGGCTCTATCACGGCACTCAGCAGATCAACCAAGGCCAGATGGACCGCTGGTCGATCGTCACCACGCTCAACTATCTGGCCCACGACGTGGAGGCTGAGATCGTGCTGGCCAAGGCGCCGACCTACAACACCGCCGACGGCAAGCGCACGATCGCGGCCATGGTCCGTGTCGCCGACATGACCCGCAACGCCTTCATGAACGGTGACATCTCGACGGTGATGAGCCCGCGGACGGTGATCACCTGGGCCCAGAACGCCGAGATCTTCGGCGGCGACATCGCGCTGGGCTTCCGGATGACCTTCCTGAACAAGTGCGACGAACTGGAGCGCGGCACGGTGGCCGAGTTCTTCCAGCGCGCCTTCGGGCAGGACCTGCCGGAGAGCACGGCGCGGGTTCGGGTGGCTTAAACCGCCTCGAACTCGCCGGCGACAAAACGGTCGCGGAGCACGAATTTCTGGATTTTGCCCGAGCCGGTCAGCGGCCAGTCCTGCACAGCGATCCAGTGCGCCGGCGTCTTCTGCGGCGAGATCCGCTCCCGGCAATGGGCGACCAGGGCGGCGCGGTCGAGGCTGGAGCCCGTGGCTAGGCGCACGAAGCCGACCACGATCTCGCCCCAACGCTCGTCCGGAACCCCCACGACGGCCGCCTCCGCGATGTCGCCGTGTTCCAGCAGCACGTTCTCGATCTCCGCCGGGAACAGGTTTTCGCCCCCGCGGATGATCATCTCCTTTACCCGGCCGGTGACCTTCAGATAGCCGCGCGCGTCGAGGGCGCCGAGGTCGCCGGTGTGCAGCCAGCCTTCGGCGTCGATGGTGGCTGCAGTCGCCTCCGGATTGTCGTTGTAGCCGAGCATGACGCCGTAGCCCCGCGCGCAGATCTCGCCGATGTCGCCGGGCGGCTGCACGGCGTTCGTCCGGGGATGGCGGATGGAGATCTCGGTCTGCGCAAGCGGCTGGCCGACGGTTGCGCAATCGGCAGCGTCGGTGATCGTGAGCAGACACGAGCTCTCGGTCTGGCCGTAGACGATGTAGAAGTCGCAGCCGAACTCCGCCCGGACGCGCCTCGCCAGCTCCGGAGGGACCATGGCGCCGCCCGATCCCATCGTTCGGACACACCGCAAGTCGCGCGGCTGCGCGGCTTGGGCTTCGAGCAGCGCGACCAGCATGGTCGGCACGCCAAGCACGAACTCCACACCCTCGGCTTCGACGATGTCCAGCATCCTCGCTGGCTCGAACAGCCTCGCTACGATCAGGCGGCCGCCGAACTGCACGGCGCCCAAGGTCAGCAAGCCGCAACCCGCCGTGTGAAAGAGCGGCATGACATTAAGGACCGCATCGCCCCTCCGCAGGCTCATCCGTTCCATCGAGAACCGCGCATTGTTGGTGATGCCGCGGTGATGCAGCACTACGCCTTTTGGGAAGCCCGTGGTGCCGGATGTGTACTGGATCTGCACAGGATCGCCCGGCCGGACCTCGGGCAGCGCGCTGCCGGTGGCCTCGCCGGCGTAGAGCGTCAAAGCATCCTCCAGGTCGACGACCTCGCGCACCGCGGGAGCCTGCGCCGCCACCTGGGCGGCGATCTCCGCCATCGGGTTTCCCCGATGCTCTTTTACGATGAACAGTCCGACGGCGCCCGACTGCTCCAGGACGTACGCCAGCTCACGGGGGCGGTAGGCCGGACTAGCCGTGACCAGGGTCAGGCCCGCGAGGCCCGAGGCATATTCCAGGATCACCCATTCTGGGATGTTCGGCGCCCAGACCGCGATGCGCTCGCCGGGCCGGTATCGGGAGAGCAGCGCCCGGGCCAGACGCTCGGCGTCGGCCAAGAGCTCGCCGTAGGTCCAGCGACGCTTGAGCGCCCCGGCGATGTCGGCCTCGACCAAGGCCTCGGCGCCCGGCGTTTTCCCGGCCTGCGCCCGCAGGACGCCGCCCACGGTGGTTTCGCTTACCTCGTCGTCGGCCTGGGCCGGGAAATGCGACTCATGGAGATTGACCGAATACAAGCTACCCCCGGTTGCTCGTGGATCCGAGCTGAGGCTAGCAGATCAAACGGAGATCTAGGAACAGAGGTATTCGGGTTTCCGGCGGACGCTTTGCAGACGCGAAATGGCTGGACCGCGCCGCGCCTGCGCGCGATCCTGTAGGCACGACTGACCAACGAAAAACGGGGGATCTGATGACCAGGAAGATGCTTGGCGCGCTGAGCTTGGGCGCCGTGCTTGCGATGACCGCCATCGTGGCGAGCGCGCAGACTGCGCCGGCGGCGCCGAAGAACGACTACGCCAAGCCCGAGACCTGGCTCTGCCGGCCGGACAAGGCGACGAACAACTATTGTGACGTCGACCTCTCCACGACGGTCGTGAAGGCCGACGGGAGTGAGACCACCGAGGCCTACAAGGCCGATCCCAAGGCGCCGATCGACTGCTTCTACGTCTATCCGACGGTCTCCAACGATCCGGGGATCATCAGCGGCATGACCCCCACGGCGGCGGAGATCAACGTCGTGAAGGCGCAGTTCGCGCGGCTGGGGGCCAAGTGCCGGCTCTATGCGCCGATGTACCGCCAGTTCACGCTCACCGCCCTGCGCGCCGCGCAGTCGGGTCATCCGATGCCGGGCGGGCGGCCGACCACCGGCTATGACGACGTGGTCGACGCCTGGAACTACTACCTGGCGCACGACAACAAGGGCCGCGGCGTGGTCCTGGTGGGCCACAGCCAGGGCTCGGGCGTGCTGACCCAGCTGATCTCCAAGGAGATCGACGGCAAGCCGGTGGAGAAGAAGGTGATCTCGGCGATCCTGATGGGCACCCGCCTGCCGATCGACAAGGGTAAGGACACCGGCCTCTTCAAGGATTTCCCGCTCTGCAAATCGGCCAGCCAGACGCAGTGTGCCATCGCCTACTCCAGCTTCCGCGACACCATTCCGCCGCCGGAGAACAGCCTGTTCGGCAAGGCGCCGAGCGACGGCCAGATCGCCGCCTGCGCCAACCCCGCCGCGCTAGGCGGCGGCAAGGCCGACCTGCACGCCTACCTGTCGAACGGGGCCCAGATCACCAACTCCGGCGCCCAGTCGACCTGGGTGAAGGACAAGCCCAATCCGAAGACGCCCTTCGTCTCGACGCCCGGCCTGCTCACCGGCGAGTGCGTTCAGAAGAACGGCTTCTCCTACCTTGAGGTGCACGTGAACGCCGTGCCCGCCGATCCGCGCACCGACGACATCGCCGGCGACGTGGTCCAGGGCGGCAAGGTCAACGCCGCCTGGGGCCTGCACCTGATCGACGCCAACCTGGTGATGGGCAATCTGGGCGACGTGGTCGGCGCGGAATCGAAGGCTTACCTGGCGAAGAAGAAGTAGGCGCGCTTCCCTCCCCGTTCGGGGGAGGGTGGCGAGCAACGCGAGACGGGTGGGGAAGCGTGGGACCAAAGCACCGAGCCGGCGCTTGAACGCCACTTCCCCACCCTGATCGCTGCGCGATCTGTCCCTTCCCGGAACGGGGAGGGAAGCGGTTAGCGGCCGCTAAGCCGCTTGCCCGCCATGACGCCCAGCGCCAGGAAGATCACGAAGCCGATCACGAACAGGAAGAACAGGATCTTGGCCACGCCGGCCGCCGCACCCGCGACGCCGCCAAAGCCCAGGGCGCCTGCGATCAGCGCGACGACTGCGAAAATCAAAGCCCACCGAAGCATGTCTCTCTCCCAATTGCGCCCGCGTGGCCCGCGGGATCTGACGCGCAAACGCCGGCTTGGCCATGGCGTTCCATCGGCGGCGACGGCTAGGCTGACAGCATGAACGACGCCGAGATTACCGCCCGAGGCCACGCCATCCTGCGCCGGGCGGAGGACGACGCCTTGGCCGGGACCGCGTTGAAGGACATCGACGCCTGGGTGCGGAGCGGCGCGCCGCCGTCGGCCGCGGACCTGCGGGCCCAGGGCTTTTCCGGCGACGGCGTCGCGGAGATGCTGCGCGATGCGCGACAGGCCTTTGTCCGCCATTGGGGGTTCTCCCTGCCCTGCCGGGAGGCCGGAATGGCGCTACGTGGGTTCGGACCGATCCTGGAGGTCGGCGCCGGCACAGGGTTCTGGACCGCCATGATGCGGGCGGCAGGCCACGACATGATCGCCACGGATCTCGGGACCGGCCTGTCGCCGTACGGGTTTTCCGTAAGCCGTCATGCCGAGGTCGAGCAACTCGGCGCGGTGGACGCGGTGCGGAAATATCCTGACCGCGACCTCTTCTGCAGCTGGCCCAGCGAAAACGAGCCCTGGGCCGCGGACGCGGTCGGCGAACTGCGGCCAGGCCGAAACCTCGCTCTGATCCTCGACGACCGCGGCACGATTACCGGCGACGACAATCTGCGTCGGATCCTCGCCGATCGATACCGCGCCCTGGAGATCATCGAGATTCCGCGATTTCCCGGGCTCCACGACCGTCTGCGTCTGTTCGAGCGGCGAGCCGCCTGACCCGGCGGGGCGAATCCTTGTTTCACGCCGGCCCACGCCTGATCTAAGACACCCACGATGGCCAAGAACCCGGAAAGTCCGCTGGAGCCCTTCAAGCGCGCGCTGGTCAACGCGACGCGTTCGCTGGCCGAGTCGCCGGATCTGGAGATCGTCTATTCCGGCGAGGGTCCGCAGCTCAGCGGCAACCGCGCCGTCCTGCCCCATCCGCCGCGCGACCTGACCGAGGTCGACGCCGCGCGGATCCGCGGCTTCGCCGACCAGATGGCGTTGCGCATCGCCCACCACGACCCGGTCGCCCACGCCAAGACCCGGCCCAACACGGCCCAGGGCCAGCCGATCTATGACGGCATCGAACAGGCGCGGCTGGAGGCCATCGGCGCCAACGCCTTGGGCGGCGTGCGCGAGAACCTGAAGGCGGTGCACGAACAGGCCTGGGCCAAGCGCGCCTTCAACCAGATCGAGGCCCTGTCCAATCCGCCCTACGCCGACATCGTCAGCCTGATGGTGCGCGAGCGGCTGACCGGCGAGAAGCCGCCGGCAATGGCCCGGCCGCTGGTCGACCTGTTCCGCGACGAGATCGAGTCCAAGGCCGGCCGCGAACTGGATCGTCTGACCGAGGCGGTGCAGGACCAGAAGGCCTACGCTCGGATCGCGCGGGCCATCATCCGCGACCTGAAGATGGGCGACGACCTCTCCGACGCGCCGGATCAGCCCGACGACGACGACGGCTCCAGCGAAGAGGGCGACCCCGACGCCAGCGAGGACAACGACGAAGGCGACGGCGAGGGCCAGTCCCCGCAGCAGGCCTCGATGGACGAGAACGACGCCACCCATCGCGAAAGCGAGGACGCCGACTCGCAGATGATGCAGGCGGAGGACGACCCCAACGCCGAGGACACCGACGAGCCGCCGGACATGGGCGAAGGCGAGCAGCCCGCGCGCCCCGACCTGAAGGGCGAAGGCAAGGTCGTCACCTACAAGGTCTTCACCACCGCCCACGACGAGATCGTCGCCGCCGAGGAGCTGTGCGACGCCGAGGAGCTGACGCGCCTGCGCGCCTATCTCGACCAGCAGCTGGCCAGCCTGTCGAACGTGGTCTCGCGCCTGGCCAACCGCCTGCAGCGCAAGCTGCTCGCCCAGCAGAACCGCTCCTGGTCGTTCGACCTGGAGGAAGGCATCCTCGACGTGGCGCGCCTGACTCGGGTGATCGTCGACCCGACCGCGCCGCTCAGCTTCAAGGAAGAGCAGGATACCGAGTTCCGCGACACCGTGGTCTCGATCCTGATCGACAACTCCGGGTCGATGCGCGGCCGGCCGATCATGGTGGCCGCGGTCTGCGCCGACATCCTGGCGCGCACCCTGGAGCGCTGCGGGGTCAAGACCGAGATCCTAGGGTTCACCACCCGCGCCTTGAAGGGCGGCTCGTCTCGCGAGGACTGGCTGAAGGCCGGCAAGCCGCCGCAGCCCGGCCGGCTGAACGACCTGCGGCACATCATCTATAAGGCCGCCGACGCGCCGTGGCGCCGCGCGCGGCGCAACCTCGGCCTGATGATGCGCGAGGGCCTTCTGAAGGAGAACATCGACGGCGAGGCCCTGATGTGGGCGCACCAGCGGCTGATCGGCCGGTCCGAGGCCCGCCGCATCCTGATGGTGATCTCCGACGGCGCGCCGGTGGACGACTCGACGCTCAGCGTGAACTCCGGCCACTACCTGGAGCGGCACCTGCGCGAGGTGATCGGCGAGATCGAGACCAAGAGCCCGGTGCAGCTGATCGCCATCGGCATCGGCCACGACGTGACCCGCTACTACCGCCGGGCCGTCACCATCGTCGACGTGGAGCAGCTGGCCGGCGCCATCACCGACCAACTGGCCGAGCTCTTTGAGGAAGAGCCGCGCCGGATGACCCGCCGCAACGCCAACCTGCTGGAGCCGCCGCCCAACACGCAGGGCCCCTCCGGCGCGCCGCGGCGATCCACCTTCAAGGAAGTCCGCAAAGCCGTGGCCTGATCTCAAATGCCCGGCGGATTGAAATTGGGAGTTTGCGCGTGAAGACCGACGTTTCCATTCCGACGCCTGAGGGTGACGCCCGAGCCTTCGTCTTCACGCCAGACAAGGGCTCCGGCCCCTGGCCCGCGACGATCCTCTATATGGACGCCCCGGCGATCCGCCCGGCAATGTTCGAGATGGGCGAGCGGTTGGCTGAGGCCGGCTACTACGTCCTGTTGCCCGACGTCTTCTGGCGCGCCGGGCCCTATCCGCCGCTGGACATCGCCAAGGCCCGCGCCGGCGATCCGGAGATGGGCGCCCTCTTCGCCAAGCTGCGGGCCTCCACCAACGCCAAGCTGCAGATGCAGGACACCAAGGCCTATCTCGACTGGCTGACCAAACAGCCGCAGGCCAAGGCCGATCGGATTGGCGTCACCGGCTACTGCATGGGCGGCGGCATCGCGATCAGGGCCGCGGGGACCTTCCCCGACCGGATCGCCGTGGCGGCCTCCTTCCACGGCGGCAACCTGGCCACCGACGCCGAGGACAGCCCGCACCTGCTGGCGCCGAAGATGGAGGCCAGGATCCTGGTCGCCGGCGCCGACGAGGACCGTAGCTTCGATCCGGCGCAGCGGGACCGCCTGGACGTCGCCCTGAAGGACGCCGGCCTCGACGCCAAGGTGACCATCTGGGAGGGCGCCAAGCACGGCTGGGTGCCCACCGACATGCCGGTCCACGACCCGGTCCACGCCGAGCGTCACTGGAAGGAGCTCGTCGACCTGTTCGACGAGGTGCTGAAACCCTAGACGGGGCGAAGCACGGTGAAGTCCATCTCGGTGCGGACCGTGTAGCCCAGGGCTTCGTAGAGCCGCACCGCGCCGGTGTTGTGGGCGAAGACGTGCAGGAACGGCGTCTCGCCCCGCGCCAGGATGCTGCGTTCGATCACCGCCATCAGCCCGGCGGCGTAGCCCTTGCCCTGGTGGTCGGGGTGGGTGCAGACGCCGCTGACCTCGGTGAAGCCTTCGGGCTTCAGCCGCTCGCCGGCCATGGCGATCAGCCGTCCGTCCTGCTTGACACCCACGAAGTCGCCGAGCTGGTGGGTTCGGGCGAAGAACGGGCCGGGCTTGGTCAAGGTCGCCAGCGCCAGCATCTGCTGAGCGTCGGCGTCGGTCAGCGGCGTGACCTCGAAGGCGGGCTCGCGCGGCGACAGGCGCTCGGCGACCATCTGCAGCACGGCGGGCTGTGGCGTGGCGGCCATCCCCGGCGGCAGGGGTTGCGCGACCACCTCCACCGTGGCGACCGGACCATGGGCGGCGACCAGGGCCGCCAGGGCGGCCAGGGCCTCGTCCGAGCCGTCGGCGGCCGCGGCGAACAGGCCGAAGTCCGGGGCGAGGCGCAGGGCCAGCGCGCCACCGAGGGCAAACGGCGCCTGTCGCGTGGTCAAGGCGCTCCAGGCGGGGCGGTCGACGGGATGGGTCATGGGCGAGCTATGCCTCAGGCAGGGCCCAAAGAAAAAGGGCCGCTGTTTCCAGCGGCCCTTTCCCGAACGACAGTTCTTGGCGCGATCAGGCGGGAGCCTGTTCGGCGAGCTTGGCCTTCAGCTGGCGCTTGATCTTCTGCGCCTTGGGGGACAGCTCGTCGTCGCCAGCCTTCAGCAGGAAGGCGTCGAGCCCACCGCGGAAGTCCAGCGTGCGCAGCGCCGCATTGGTGATGCGCAGACGGTAGCTCTGGCCGAGCGCGTCCGACTGCAGCGTCGCGGGCGAAAGCGCCGGCAGGAAGCGGCGCTTGGTCTTGATGTTCGAGTGGCTCACATTGTGGCCGACCATCGGGCCGACACCGGTGAGTTCGCAACGACGCGACATGGGACGAAAACCTTCGCAGAAACGGGATCGCCGCGAGGCGGGCCCCGCGCGAGAGCGGGCGATATAGAGGAAGGGCGGGCCGCACGTCAAGGTAAGGCGGCCATTCCGCGGCGTCTGCGGCGAAGTTTCCGCTTCCAGCCGGCGCTCCCTATACATCATTCACTGCCCTGACGGCGGCGGAGGAGCGTGCGGTGACCCGGCTGGCCTTGGTGATGATCGCCCGCGACGAGGCCCATGCCATCGCCCGCGCATTGGAAAGCGCGCGGCCGCACGTCGACAAGATGATCGTTCTGGACACCGGCTCGGTCGACGACACCCGCGAGATCGCGCGCGCCGCGGGCGCCGAAGTCCACGACTTCGTCTGGATCGACGACTTCGCCGCCGCCCGCAACGCCGCCCTCGCTCACTCCGACGCCAACTGGAACCTGGTGCTGGACGCCGACGAATGGATCGCTGGCGGCGCCGAGGCGCTCGGCCCCGACGTCCTGGCCGCCGGTGCGGGCGGCGTCCTGGGCGAGGTGCGGATCGAAAGCGCCATGGACCAGCCGGGCGCCGAGGGCGCGGGCCAGTCCTGGATCGCCCGCATCCTGCCGCGCGGCGCAACCTACGAGGGCCGGATCCACGAGCAGCCGGTCCCGGACCTGCCGCGGGTGCGCCTGCCGCTCGCTATCGGCCACGATGGCTATCTGGCCGAGAATCTGGCCCGCAAAGGCGCGCGCAACGAGACGCTGCTCATGCGGGAACTCCAGGCTGCGCCGGAGGACGCCTATCTGTGGTTCCAGCTCGCCAAGGAGCATCAGGCACGGGGTAAAGCGCCTCAGGCGGCGCTGTGCTTCACCGAGGCGCTGCGGCTGGCGCCGGGCGACGCCCCCTGGCGCCACGCCCTGGTGGTGCGCGCCCTGATCGCGCTGAAGGCCAACGACCAGCTGGCCGACGCCCTCGCCCTGGCCGACGCCGAGGTAGCCCATTGGCTGGACTCGCCCGACTTCTACTTCGTGGTCGGCGACCTCTATCTGGAGGCGGCCAGCCAGGAGCCCGACCGCGCGCTCGACGACTTCCTGCCGGTGGCCGAAAGCGCCTGGAAGCGATGCCTGGAGATCGGCGAGCGGCCGGACCTGGACGGGGCCGTGACCGGGCGCGGCGGCTTCATGGCGGCGCATAATCTGGCGGTGTTCTACGAGACCCTGGGCCGGGCTGGGCCGGCCGCTGAGTACCGGGAACTGGCCGCGCGCCTGCGGGGAGAAGCTTAACCGTCTTGTGTGCGAACGCCGTTGCGATACAATATGTTGCGGTGAACAAAGGCTGAATCTAGCAGGATAGCTGATTCGGTCCCGATTCGTTTCGCCCCTGTTCCAGCCCATCCTTAGCCGTGGTTCGCCCGATGGCGGATCAGGCCGTCGCCCGGATCGCCGTGCGGGGCGGATTGGCGATGACGCCGCCCAGCACCAGGAGCGCGACCACCGGCGCCGTGGCCGTGATGAACCAGGGGTCGAACGCCGAGCCTCTGTTGGACAGCCAAAAGCCGAAGAACTGCACCGAATTCCAGACCACCAGGGTCTGGCCAGTGGCCCAATTCTGCTGAACGCCCACCAGACCGATGAAGCACAGCGGGGCCCATGCCCATTTGTAGGTCAGCCCCGGGGTGCGCAGCACCTTGACCAGGGCGGCGATCATCATCAGCGGCGAGGACAGCGCCAGCGCCAGAAAGGCGTACTGCAACGGGGATTTGCCGATCGGCGCGAGGCGGTTGACAGCCAGCTGTCTGGGCGTCGCGACACGCAGGTTGAAGGCGGCCACGCGCCAGTCCTTCGACCCCAGCGGCCGGAAAAGCCGGGTCTGGAACAGGGTCCTGGCGGTCCCGTAGTCGTATTCCAGCGATACGGCTTCGGCGCGGCCCCTGCCGGGAATATCACGCACCGCCTGGCCGACCACTTTCATGCCATGCGGTTCGCCCGGCGGGATGACGCCGCGAAGCCTGGCGAACTGGGCGGTGGCCTGCGGGCCGCTCAGCGCCGGGGCCTGAGCCGCCAGCGACGTGTCCTGTCCCAGCCGAAGCTCATCATAGATCGCCCGTGTCAGGCTCACCGCGTCAGGGTCGGCCTTCACGGTCTGGCAGGCCGCGGCCACCAGAGCCAACAAGATGATCAAAGCTGCTCGACGCATCGCTTCGAATCCCCGCTTCGCCTAGCCGCATAGAACCCTGTTGGAGGCGCCGGGAGAAGTGGCGAGTTGCAAAGGTTGTTCCGATCGCCCCGTCGCGCCCGTGGCGGTTCCCTTCGCAGGTGGAACTGGGTAGACATTTCCGTCCCTCAAGTTCGTTCGGGACAGCTCCCCGATGACAGATGTTTCCGAGATCGCCGCGACGTTGCGCGCCCTGCTGCCGCGGGCGCATGCGCCCTATTCCGGCGTACAGGTGGCCTGCGCGGTGGAAGGCGCCGACGGGACGATCCACCATGGCGTCAATGTCGAGAACGCCGCCTATCCGCAGGGCCTCTGCGCCGAGGCCAGCGCCATCTCCGCAGCGGTGACGCAAGGAACGGCCCGGCTCACCCGCGTCTATGTGGCCTCCTCGCTGCCCGGCCTGGTCTGGCCCTGCGGCGGCTGCCGGCAGAAGATCTTCGAATTCGCCTGTGAAGGCTGCGAGGTGATCGCCCTGGGCCCTGACGGCGAAGCCTGGCGCCAGACGATCGAGCAGCTGCTGCCTTCGGGCTTCCGCCTGGACCCCGCGCAGGTTCGCCGCAGCTAGCACCGCTTGCCCGACTCTCATCGACCCCCCAAATTCAGGTCATGAGCGACCGGCCCACAGGCGCAGCCCCACCGAGACTGGCGGCCGTGTTGGGGCCCACCAACACCGGCAAGACGCACCTGGCGGTCGAACGGATGCTGGGCCACGCCTCGGGCATGATCGGCCTGCCGCTGCGCCTGCTGGCCCGCGAGATCTACGATCGCATCGTCAAACTGCGCGGCCCCCGCGCCGTGGCCCTGATCACCGGCGAGGAGAAGATCGTCCCGCCCAGGCCGCACTATTTCGTCTGCACCGTCGAGGCCATGCCGTTGAGCCGCGAGGTCGAGTTTATGGCGGTGGATGAGATTCAGCTCTGCGCCGACCCGGAACGCGGCCACGTTTTCGCTCACCGCCTGCTGCATGCGCGCGGCACGGCCGAGACCCTGCTCCTGGGCGCCGGGACCATGGCGCCGTTGATCCGGCGCCTCCTGCCGCACGCCGAGATCGTCACCCGCGAGCGGTTCTCCAGCCTGACCTATGCCGGTCCGAAGAAGCTGACCCGCCTGCCGCGCCGCTCCGCCGTCGTCGCCTTCAGCGCCGACCAAGTCTACGCCATCGCCGAGCTGATCCGCCGCCAGCGCGGCGGCGCGGCGGTGGTGATGGGCAACCTGAGCCCCCGCACCCGCAACGCCCAGGTGGCGCTCTACCAGTCCGGCGAGGTCGACTTCCTGGTGGCCACCGACGCCATCGGCATGGGCCTGAACATGGACGTCGACCATGTGGCCTTCTCGGGGCTTCGGAAGTTCGACGGCAAGCGCATGCGCTGGCTCTATCCGCAGGAGGTCGGCCAGATCGCCGGCCGCGCCGGCCGCTACCAGCGCGACGGGACCTTCGGGGTGACTGGCGAGTGCGACGAGATGGACGAAGACCTGGTCGAGGCGGTGGAGCACCACGCCTTCGAGCCGGTGGCCGCCGCCGAATGGCGCAACGCCCGGCTCGACTTCTCCTCCCTCTCCAATCTGATGCGCTCCCTGGCCCAGCCGCCCGGCCGGGACGGGTTGAAGCTGTCCGACGAGAGCCTCGATGAGGTCGTGCTCCGCCACCTGGCCAAGGACGAGGACATCCTGAAGCGGGCCAAGAACCGTGCCCACCTCCTGCGGCTTTGGGAAGCATGCCAGACGCCGGATTTCCGCAAGCTGTCGATCGACGAGCACTTCCGCCTGGTGCGGACGGTGTTTGAGCACCTCACCGAGGGCGACGGCCGGCTGCCTGAGGACTGGATCGCCAGTCAGTTCTCCTGGCTCGACCGCACCGACGGGGAGATCGACACCCTGGCCGCCAGGCTCTCCAGCGTGCG
>NZ_DATAPY010000104.1:0-28398 GCF_036264965.1 Phenylobacterium sp.
CTAATCCCGAGACCTTCCCCAAAGACCCGCACAGGGCCCGTCCAAGGTGGCCGACATCAAATCGGAACCATGGCCGGCTTCAGATCGGTACGCCGGCCGGCTTCATATCGGTACAGGTGGCCGGCATCATCGGAATCCGCATTCGGGCCGCCGGCTAGCTGGGAAACTTGGCGGGAACTCTATCGTTTTGATGCGCGGTCACGGCAGTACGGTGGTCGCCAAGAACGTCCAGGGTGTGGTGACTGCAGCTCGAGCTGCGGAATTGAATGCGATGATACTCCTCCAGGCCAGACTCCTTGGCGGCAAGATCACCTATTTGGACCCCAAACAATATGGGAATAACCAAATCATCAAGGAGGTGGGATCCCGAGAATGGGACGCCTTGAAAGCCAAGACGCCTGGCCAATAACTCCTCTTCGTCGTCAAGCTCGGCTCGGCCATCGAGCTTCTGGTGACTCTTCCGCCCCTCACACACTATAGGCCCTCAGGAAGGTCTCGACCCCACAGATCACCCGCGGGTCAGCCGTCTTGGATGTTGGATCATGGCTGACGCCCCACAAGGCTGGCCAGTACACGGCCGAAATCGCCAGGTCGATGAAGTGCTGGGCCGCAACTTTGGGATCAGCCCGTCGCAGCAGGCGCAGATCCATCAGGTCGCCGAAATAAGCCGCCATGCGGTCGCGCACGACCCGCGGTCCGCTTTCGTAAAAGATCCGTCCAAGTTCAGGAAAGCGCCCGCCCTCGCTGACGACAAGGCGTTGGATACCGAGCGCCTGCGCCGTCATCAAATGGCTGAGAAATTTCCCAGCCTAGCGAAGCAGGCATGGCTGTAAATCGCCGGTCCGCGCATCAAGGCTATCCAGCGCCTGCTGAATAGCCGTGCAGGCCCGCTGCACCACGGCGGCGAACAGGTCTTCCTTGTTCTTGACGTAGCTGTAGAGCGTTCCCTTCGAACCCCCGAGCCTCGCGGCGATCGTCGACATCGAGGTTGCGGCGTAACCTTCGGCCAGGAAACAGGCTTGCGCGGCGTCGAGGATCGCCTCGCGCCGTGCGTCACGTTTGATCAGGGTCGCGTCAACGATCATGTCGATCGGCCGGGCCGCCAGGTTCGGTCGGCTCGCTTTCGGTGGGCGCGATTTCCACGCAAACGCAGCAGAAGTCGCATCCGCCGACATAGAGTTCGACGTGGCCACGTTCTGCGTCCCGGCCGTAAGGCAGGATAATCGGGCGTGGGGCCGCAAATTCGGCGAACCAGGCGAGTGATCTCTCAACTACATTCATGGCCACCTCGTCGCGATCGCAGGGCCAAAAGCGGGTATGCCGAACCGGCTAGAACGGGGTCGTCGAAGGACCGCTCGGCGTGCATGTCCGGCTGGGCGCGTACGGAAACACCTCGCCCGGCGCGAACACATGGCCGTGGGCGTCCACCGCGCCAGGCGGCGGGATGACGGAGGGCTTGGACGGCGACAAGCGCCAGACCTGAGAGTCCATATCCATGATGAAGCGCTCGCTCATCGGCCCTGTCCCTTCAGGATCGCGTCGAGCCGCGGATAGACGCGCCGCGCGTTGCCTTCGAAGACCTTGTGCTTGTCAGCTGCAGGGATCGGCAAGGCGTCAACGTAGCGCTTGGTGTCGTCGAAGTAGTGTCCGGTTTCCGGATCGATGCCGCGGACCGCGCCGACCATCTCCGAGCCGAACAGGATATTGTCGATGTCGATCACCCGGAACAACAGGTCGATGCCCGGCTGGTGGTAGACGCAGGTGTCGAAGAACACGTTCTTCATCACATGCTCACGAAGCGGCGGGCGCTTCAGCATGTCGGCCAGGCCCCGATAGCGTCCCCAATGGTAGGGCACGGCCCCGCCACCATGCGGGATGATGAACCGAAGCGTCGGGAAGTCCTTGAAGAGGTCGCCCTCCAGGAACTGCATGAAGGCGGTGGTGTCAGCGTTGATGTAGTGGGCGCCGGTGGCGTGGAAATTGGGATTGCAGGAGCCGGAGACGTGGACCATGGCCGGCACATCGAGTTCGACCATCTTCTCGAAGAACGGATACCAGGACCGGTCGGTGAGCGGCTGGGCCGTCCAGTGGCCGCCGGAGGGGTCGGGGTTCAAGTTGCAGCCGACAGAGCCCAGTTCGTTCACGCAGCGCTCGAGCTCGAAAATGCTGCCCAGCAGGTCCGCGCCCGGGGATTGCGGCAGCTGGCAGACGCCGACGAAGTTCTCCGGATAGAGCGACACCACGCGCGCGATCAGGTCGTTGCATTTGCGCGTCCAGCGCAGGCTGACCTCGGCGTCGCCGATGTGGTGGGCCATGGCCGAGGCGCGCGGCGAGAAGATCGTCAGGTCCGATCCGCGCTGGCGCTGCAGCTTCAGCTGCGCGCCCTCCAAACTCGCTCGGATCTCGTCGTCGGTGATCGCTGGATCGAGCGCGGTGAACGGCTGGCCCGCGTCGAACGCGTCGATCTGGGCGTCGCGCCAATCCTGTAGCGCCTTTGGGGCGGTGGTGTAGTGGCCGTGGCAATCGATGATCATGGGGCGTCCATTTCCGCGATGACGGCGTCCAGCATGGCGGCGAGGTCGGGGCTCAACGCCGCGTGGTGGTCGGCGGCCCAGGCCTGCCGCCCTGCGATCGCCCAGCTCATCACCGGAGCGACGCCGACCTCGGCGACGGTGCGGGCGGCATGGCGCATTTCCTCGGCGCGCCGAGCGCCGTGCTCGAGCGAGCGGGAGATCATGTACTGGGCCGTGGCGTTCCAGTCCGGCAGCGGAAGCAGGTCGGAGAGGGAGTCCAGCACCACTTGCTCGACGCCGTAATGGCGCGCGGCCAGCATCGACTCGGTCAGCAGGGCTTCGACGCCCTTGATTATCACAGAGCGGCAGAGCTTGGTCGCCGCGGCCTGGCCGATCCGATCGGAGAACACCGTCGCCGCGGAGAAGCCGGTCAAACGGCCCTTGGCCAGGAACTCGGTCGCATCCGTCCCGCCAAGCAACATGGGCGCATTCAACCGCTTCGGGTTGATGGGGCTCATGACCGCGGCTTCCACGTAGCGCGTTTCGGTCCAGGCGATGACGTCAAAACAGGTTTGCTTGATCTGCGGTGAACAAGAGTTGAGATCCAGGAAGAATGCTCCTGGCGTGAGCCCCGAAGCGGCAGCCTTGGCGGCCTCGACAGCCTCAGCCGCCGTTACGGCGCTGATCACCAGCTCAGCCCCCGCGACGGCATCGGGAGCCGAGGTCGCTTCTCGTACCGGAATGCGATCGAGAGCTCTGCTGGCAGGGCTCGTGGTGTCCACGAAGGATGTGTCCCAGGCGGCTAGCTTCGTCACACCGCGCGCGATCAAGGCCTGCGCCAACGACTGGCCGACCTCCCCGAAGCCAAGAAACGCGATGCTTGAGAAGCCGCTCATTTTCCGTCCCAGGCGGTGGCCGGCGCACAGACTTCGCCGCGCATCAGCCGGCGCGCCGTGCGCAACAGCGCCGAGCGGCGGACCTCGACTTGACCGTCCAGCAGCGTGACGTCGATGGCGACCGTGAAAAAGCCGGAGGGGTGCTCGACCTCAAGCGCCTTGACCGCTTCGACGTCGGCGATGCCAGCGACCTCGGCCGCGACAGAGCCCGGCGTCACGCAGGCGGTGGCGACGCTGACCGCGCCAAAGACGCCGATCGCCTCGTGAACGCGGTGCGGAATGAAGGTGCGGGTGCAGATGGCGCCGCCCTGCTGAGCCGGGGCGACCAGGCACATCTTGGGCACGGTCTTCTTGGCCACGTCGCCCAGGTTCATGCGTGGGCCGATCTGCAACCGGATGGCTTCTATGCGGGCCTTGAGCTCGGCGTCGGCTTCCAGCTCCTCGGGGCTCTCGTAGCCGGTCTTGCCGAAGTCGGCGGCGCGCATGACCACTACGGGCATGCCGTTGTCGATCGCGGTGACCTCGATCCCGTCGACGGTGTCGCGGGCGTTTCCGGTGGGTAAGAGGCTGCCGCAGCTCGAGCCGGCGACATCCAGGAAGTCGATAGGGATCGGGGCTGCGGTCCCCGGCACGCCGTCGATACGGGCCTCGCCGTCGTAGCGCACCTTGCCGCCCGGGGTCTGGATCAGGGCCGAGGCCAGGCTCTTCGTATTGAGCATGTTGATGCGCACAGTGGTCTCGTCGCCGGTCGCCGGGAACAAACCCTCCTCGATGGCGAAGGGACCGACGCCGGCCAGGAGGTTGCCGCAGTTCTGGCCGGCGTCGATGCGGGCCTCGTCCACCACCGCTTGCAGGAAGAGGTAATCCACATCGGCGTCCGGGTGGGTCGAGGGGCCGACCACCGCGATCTTGCTGGTCAGTGGATGGGCCCCGCCCATGCCGTCGATCTGGCGCGGGTCGGGCGAGCCCATGACGGCCAGCAGCACCGCGTCGCGCGTGGCGACATCGACAGGCAAATCTTCGACGCGAAAATAGAGGCCTTTGGACGTGCCGCCGCGCATGACCGTGCATTGGATGGCGGTCTGGATCACCTCACGGCGCCTCGTCGACCCAGCGCAGGCCCTTCTTGGCCAGGCGTTCGCGCATCTTGTAGAGATCAAGGCCCAGGACGCCGGACGCCAGCTGCGCGCGCTTTTCGGTCTCGTTGGATTCGCGCTTGCCGGCTGCCTCGGCGACCGGGGCGGCCTCCTCGCGGCGCACCACGCAGACCCCGTCGTCGTCAGCGACGATCACGTCACCCGGGTGGATCAGGGCGCCGGCGCAGACCAGCGGCCGGTTCACATTGCCGATGGTCTCCTTGACCGTGCCCTGGGCGAAGATGGCCTTGGACCAGACTGGAAAGCCCATCGTGGTCAGCTCGGCCACGTCGCGCACCCCCGCGTCGATGACCAGGCCGCGAACCCCATGCGCCTGCAGGGAGGTGGCCAGCAGATCGCCGAAATAGCCGTCCTCGCAGGGGCTGGTCGGGCCGACCACCAGGATGTCGCCCGGCCGGCACTGCTCAACGGCGACGTGGATCATCCAGTTGTCGCCCGGTGCGACTTCGCAGGTCACGGCCGAGCCGGCGATCCTGGCAGGCCGGTAGATCGGCCGCATATAGGCGGCGAGCAGGCCCTTGCGACCCTGCGCCTCATGCACCGTGGCCACGCCGAACCCGGCCAGGGCATCCACCACAGCCGCGTCGGCGCGGGGGATGTTGCGGACCACGAGACTCATGCCGCCCGGCTTTCTTTTGTCGCAGCCGGAGCCGCCGTGGATGGGTACGCCAGGCCAAGCCCTTCCCACGCCTCCAGAAACGCACCCAGCGCCGCGCGGGGGTCCAGCTCTGCGGCGCGCGCGATGCGGCAGAACTCGACAAGCTCAATCGGTCGCTGTCCGGTTTCCATCCGCTGAACATGGCCTTGCGAGCGCCCCAGGATATTGGCGAGCTCACGCTGGCTTAGCCCAGCTTTCCGACGGAGATCCGCCAGGAGCTTGGGAGCCGCCCGATATTCGTCACTGAAGACAATGTTGAACATTTCAGAGGAGGCTCTGTTCGATGCTGTCCAGCGTCTGCAGGCCCGGCAGGCGCGGGGCCACGCTGGCGTTGGGCTCCCGGTCCTTGCGGACGGCGGCGAAGAATTCCCGGTCCTGCCGTTCGATCCCGTCGATCTTCTGGATCGCCTCGAGGTGTTTGACCCCAAGCGCGCCCTGTCCGGACAGGATGATCTTCATATGCGGCCTCGAACCACGTGGATGCGCCCCAGGCGCGCGCAACGCTCAAATCTGGTCTAGCGGGCCAAAGCCGGATTCCCCCATCGCGTTTTCGGCGCGAAATATGCTATTTGGTTATATCAAGGTCACCGGACTGCGCCAGATCGGTTATGGTCTCGCGGATCAGTCGAATGAGCATCTGCGCGCCCGACGGCGCCCCATGTCGGGGGTTGGTGATCACCCCCGCCGGCCTCGGCATCGCCGGCGCGGCCACGGAAATGACCCGCGCCTGACCCCGAAGGAGGTCGCCGCCCATGACGATCCGCGGCATGACGGTGATCATGTCGCTCGCCAGCAGCATTTCGCGGATAAAGCCGCGCGAGGTCGAACGGATCGCCCCGGGCGTTGGCTGAAGGCCGATGGCGGCCATGAAGTCTTCGGTGTCCTGGCCGATCCGCTGGCTGAAGCTCGGCAGGATCAGGTCAAAGGCCGCCAGGTCCTTCACCGTGGGCCGCCTGAGCCGGTGCAACGGGTGCCCGACCCGGGCCATGACCGAGATCGGCTCGGCGTACAGGGCTTCTCGTATCAGACCGTCCGGAGCCAGCGGCGCATAGAGCCGGCCGACCACCAAATCCACTTCGCCGGCCTCCAGCTGGGCCAGTAAAGCCTCCGTCCGTCCCTCGACCAGACGGATATGCAGGGCGGGCAGTTCCGCCCGGGCCCGGTTGATCACGGCCGGCATCAACCCCACCGCCGCCACCGGCAATGCGCCCACCGCCACCGGCCCGAGGCCGGGACCATTCTCCAGGTCCAAGGTCTCTTCCAGCCGGTTCAGATCGGCCAGGGCGGCTCTGGCGTATTGCGCAACCACCAGCCCGGCGGCGGTCGGGCGCATGCCCCGTGCGTGGCGCTGAAACAACGGCTCGCCCATCAGAGCTTCAAGCTCGCGGATCGCCTTGGTCAGGGCGGGCTGGCTCAGGCCCAGCGCGGCCGCCGCGCGCGTCAGCGATTGGTGACGGACCAGCGCCTCGGTCATCCGTAGCTGACGAAACTTCAGCAGTTGATCGAGCCTGCGCCGCGCCAAACCCGAACCCCTAAGTCGTCCTCTCGCCGTTGCGCCGGCTAGAGTCCTCTAGCATTAGATAGACCCATCAATGATGGCTGTCGCCGTGGCGACGGGCGCCAGGGCGGCCAACGACGACCGCGACGATTTCGAAATGTCGCTTGGCCTTCCTGCGCGAGCCGGCTTGGGGGCGCCCAATCCCAAGGACTACGGGAACGAAAGGATCGTCCGGGAGTCGGGCGCCCGAGATTGGGAGGCTTTGAAGGCGAAAACGCCAGGTCGATAGTTAGGTGTCTCCGTCGACCTTGCCATCGAGTCTCTCGTGGCCCGCAGATTTGAACAGGTTCACGGCGATATCGACCGGCCGCTCGTCGTCGGAGGTCGACCGATAGTAGATGACGTGTTGAGACCTCGGGAAATTCCAGTCGGTGGTCAATTCAGCCACCAGCCCGCTGCTGAGTTCGGTGTGCAGCGTGAGCGAGGATGAAATGGTCAGGAAGTCCGTCTCGCGCGCATACCAACGCAGCGCCGAGGACGATTGGGCGCGCACCAGACAGGGAATCGACGAGAACGGCGTGTCGCGCAGCATGGTGGCTGGATAGGACCACAGAGGTTCGGGAAACACCCAGCTCTGGGTCGCCAAGAGGTGCTTCATCACCTGGGGCTCGCCAAGCAGCGGATGCCGCGCATTCACGAAGACCCCAAGTGTGTCCGAGGCCAGAGCTTCGACTTCGACCTGCTGGCCTTCTTCGATCTGGAGGCGTGCGCCGATGGCGATATCCAACTCCCCGGCCTGGATCATCTTGAGGAGCGCCGGGGAGGGCGCTTCGTAGAGTTGCAGCGAGAGATTGGGATAGCGCCGCATCAGCTCGAACATCACGGACGGGACGTAGGACTCCATGGCGGTTGGCGAGCCCCCGCAGGCCAAGGTGCGATAGCGCGAACGCCGCATCCGGTGCAGGGTCGCGCCAGCCTCCTCGAGTTGGCCCGCGGCGCGCTCGACGTGCTTCAGGAGATTGCGGCATACGTCCGTCGGGATGATCCCTTTCGCGCTGCGTTCGATCAACTGGTGGCCCAAGGCCGCTTCCAACCGCGCGATCCCGCGCGTGATCGTGGGTTGGCTCACGCCAAGCTCGACCGAGGCGCGGCTGATACTGCCAGCATCGACGGCTGACTTGAGCAGCATCAGATTGTACATCTGCTTGGCAAGTATTTCGGTTATCACCAAGACGTCGAACTTTCTTTCAATCTGATGGGATCGAAGGGGCGACCTGTGCCGGAACGTCGGCGCGGCGTGGGACGGCGCGGCCTGAGGGCCAATGGCGAAGGTCGTGTCGCACGCGCGCTTGAGCCTCGGCCCGGCCGCCGCCCAACCTCACGTCCGCCTCCGCGGCGCTACGCCAACTCGCCGGTCTGAATTCCGCGCCGGCTCCCGGCCCCGGAGGCATTACCAGATGACATGTTTTGGCGCCGCGTTCGTATTGGCGCTCGGGCCAGTCCGTCCCTAGACGATGATCAGCGGCGTCGATGATCACCGGGTCTCAGCACAATGAGTGCGCACGCCTCCGCCGGCCTCGATTGCGCGGGGTCCCAAGGGTAGGGAATATGGAATGGCTGCTTCGATGGTGTCGCTCCGGACCGACGCGGGATCGTCATTCGGCGCCTATCTTGCCAAACCTGATCGCCCGAACGACGCCGGTGTCGTGATCCTGCAGGAAATATTCGGTGTCAACGCCAATATGCGTTCGGTCGCCGACGCCTGGGCGTCCGTGGGGTTCACCGCGATCGTGCCGGACCTTTTCTGGCGACAGCAACCCGGTGTCGAACTCGACCCTGCAACCGATCGCGAACGCGCGACCGAGCTGATGAGGGGGCTGAATTCGGATCTGGCCGTCCAAGACGCGCTGCTTGCGGCGGCTTACGTTTGCTCGCTCCATGGCGCCAACGGCAAGGTCGGCGCCGTCGGCTACTGCCTTGGCGGCAAGCTGGCGTATCTGTTGTCGATGCAGGCGGGTATCGACTTCGCGGCCTCCTATTACGGGGTCGGCATTCAAGGCGCACTGGATCAGATGGGCGCCGTGCGCTGCCCCTTGCTGCTGCACCTCGCAGAGGAGGACCAATTGTGTCCTCCCGAAGCCCAGGCGGCAATCGAGCGAGCCGCAACGCCGCATTCGAACCGCGTAGAGGTCATGCGCTACCCCGGAGTCGGCCACGCCTTCGCGCGGCGTGGCAGCCCAGTGTTCGATCAGCAAAGCGCTGAACGGGCGGACACGGCGACCCGCGAGCTCCTTCGGACCCACCTCGTGGGCGCCTCATGAGCACGTCGCTGGACGCCAAGACGGCCGTCAGCCAGGGAAGCCGCATACTGGCGGCCCAGGGTGTCTTGGACGCCTTCGGACACCTCAGCTGCCGCAGCCCCGAGCGACCCGATCGGTTCCTGATCCCGAGGAGTCTGGCGCCCGCCCTGGTGACGCCCGACGATGTCGCCGAACTTGACCTGGCCGGCGACCTCATCCCGCCGACCTCGGGCGTGCAGCTGTTCTTGGAACGCTTCATCCATGGCGAGATCTATCGCCGCCGCCCGGACGTTCAGGCGGTGGTGCACAGTCATGCCTTGCCGGTCGTGCCCTTCACGGTGGTACCGGGCGCCAGGATTCGGCCCATCTGCCATATGTGCGGCTTCCTCCGGGGCGCGCCGTCGACCTTCGACCTCGCCGCCCATGCCGGGGCGTCGACGGACCTTTTGATCCGCAACGCCGAGCACGGCCGCCACCTCGCCGAGCATCTCGGCGACGCAAGCATCGTGCTCATGCGCGCTCATGGCTACACAGTTGTGGGCGCACGCGTGGAGGAGGTTGTCTACGAGGCCATCTATACGATGAAGAATTGCGAGATCGAACTGGCGGCTCGCGCCCTGGGAGAGCCGGCGTTCCTCAGCGACGGCGAAGCCGAAGCGTGCGCACAAACCCTGGGCGCTGCAACGAGCCGGGCCTGGGAGCTTTGGGTGCGGCAGTGCCCGCCGATCGGTGCGGCGAGCGGTGGATAGACGCTGGGGCGACTGGCTGACGGAGATCGGCCGGGACGACAACGCAAGGTCGAGCGACACAAAGAAGGGGGCGACGGTGAGGTTTCGACAGTCGATTGAATTTCGCTCGTTTGTCGCATCGGGACGTCAATGACAACGATTGAGGTCACGGCGCGCGACGGGACGTTGCACAAGGTTTCGGGCGAAGCGGGGATGACGCTGCTCGAGGCGATCCGTAGCGGCGGAGTCGACGATATTCTGGCGCTCTGCGGCGGCTGTTGCTCATGCGCGACCTGCCACGTTTATATAGGCGAGTCCCATCCTGAACTGTTTGCCGCGGCGTCAGCCGACGAGGACGACTTGCTCGATGGCTCCGCTCACCGCCAATTGGGTTCGCGCCTGTCCTGCCAAGTGGTCTTGGCGAGCGGTTTGGAGGGTCTGTCGGTGACCGTCGCGCCGGAAGACTGATGAGTAAGGGCGGAGGCGATCAGGGTGCGCGGGCGAACGCCGACCAAGCGATCAAGCCTTATGGCTCCGCGGCCTTGCGCCTGGCCCACGATGATGCCGACGTGAGCCGGCTGCAGCCGGCCGCGTCACCGAATCCGGGAACATAAGCATGACCTCGACTGTACGATCGTTGGCGGCAGGCGCGCCCCTCGAGCCGCGGGGCGGGGGTCTTGTTCCTGCACCGGTTCACGGCGTGGGGCTGGTCCTTCTCGTCGGTGGGCTCCTGATCGCCCAGATCCTGGACGGAATGGACCTGAACGCGCTCTCGTTCGTCGGCGGCGTGGTGCGCAAGGACCTCGTGCTGACGCGCGCAATGTTTGGGGCCTGCATCGGGGCGGCGTCGCTCGGAACCGCCGCTGGCGCGGCCCTGTTCGGGGCGATCGCTGACCGCTTCGGACGCCGCAGGACCTTGCTCCTGGTGGTGCTGATGTTCGGTTGCGGCGCCCTTGCGACCAGTCAGGTCCAAAACGTCACCGAACTCCTGGTCATGCGATGCCTTACCGGCGTGGCGCTTGGCGGACTGTTGCCGATATCATCGGCGCTCCTGCTCGGGAACATCGCCGCGGCCGCGCGTTTGACCGCTGTGACGATCGTTTGTGCGGGGTCGGCGGGCGGCACCATGCTCGCGGGCTTCGTGTCGTCTTCCGTGGTCCCGCACTTTGGTTGGCGGGCCATGTTCATCGTCGGCGGGCTCGCGCCCTTGGTCATCGCGCCCCTTCTCTTCTTGATCGTCCCATCCGATCGGAAGGCCGGATCGGTGATCGGGTCGGCCGAGCGAGCGCCGATGGGCCACGGTAGGTCCGATGACGCTTTTCTGTTTCGCGGCGGCGTCTGGCCCCTGACCCTGGTTCTATGGACCGCCATGTTCATCGGCGCCTTTCCCGTTTTTGTGTCGGTCGGTTGGCTTCCGTCCCTGGTCGCCGCCAAGGGCGCTTCGATGGCGCAGGCCGCCGTCTCTCTATCGGTGTTTTCGATCGGCGGGGCGGTTGGCGGCATCGTCGCGGGCGGCCTTGCTGATCGATTTGGCTATAGGGTCATTCTGCCAATGGCGCTTGCCGGCGCCATGGCCACGGCCCTGCTCGGAATGTCCATCGGCGGTTCGTCCACCGCCCTGATCGCGGGCGGCGCCGGCTTCTTTGTCGTGGGCCTGCTCAACTTGATGGGGGCCCTGGTGGGTCGGGCCTATCCCGACGCGATCCGTGGCCTCGCCATTGGCGCGAGCCTGGCGGTCATGCGGATTGGCGCAGCGACGGCGCCGTGGGCGGCGGGTAAGCTCCTTGACCTGGGGGGCGGCGCGCGCCTGTTGTATATCTTGTGCGCCGTGGCGGGGATCGTCAGCGGCCTCGTGTTCATGATCGCTGCGCGCTTGCCGCGCGCCGACACTGCGCCTTAGGCCCGGACCGTACCTGCGCAACGCCGGGCGGGGTCCGCGGAGCGGCGAACCACCTCGCGGGGGCGCGGGCCCAAGCCGGCGCCGAACAGACCAAGTCAGGGTTCACCTGCTCCGGTGATGCTGACTTCCTGGTTATGCGCATGTTCCCGGAAGAGCGCTTCAGCACGGGCGGCGTCGCCTGACGCGATCGCCTCAACAATGCTGTGGTGCTGACGATGAGCGAAATCCAGAATGCGCCGTCGCTCCGCCTCTGAGCGGCGCTCGAACGCCACATGGGCCGGCGAGACGAAGGGAACGATGTTGCAGCGGTCCAGGAGTTCCCCAAGGATTGGCATGTCGCTGGCCGACACGACGGCCGTATGAAACGCCGCGTTCATCTCGCCGTAGAGCGCTTCGAGTTCCTCGAGGTCGAGACCGGCTGAAGTCTTCAGAAGGTCGTCCCCGGTCTGCAGGATGGTCCTGAGCGGGCGCAGATCACGATCGGCCCGCATCGCCATGCTCCGCGCGGCCAGGCCTTCCAGCGCCGCGCGGGTGTGCAGCGCATCGAGGCATTCGGCCTGGGAGAAGCGGCGCACCGCATAGCCGCGAGCGCCGACGACAATCAACAGGCCTTCCTTCGCCAAGGCCGGAAGCGCCGCGCGTATCGGCGTCCTGGATAGGCCGAGGCGCTCGGCGACCATCTGCTCCTTCACCCGTTCGCCAGGCTTGAGCTCACCCTGCAGGATCAACTCGCGAATACGAAGCGTGGTGCTGCGGGTCGAGGCCATCGCCCTTATGTGCCATCGATGCCGCTCGACGTCATCAGCCCCGTGACGCGGGCCCCGTGTCAGAAGTTTGGATACAATACCCGTCTATTTCCTCGACTTTCGGGTCGAGAATGGCTATTCAGGATACAATTCTTGGGGGAGGTTCTATGGCCCGTATCATCGGCGGCATCGGCGCCTCGCATGTGCCGACTATCGGCCTGGCCTACGATCGCGGCCGGCAGGCCGACCCGGCCTGGGCCCCGTTGTTCGACGGGTACAAGCCGGTCGCAGCCTGGCTGGCGGCGGAGAAGCCGGACGTGCTGCTCTTCTTTTATAACGATCACGCCACCACCTTGTTTTTCGACTGCTATCCGACCTTTGCGCTAGGGGTCGGCGAGCGCTTTCCGATTGCCGACGAGGGGGCTGGCCTGCGAGGGCTGCCCGACATCAGGGGGGATGTCGATCTGCAGGCGCATGTCGGGGAGTGCCTGGTGAACGAGGAGTTCGACCTCGCCTTCCTGCAGAACAAGCCGATCGATCACGGCATCGCGTCGCCCCTGCCGCTGCTCTGGCCGCATACGCCGGATTGGCCGGGCGTGGTGGTGCCCATCGCCATCAATGTGCTGCAATACCCACTGCCCACAGCGCGGCGTTGCTATCGTCTGGGCCAGGCCGTGCGACGGGCCATCGAAAGCTATCCAATGGATCTGAAGGTGGTTGTGGTGGGCACGGGCGGGCTCTCTCACCAGATCCATGGCGAGCGCACCGGCTTCAACAATACCGACTGGGATCTGGAATTCCTGGAATTGTTCAAATCCGATCCCGAGCGCCTCGCCGCCATGCGTCACGCCGAATACGTCCGGCTCGGCGGCGCCGAGAGCGTCGAGCAGATCATGTGGCTGGCCATGCGCGGCGCGCTCAATCCGGAGATCACCGAGCTTCACCGGACCTACTACCTCGCCACCACCACCGCCATGACCGTGACGCTCTACGCCAACGAGGCCAACGCCATTCCCTTGGCCGCACGCCCGGCGGAGGCCGCTTGAGATGACGCTGAGCAATCCCCAACTCGATGAACTCGAAGCCCTCGCAGGGACCTATCCCTTCGACCTGCGCATCTGCAACCGCACCCTCAACTTCAACCGGTTCTTCTGGAACATGATCCGAGCCGAGAACCGCGAGGCCTTTTGGGGCGACGAGGAGGCGGCCATGACCGCCGCCGGTTTGAAGGACGAGGAGAAGGCGCTCGTGCGCGCCCGCGACTGGCTCGGTATCGTCCAGTACGGGGTCAATTTCTTCGTGCTCGAGAAGTGGGCGAGGGTCGTCAAGAAGAGCAACCTTGAGGTCTACGCCATCATGCGCGGTGAGACCTTCGAAGCCTTCCTGAGCACCCGTCGCGTCCCGGAATCCCGCTGAGCCGGCCTCACGCGGCGGGCGGCGTGATCTTCAAGGCGAGGCTGCCGCGCCGCTCGGCGAAGCGCCACGCGCCGTCTTCGCGCACCAGGCGGTCGTCGAAGCCCCCGATGAACTGGATCGGATCGGCGATCGCCGGCGTCGGGGATCCGAACGGCGCCGTATAGAGGACGAGATAGCTCTGGGCTCTAGCCGCAGTCGGCCCCGCAAGGTCCACCACAATGTTGGACACCAGATGGCGGGTCAGCCGCTTGGGTCGATCGCGGAAATGGGCGGCAATCGCTTCGCGGCCGCGCGCAGGGCGCTCAGGCTCGCTCGGCCGGGCGAAGCTGCCGTCCAGGGTGAAAAGCGCGGCCAGGGCGTCAGCGTCGCCCGCATCGTTCAGAAGCGCGAAGCGGCGGATCAGGGTTTCGATCTCCCACGCGGCGGTCATCCGCGCCACAACGTCGACTTCGCTGTTCATGACGAGGCGATCTCCACGGGCGCGCTCGAGGTTCCAAGCCAAGCCTTGAGCGCGGCGGTCACGGCGTCCGGCGCCTCCATGGGCGCCATGTGGCCACTCCCAGGGAAGATGACGAGGCAGGCTTGAGGAATTCGCGCCGCCATCGCCTGATGCTGGGCTGGCGGGCTCCAGGCGTCCTTCTCGCCCACGCCGATCAACACCGGGCAGCGGATCGCCGACAGGCCGTCTGCAGCGGCGGGACGGTTGAGCAACGCCTTGATCTGACGCGCGTGGATGGCCGGCGTCATCCGCTCCACCATGGCCTTGAGGCCGGGCATGAGGGCCGCCGTGCGCGCGCCCTCGGCATAGACCATCGGGGGCAACCACTGATCGGCGAGCGCACTCATACCCTCCCGATCCGCCAGATCGACCAGGACCTGCCGCCTTTCCGCTTCGCCCGCGCCTCGCGGATGGACGCCCGTGTCGAGCAAGGCCAGCCGCTCCACCCGCTCCGGCGCCAGGCGCATGATCTCCAGGGCCACGCGTGCGCCCATCGAATGGCCAACGAGCGAAAACCGATCCACGCCCTCGGCGAGGATGCTGGTCGCCATATCGGTGATGTCATCGAAGCCGCGCAGATCCGGAATTCGGATGTCGTATTCGTTGGAGAGCGCGGCGGTCTGGCGGGTCCAGACGCTTTCGTCACAGAGCAGTCCCGACAAGAGGTAGAGGCTGGGCTTGCCGGTTGTTGGAGACCTAGTCATGGAGCCTCGACCGTGGTGCGGCGCTAACAGAGGGGCTGCAGCGCTTCGCCTCGACGGCGATCGCGCCATCAGCGCGCCGCGCCCGCGGGCCCCTCCCAAGGGCCGCAAGAAGGCCCTCCAATTGTCGTTCCAGCGCAGCGCCCTCGCCCGGGGGCAGGCCAAGCCCGCCGAGGCTCCGTTGCCACTCGACGGCGCTACGGGACATGGCGCTTCCGATCGCGAGCTCGTCCAAGGTGGCGACCACCTCTTCCATCTCCGCCCCGCCCAAAGAAGGCGGACCCCGCCTCGCCAAAGCCCACCACGCCAATCCGCAACGCCATCTCTCCTTCAGGCCGCCGTTCAATCACCGGCGCTCAGGCCGCCGCCTGCTCACAGCCCGCTCGGTTCAGGCGTTTTGCGGCCAAGCGATCCAATGCCTTATTGTGTCCAAAGTGAACAGTATCTACGCCGTCAGACGAAGTTCCTTGATGTAAGGGATACAATCTTATGAGGCGCGGTCAATGCCGGACCAGCTCGCGGGGCCGGTCGGCGCCGGTGGCCACGGGACAGCGAGGACAGCAGCGCCAGGCGGCTGCGTCCAAGTTTGGAGTTGAGCGAGGGGTGGCATGGGTCTGATCATCGACCTCGGCGGATCTGCTGGCGAGCTCTCGCGCCGAACGGGAGGGACGTCAGGCCCCGGGGCCGACGACGTGGTCCGTTGGCGACTGTCACGAACAGGCGAACGCGCCGCCCGCCATACCCTGCGAGGCGCTTAGAAACTGAACCTTACGCCGCCCATCTGGGAGACGGCGGAGGTCTTCAGGAAGCCGGAAGCCAGGCCGTCGGCCACCCCCGAAGCGTTGACTCCCAGGTACATATCGAACTGCCTGGTCAGTCTGTAGTCGGCGACCACGGACCCTGCGTTCATGGTCCCGCTGCAGGACGTCGCGCTGCGGTCCGCGCAGCCGTTGCCCTTGAAGCTGTTCTGGTCGTAGCGGTAGTAGGCTGCGGTGATGTCCAGCGCCGGGGTCAGGGCGTATCGCATCCCGACCCACGAGATCTGCAGCACCCTGTGGTGGCTGAAGGCGTCGTTGTTCACCACGCTCAGCACATAACCGCCGAGACCCTTCGATCCGTTGCCGATCGCATGGTCGGGATTGGTGTATTCGATGTGCTCATAGCCGGCGTAGAGCTTGGCTTGCTCGCGCGCGTATTTTCCTTGCAGCGACCAGGTGGTGTTGTTCGACGCCGTCGCCGCCAGCGTGCCGGGGTGTGTCGCCGCCTGCGCAGCGTTAAGCGAGGCGGCGGCGATGGCGTCGCGGACAACCGTCAGGCTCCCGTCGAGCGAGAAGCCGGCAGCATCGCCGCCGATGTCCACCTCGTCGGCCGTGCCCGGCTGACCGTTGTGGCTGGGGAACTGGTGCAGGACCACCAGCCGCGCGAGCCCGCGCTGAACCGCGTATTTCAGCGAATTGTCCAATCGGCTGTCTTCGGTGTCGCCGCCGCCGGCGGCCGTGCCGGAAGTTCCTATCGGTGAGAAGGCCTGGGATTGCAGCTGGGGGTCGTATTTCTGCAAGTCGTCGAGCAGGACGCCGTTCTGCCAGCCGTAAGTGAGCGTTCCATAGGTCCTGGATTGCAGGCCGACATAGGCCGCGCCCTGGAAAATCTGGCCGGCCCGGCTGGAATCGCCGCTGTCAGCCTGCTGATCGAGAGGCTTTCCGTCCGACTTGATCAGGCTCTTGGGACCGTCTGTGAGCTTGCCCGACGTCGGCTGATAGCCCGTCTCCAGCTTGAATATAACCGAGACGCCGTCGCCGAGCGGCTCATGGCCCATCAGGCCGATCTTGGATTGGCTGAGGCCATTCGGTGCGACGGACGTGATCGCTCGGTTGCTGAACTTCTGGATCATAAACGTGAGCCCAGGGCCATGGTCGGGACTGAGCGGGGCGCCGTGATCTAGATGGGCCACGCCGATGTCGACTGTTCCGTAGAGGGTCAGGCCGTCGAAGGTCAGGCTGGAATCCGCCTCGCGCCCGGCGGCCGGGACCTGGTTGGAGGCAGACTCCGCGGCGGTCTGGGCGCGGGCGTGCGACGCGACGGCGAGTCCGGCCAGGACGGCGACGAGCCGGCAGACGCGCGCGAACCGCACCGTCAGCCGATCGGGGACGGGTCCCGAAGGACCTGCAAGGGTTTGGACGATCGTCGGCCACCACCCTTGCCTGGGGCGCTGGGCGTCGTCGCCCCAGGCCGCAAACTGGGGCCAACCCTGGCTATCGATCGCGACGGCCCACTCATCGGCCTTGTCGATGCCGATCTGCTCGACCTCGTTCAGCTCGGACCGAAGCGTGATGTAGCTGGGGATGAGCGCGGCGCGCTCGTCCGGCGTCAGTGGTGTCGACGCGTCGTCATCGGCGTCGGTGAGCGGGTCGCTCAAGGCTTGGTCCAAAGGCGCTTGGGGTCGCCTTCAAGCAGTTCGCGGAAGACGCGTTTTTGTTCGGCATCCAGGTCCCGGGACGTCAGCGCCTGGTTCTCGAGCTTCATGGTGTGATGCGTGCGGGCGAGCCGTTCATTGGTCAGGGCGGCGGCTCGGTGACGCACGATCTGTTCAAGCTTCTGGTTTGGAACGAGCGCATAGACCAAGGTGCAGTCCATGGCTTCGGCCGCCTGACGCAGCGTGCGAAGCGTGATGGCGGACCCGACCTCGTCCTTTTCAATGCGACTGACGCGCGTCTGCGAAACGCCCATCCTCTCGGCGAGTTGGGCTGTCGTCATGCCGAGGGCCTCGCGGATCGCCTTGATCCAGCCACGCGGCGGGCGCGCCAGGTCATTTGTCTTTCGCAGGGGGGTGAGGCGCCGGTCCAGGTGCTTTCTAGCCAGCGCCGCGGTGTTTGATGTAGAATGCATATGTGCTTATCCTTCGGTGGACGGATAACATAGGTGTTCTTAAGAGTCGATGATCGAAGCGTATATATATGCTAGATATCTCTGAGCTGAAGAATGCCTAAGTTGGAGTCTTGCCCGTTTGCGAGAACGGCTCAGCGAGCGTTCGCGCCTCGGGGTCAACTTTTGCAGCGTAGATTGCCGTCCGACCTCGGCGGCACGGCGGTCCTTATTCCAGAGCGCGGCTGCTCCGGGGGCGGAGCCGGTTCTGCCAGGCGGAAACTGCGCAACGGCGCGCCGTTCCTGGACTGGGCGCTACCGCCGGCCCTGACCCGGTTGAGGCGCAAGCTGGGCCGCGGCGACGAAGCCGACCGCAGGTTCGTTCGCGTGCTCGCCGCGGTGCTGGTTGATGGCCTGGACGCGGTCGACGACGCTGTCCGCGAAGCGCTCGACGCCGGCGCCGCCAGCGACGATCTCATCCTCACCATATTGGCCCGGCGGCGCGAGCCGCCAGCGCCGGCGCCGATCACCACCTCCGAAGCCCTGGCCCTGCGCCACCCACCCATCGCCGACTGCGCCCGTTACGATCGCCTGCGAGGTTCCCGTGCAGCGGCATGAGATGATCGAGGCCTTCACCCAGCTGGGCCTGAATGGCATGGCCGGAGCCTTCGACGAGACGGTCACCACGGGCCTGCAACGCAACCGCACGGCCATGGAGATCCTGGCCGATCTGCTCAGGACCGAGACCGCCCATCGCCAGGCCGCCTCGATCCGCTATCGCCTGACCGCCGCCAAGCTGCCGGTGATGAAGGACCTGGCGGCGTTCACCTTCGAGGGCTCGCCGATCAACGAGGGCCTGGTGCGCTCGCTGCACGACGGCGCCTTCCTCACCAACCATCGAAACGTCGTCCTGGTCGGCGGAACCGGCACCGGCAAGACCCACCTGGCCATCGCCATCACCGCCAACGTGGTCCGCGCCGGCGCCCGCGGCCGCTACTTCAACACCGTCGATCTGGTCAACCAGCTGGAGGACGAGGCCCGGCGCGGCAAGTCCGGCGCGCTCGCCGCCCAGCTCTCCCGCCTCGACCTCGTCGTCCTCGACGAGCTGGGCTACCTGCCGCTCGCCCAGTCAGGTGGCCAGCGCCTGTTCCATCTGGTCAGCAAGCTCTACGAGCGCACCTCGGTGATCATCACCACCAACCTGGCCTTCGGCGAATGGCCCAGCGTCTTCGGTGACGCCAAGATGACCACCGCGCTGCTCGACCGGCTCACCCATCACTGCGACATCGTCGAGACCGGCAACGACAGCTGGCGGCTCAGGAACCGCAACTGATCCGGCTCCGGCCCGCCAGGTTATCCACAGGTTGCTCAACCTCCCCCCAGACCCCCCTCCGGGTGCTGCTGAGATGACGGTGGCTCACCCAGCGGCGAGGCGCTGCGCTGGCTGAGGGCTACGCACCTCGCCGCTGATCCGTGGATGAAGGGGGGTCCCTATTCGGCGCCTATAGGGGGTCCCGATTGCGCGCCGTTTGACACGCTCGTTCTCTCGTCGGAGCCTGGCGTTTTCGGAGGCCAGATCAGACGGCGACGGGGCCGGCGCTTGCGATGTGGAGCGCCTCGCCGCCCCCGTCGCCTGCGCCCCGAACTGCATCATCCACCGTCGCAGCACCGTCTCGTGCAGGCCCAGCTCGGCGGCCACCTTGCCGGCCGAAAGGCCGCTGGTGACCACTCGGTCAACCGCCTCGCGTTTGAAGGATTCCGGAAAAACCCGGCGCGTCGTACTCATCAGACACTCCTCTCCAGCTCCGAAAAGCTAGCATGGGTGTCCACTGAATCGAGGGAGGATCAGAGTGCATGCGGGCGGTCAAAGACCCCGACAAGCGGGTAGGCCTCTAATTTCAAACTGAGACACCACCCAGGCGCGTTGGATGGACGCGAGGGGCGGGCTCTCCTACGGTTGTGCTCCGAGTCCGGGGCTGGAGGGGTCTATGCTAACACTTGATCGTCGCGCGCTGGTAGCGGCTGCCTTGTCCGCCGCCGCCTTGCCGAGGTTCGCCCGCGCGGCGATGCCGGCCAATTCCAGCGTGCACTTCAACGTCACGCGCAACGGCAGGCCCTTCGGGAACTACCAGCTGACCTTCGTCACCAACGGCGACACCCTGACGGCGACCACCGAGGTGGCGATGTCGGCCAGGATCGCGGGGCTCACGGTCTTCAACTACCGCCACCACTGCGAGGAGGTCTGGAAGGCCGGGCGGTTCATGGAGATGCACAGCACCAGCGTCCGCGACAGCGACAAGGCCTTCTGCGCCGTCGTGCGCAACGCCACGGGCCTGTCGATCACCAACAAGGACGGGCCCCTGGCCGCGCCGCCGAACGCCAATCCCTACACCCACTGGAACCCGGCGGTGATCACCGGGCCGATGTTCAACCCCGAGACCGGCTTCATGCTGCGGCTGACCGCCCAGCCCATGGGCCATGAGCCTTTCGCGCTGGCCGGCGGCTCGAAGGTCACGGCCAATCACTGGGCGATGCGTGGCGAGAGCGAGATCGACGAGTGGTACGAGGATTCCGGCGCCTGGGCCGGCCTGCGCGCCGTCTTCCCCGACAAGTCGATCGTCGAATACCGCCGCACTTAGATTTCAATCCACGGCGGTTGGTTCGCAGGCGCAGCTGTGGTTGCGTGGCCCCTGCAGCAGCCCAGGATGACCCGCATGAACTTCGAGGATTATCGCCGCCACGACGCCGTGGGCCTGGCCGAGCTGGTCGCGCGGCGCGAGGTGAGCGCGCACGAGCTGCTGGATGCGGCGGTCGCGCGGATGGCCGAGGTCAATCCGAAGATCAACGCGGTCACCATGGACCTGACGGACCGCGCCCGCGCCGAGGCGCCGGGCCACGGCGCCTTCAGCGGCGTGCCGTTCCTCCTGAAAGACCTCGGCGCGCAGCTCAAGGGCACGCCCACCACCGGCGGCTCGCGCCTGTTCGCGGAGGCCGTCGCGCCCGCCGACAACGCCATTACCGCCGCCTACAAGGGCGCCGGCCTCTCGATCTTCGGCAAGACCAACACGCCCGAGTTCGGCCTGTGGCCCTTCACCGAGTCGGAATTCCTGGGCGTCTGCCGCAATCCCTGGGACGTCTCGCGAACGCCCGGCGGATCGTCCGGCGGCGCGGCGGCGGCCGTGGCGGCCGGGATCGTGCCGGCGGCCCACGCCAGCGACGGCGGCGGCTCGATCCGCACGCCGGCCTCCTGCTGCGGCCTCTTCGGCATGAAGCCGTCCCGCGGCCGGGTGTCCTTCGCACCACTGGGGGAGGGCTGGGCCGGCGCCTCGATCCAGCACGCCGTCACCCGCTCGGTACGCGATTCGGCGGCTCTGCTGGACGTGGTCTGCCGCCCGCAGCCGGGTGATCCCTATTTCCTGAGCCCGCCGGAGCGGCCCTTCGCCGAGGAGGCGGCGCGCGAGCCCGGCCGCCTGCGGATCGCCTTCATGACCGGCGCCATGCAGGCGCCCGGCATCGATCCGGAGTGCGCGGCGGCGGTGCGCGAGGCCGCGCGCCTCTGCGAGAGCCTAGGCCACGAGGTCGAGGAAGCTGTGATCCCGGGCGATGTCGCCGCGATGCAGGCCGCGGCGGGACAGGTGATTTCCGCCAGCATCGCCGCCAGCCTCGACGCCTTCGCCGAACAGCGCGGGCGAGCGGTGGAACCGGGCGAGATCGAAGGCTTGACCATGGCGACGTATCGCCGCGGGTCCGGGGTCAAGGCGCCCGATTACGTCCGTGGACTGTCGACTCTGCACGCCTACGCCCGCGCGGAGGCCAGATTGTTCGAAAACTACGATGTGCTGTTGCTCTCGACCCTGGGCAGCCCGGCTATTCCGATCGGCTGGGTCCTGGAGACGCCGGAGCTGATCGGCGAGCGGCTGTTCGCCTTCATGCCCAACACTCAAGCTTTTAATAACACAGGACAACCGGCCATGACCGTGCCTCTGGCCCCGAGCGCCTCAGGTCTGCCGATCGGCGTGCAGTTCGTGGCGCGGATGGGGGCCGAATCGACCCTCTTCCAACTGGCGGGCCAGCTGGAGCAGGCCCGCCCCTGGTTCGACCGGCACGCTCCCCTGTGAGGCGAGTTGTCGCAGCGTAAAATCCCCTGATAAGCGAACTAAGGCGTCGAATAACAAGAATACATGGAGGTAACCGGGGCCGCTTAGAGCTTATGGCGAATGTGTTCATAACAATCGCATAGTTGAAATTTTCGCGTTTCTGCACGATAGTTGCATCGTGCGGACCATGACCCTACCCCGTTCCAGATCGAGACACGCCAAGCGGTTGCTGGTCACCGTGTTCACAACCTGTGTCGCGGCCGGCGCCATGGCCTATTCCACCGGCGGCAGCCAGCACCACCACCAGGATGAAGCGCCTGACAAGCAGTTCGCCAGCAATGGCGGGACGGGCGGCAGTGGCGTTGCCCTTGAGACCCAGCAAAACAGCGGCGACGACAATTCCGGCGGCGGTGCAGGCCTCCAGACCACGGGCGGCGGCGTCAATGTCGACGTGACCGGCGGCGGTCCGCGCGGCTCCTACGGTCCCGGCGACGGCCATGACGGTCCGGGCCAGGGCAACTTCATGCCCAATGGCGAGGACGGGCTGATGACGCTCGCGTCCTACGTGGCCGGCGCGGCCGGCAACGGGCAGAACAGCAATGACAACAGTGACCACGCCCCCGGTGGCCGCCACGACGATGCGGCCAACGGCGGCGGCAATCCGTTCGAGGGCTCCTCACCCGGCGGCGACGGTTCGTCCAAAGTGGCGGGCGACGGCGATTCCGGTTCGGGCTCAGGCCTCGATAGCGGCGGCGCTGGCGGCGCCGGCGGGCTTGGCGGCAGTGGCGGCTTGGGCGGCGCTGGCAGCGGCGGTGGCGGCGGCGGTTTCCTGTCGAACGGCGGCGGCTCCGGCTCCGGTTCCGGCGGCGGCTCCACGGGCCCTGGGACCGGCCCTGGGACGGGCGACGGAGGAGCGACCCCGCCGGTGACGGGCGGCGGCGACGGCCTGCCTCCGCTCAACAATCCGCCGGGTGGCTCCAACGACAACGGCGGCGGCACGACCTGTGTCGTGACCCAGTTCAACACTTGCGACTCGTTGCCTGGGGTGACGACGCCTCAATTCCAATCGGCCCAGGGTTCGTCTTCGGATGAGAGCCCCGGTCCGATCCCTGAGCCGGCCGGCTGGATGACCCTGATCCTGGGCTTCGCGGCCCTGGGCTCCGTGCTGCGTCAGCGCCGCCGGGCCCACAACACGCTCGCCTAGGCGCTTCACCGGCGCTGTAGCGAATCTCATGCATCTCCGTATGGCCGCGCGCCTTCGCTGGCGCGAGGTTTAAGGGCGCGCGATCATCCCCTCAACGCCAAAGCTTGCGGGGTTCCCGATGCCAATTCTGTGGACCGCGATCGCGCCGATCCTGCTGCTGATCGCCTCCAACGTCTTCATGACCTTCGCCTGGTACGGCCAGCTCAAGGTCGAGAACCGCGCCATGTGGCTGATCGTGCTGATCAGCTGGGGCATCGCCTTCTTCGAATATTGCCTGGCCGTGCCGGCCAACCGCATCGGCCGCCTGGCCTATGATCCGGCCGAGCTGAAGGCGATGCAGGAGGTGATCACGCTCTGCGTCTTCGCGGTGTTTTCGGTCGTCTGGCTGAAGGAGCCGGTCACCTTGAACCACGCCGCGGGCTTCGCGCTCATCGCCTTGGGCGCCTTCTTCGTCTTCAAGGGGCCATTCCACTGAATTTGGCGCGCAGACTTTGGCGAACCGGGACGCGCAGCCTATAAGCCGCGCCTTCTCCCCATTTCGAGAGCCGTCATGTCCCGCATCCTGATCACGTCCGCGCTGCCCTACATCAATGGGATCAAGCATCTGGGGACGCTGGCGGGCTCCATGCTTCCGGCCGACGTCTACGCCCGCTTCCAGCGCTCCCGCGGCCGCGAGACCCTCTATATCTGCGCCACCGACGAGCACGGCACGCCCACCGAGCTGGCGGCGGCGGAGAAGGGCCAGGACCCGGCGAGCTTCTGCGCCGAACAGCACCAGATCCAGCATGACCTCGGCCGCAGGTTCGGCCTCTCCTGGGATCATTTCGGCCGCTCGTCCTCGCCGCAGAACCACCGGCTGACCCAGCGCTTCGCCCAGCAGCTCTGGGAGGCCGGCTTCATTGAGGAGCGGGTGACCCAGCAGGTCTATTCCAACGCCGACAAGCGCTTCCTGCCGGACCGCTACGTCATCGGCACTTGCCCGCACTGCGGCTACGAGAGCGCCCGCGGCGACCAGTGCGAGAACTGCACCCGCGTGCTGGACCCCGCCGACCTGATCCACCCGCGCTCGGCGGTCTCCGGCTCGACTGACATCGAGATCCGCGGGTCGAAGCACCTGTTCCTGCGTCAGAGCCTGTTCGCCGGGAAGCTGAGGAGCTGGATCGAGGCCAAGCGCGACCGCTGGCCGCTCCTGGTCACCTCCATTGCCCTGAAGTGGCTTGACGAGGGCCTGCAGGACCGCGGCATCACCCGCGACCTGGAATGGGGCGTGCCGGTGAACGCTTTCGAGTGGGGCCCGAACCCCGACGGCGTGACGCCGGACATCGAGGGCCTGGCCGGCAAGGTGTTCTACGTCTGGTTCGACGCGCCGATCGAATACATCGCCGCAACCTGGGAGTGGGCTGATGCGCGGGCCACCGAGGCGGGCAGGGTCCCGGCGGACGATGCGGAATGGGAGCGCTGGTGGCGCGAGCCGGCCGCGGCGGACGTGACCTATGTGGAGTTCATGGGCAAGGACAACGTGCCCTTCCACACCGTGGGCTTCCCCTGCACCCTGTTCGGGGTCAACGAGCGGCTGAACGCCGACGGGACCTTCTCGCCGGTCGAGAACGCGCCGTGGAAGCTGGTCGATCAGCTGAAGGGCTTCAATTGGCTCGACTATTACGGCGGCAAGTTCTCCACCTCGCAGAAGCGCGGCGTGTTCATGGACCATGCCCTGGAGCTGCTGCCCGCCGACTACTGGCGCTGGTGGATCACCGCCAACACGCCGGAGACCTCCGACGCCACCTTCGGCTGGGAGCAGTTCCAGGCGCAGGTGAACGCCGACCTGGCCGATGTGCTGGGCAATTTCGTCAACCGCATCCTGAAGTTCACCGAGAGCCGCTTCGACGGCGTTGTCCCGGCCGGCGGCGCCGATGGGCCGCTGGAGACCAAGCTGCACGCCGACGTGCTCGCCAAGCTGCGCGAACTGACCGACCACCTGGAGGGCCGCGAGTTCCGCAAAGCCTCGACGGCGCTGCGCCAGCTCTGGGTGCTTGGCAACGGCTATCTCACCGAGGCGGCGCCCTGGACGGCGTTCAAGACCGATCCGGAACGGGCTGCGGTAGCGGTGCGCATCGGCCTCAACCTGGTGGCCCTGTTCGCCAAGGTCTCCGAGCCCTTCATCCCGTTCAGCGCCGAGACCATCGCGCTCTCGGTCGGCGAGGGTTTCCCCGGCCGTTGGCCGGACCTGACGGGCGAGGGCCTGCTCGCCGCTCTGCCGCCAGGCCGTCCGGTGAAGGCGCCGGAGGTGCTGTTCCGCAAGGTCGAGGATGTGCAGGTCGCCGAATGGCGCGAACGCTTCGGCGGGCCGGAGACGGATTGAGATTCAAGGCTGCGCTTGCGGTGTCCTCCTCCCACAAGGGGAGGAGGATCGCTAGGTTGCGGCCTGCGGGGAGTGGTCCCCCTTCCCATGAGCGGGACGGAAAGATCACTTCTTCTTCAGTTCGCTGGGTTTGATGTCCAGCGCGCCGCCGGGCATGGCGGCGTTGTAGGCGCCGGTCTCGCCGGTATCGATGGCCACCTTCCGCGTGCCGTCCCAGATCATGTGCAGGGCGACATAGACCACGATGGCCAGGCCCAGGTAGCCGATCCAGCGGGCCCGGTGCAGCAGCTTGGCGATCCAACTGGCCGCGACGCCCGTGAGCGTGATCGAGAGCAACAGCCCCATGGCCAGGACCACCGGGTGGTGGCGCGCGGCGCCGGCGACGGCCAGCACGTTGTCCAGCGACATGGCGAGGTCCGCCAGCAGGATCTGCACCAGGGCGCGGCCCAGGGTCTTGGGCTTGTGTTTCTGACGAGGCTTGGCGCCGATCGCCTCCCCGGCCGCGTCCTCCAGCGCCGCTTCGCCTTCGGCTTCCTGTTCCTGACCCTGGCGGCGCAAGTCGCGCCACATCCGCCAGCAGACCCAGAGCAGCAGGAACCCGCCCGCCAGCATCAGGCCCACGACCTGTAAGAGGCGGGTGGTGATCAGCGCGAAGCTGATCAGCATCACCACCGCGCCGCCGAGGCCCAGGATGATGGCCATCCGCCGCTGCTTCGTCGGCAGGCCGGCCGCGGCGATGCCCACCGCCACGGCGTTGTCGCCGGCCAGCGCCAGGTCGATCAGCACCACCTGGAAGAAGGCGGCGATCGTGCCGGCGGTGAAGGTGAATTCGATCGGCAGGCTCAACGGGGGCGCGAGGCCTCATAGAGCGCCACGGCGCAGGCGGCGGAGACGTTGAGGCTCTCGAAACCACCGGGCATGGGGATCTTGGCGAGTTCGTCGCAGTGATCGGCCACCAGCCGGCGCAGGCCCTCGCCCTCCGAGCCCATCACCAGCACGGTCGGGGCGCCGTCCAACACCTCGCCCAGCGTTCGTTCCGCCTCGCCGGCCAGGCCCACGGGGCGCCAGCCGGCGGTGGTGAGCTCGTCGAGGGCGCGCGACAGATTGACCACCCGGGCTACCGGCACCCTGTCCACGGCCCCCGCCGCGGCCTTGGCGAGCGCGCCGGTGAACCGCGGCGCGTTGCGGTCCTGCAGCACCATGCCGATGGCGCCGAAGGCCGCGGCCGAGCGCAGCATGGCGCCCACGTTCTGCGGATCGGTGACCTGGTCGAGCATCAGCAGGATCGCGCCGGGCGCGGCGGTGAAATCGGAAAGGTCCGCGTCTTCCAACACCGCCCCGCGAACCGCCACGCCCTGGTGGACCGAGCCCTGGGGCAACCGCTGGGCGATCTGCTGGTTGTCGGCCTGTTGAACGGTGGGCAGGCGGCCGAACCTAGCCTCGATCTGCTTGATCCGCTCCGGGGTCGCCAGGATCAGTTCGGCGGGTCCGCGCCGGGGATTCGAAAGCGCCGCCTCCACCGCGTGCCAGCCCCAGATCCAGTCGTCGGCGACCGCCTCCGGACGCCTCGAAAAATGTCCGTGCGGCCGCTTATTGCGGCCTCTCCGGGCGTCGTTGCGTTCGGGTTGATGGGCCACTATAAGACGCGCTCCAAATTGGGGCCCCGGACGGGTTACCGCCTTTGGGACCATGCGTTGGGCCGCTCTTAGGCCCCGCGCATCCCCTGGCGGAAGCCTTTTGTTCGTAGTTCCGACGGTGCGTGACAGCCGAAAGTGGAAGCCGGTTTCGGCGTCCGTCACGCGCCAAGTCAAAATTCCTGGAAATTCCGCCTTGGCGAAATTTCCGGGGACTCCGAGCGCGCTGGGGGAATGTCCCGAGTGGCAAAGGGGGGGGACTGTAAATCCCCTGGCGTACGCCTTCGTAGGTTCGAGTCCTACTTCCCCCACCACGCCTCGGAGCGATTGAGGAGTAGCCGGCGTCCCGCCGAGATTTCACTGCGGGTGTAGCACAATGGTAGTGCAGCAGCCTTCCAAGCTGAATACGCGGGTTCGATTCCCGCCACCCGCTCCACGTTCCACCCAAAAACAACGCCCGTAGGATCCCATGGCCAAGGAAAAGTTCGAACGTAACAAGCCGCACTGCAACATCGGCACGATTGGTCACGTTGACCATGGCAAGACGACGTTGACGGCGGCGATCACCATGGTGCTGGCCAAGACGGGTGGGGCGACGGCGAAGAGCTATGCCGACATCGACGCGGCGCCGGAAGAGAAGGCGCGCGGGATCACCATCAACACGGCGCACGTGGAGTATGAGACGAAGAACCGTCACTACGCCCACGTCGACTGCCCTGGCCACGCCGACTATGTGAAGAACATGATCACCGGCGCGGCGCAGATGGACGGCGCGATCCTGGTGGTGAGCGCTGCCGACGGCCCGATGCCGCAGACCCGCGAGCACATCCTGCTGGCGCGTCAGGTGGGCGTGCCGGCGCTGGTGGTGTTCCTGAACAAGGTCGACATGGTCGACGACGCCGAGCTGATCGAGCTGGTCGAGATGGAGCTGCGCGAGCTGCTGTCGTCCTACGACTTCCCCGGCGACGACATTCCGATCGTCAAGGGCTCGGCCCTGGCGGCGGTGGAGGGCCGCGACCCGGTGATCGGCGAGGACGCGATCCTGGAGCTGATGACCCAGGTGGACGCCTACATCCCGCAGCCGGAGCGTCCGGTGGACCTGCCGTTCCTGATGCCGGTGGAAGACGTGTTCTCGATCTCGGGCCGCGGCACCGTGGTGACCGGTCGCGTCGAGCGCGGCATCGTCAAGGTCGGCGAGGAAATCGCGATCGTCGGCATCAAGCCGAC
>NZ_DATAPY010000105.1:0-2229 GCF_036264965.1 Phenylobacterium sp.
AGACGCCCGGCCCATTGATCACCCGCGCGCCCAGCGATTGCCAGTGGTCCAGCGCGGCCATGGAGTAGTAGAGCGCATGCTCCTCCTGGCGCAGGAAGGACGACATGGCCAAACGGTTGAGGATCACCGGCGCGGGCAGGGTCCGACCCGCCGGGTCGAAGCAATGGCTCTGGATCTCAAGGGCGGCCCAGGCCAGGCCCCGACGGTCGAGGGCGCGGAACAGAGGCTCGCACCACTGCGGGTGCTCATAGAACACGACGAGATCGGCCAAGGGACAGGACTCCGGGCGGGTAAGTGAAGCGGCCGTCCGGCTCGGCGCGTCATCAGGCGCGCCGAGCCGGGCGAAGGATGCGGTGGGACGTCAGCCCTTGTCGGGGTCGTGACCGATATCGATCCACCGCCGGAGTTCCTCGGCGTCCGCACAACCGTAGGCGCAGAGCCTATCGAGACGGGCGAGCATCAGCTTGGCGCCGGCGACGTCGCCGCGCACGACCTTCAGCTCGCCATAGTACTCCAGCGCGCCGATGTGCTTGGGGTCGATCGCCAGGGCTTGCCGGTAGAAGGTCTCCGCCCGGTCATAATCGCCCTTCTTGCGCCAGGAGAAGCCCTGGTAGGTGAGGATATCCGGAAGAGGTCCGAACGTCGCCGCGGCGACCGACAGGGACGCCAGGGCCTCGTCATAGCGCTTCTCGTTGATCAGGCTGACCGCCTGCACATAGGCCGCATCACCTTTCCGGGGCCCGCCGAACAACATGGAGCCATCGAGCCTGGCGCTGGGCTTGGGCGGCCCGCTCGCCGCGGCGCTCATCGCGTCCTCAACGGCGGCGGTGAACGACTTGAGCCGGCCGGCGTCCGGGCAGCTTTCGCCGCAGGCCGAGGCACGGGCGGCCAGCCACTCCATCTCGGCCTTGGCCTTGGAGTCCTTCAGATTGGCGAGCGCGATGCCCAGGCCGGCATGGGCCTCGGCGTCGTCGGGCGTGAGCTTCGTGGCCCGCTCGTAGGCCTTGCGCGAGGCTCGCCAGTCGCGGTCCCCCGCGCGGGCGGCGCCCAACAGGCGCCAAGCGTCGGGATTCTTCGGGATCACCTCAGTGACATGCTCCGCCGCGCTGGCGGCGGCCTTGAACTGGTTGCCCTTCAGCGCGGCCACAGCCTTGGCGTATTCGGCCGACGGGTCGTACCGTGGCGCCGAGACGCTTGGCGGCGGACCCGACGATCCGCCGCTGCTGCCCCCGCCGCTGGCCAAGGCGACGCCGCCTCCCGCCAGCAACGCGAGCCCTCCGCCGATCACGGCGGCGTTCAAGATGCGTCGCATACAGATTCCCTTTCCAAGCCAAGGTTCGCGCGCCCTGCGGCCGAAGGCGCGCGCGCCAGGCCGTTGCAGGGGCCTCTCCCCAGGACACTCAGAGCCCCGGATTTATTCCTGGAAGCGCGGATCGACGGCGGCGATGGAACCCTGCGGGCCGTACGGAATGGCGCTGCGGATCCGCTGAACGGCGCAGGGATTCCGAACCGAGCGGCGATCTCGCGGCGCGCTTTGGCGGGATTTCGGATTTGGTAACACCCGCTGGTTACCGCTGCGGAACCCCAGAACGGGGACAAGGAGAAACCTGAATGTCTGTCTCTTCGATCTCGAGCGCGATCCCCACGCCACTGGCCCAAGCCGCCGCCGCACCGCCCCCGTCGCCCCGGACGGACAACGATGGTGACAACGACAACGGCGCGGCGGCGGTCAAGGCGAGCAATCCGGCCGGCGTGGGAACCAAGATCGATATCACCGCCTAGGCTCCGGGCGATGTCGGTGCGGGCAGCGCATCGATGTCCCGGAGTCTCCTTCGCGAACGCCCGCCGGCGGCATAGGCCTGGGCCGCGCACCGGTCAGGCGCCACGCGCAAGACTCCCCCACATCCAATCGCCCCCTCGGCCGCTTCCCAAGACGCCTAGCCGATCTTGAAGCGCACGAAGACCATCATGCCCCGAGGTTCCGCCGCCCCGTACAGCGGCGCCAAGGCTGAGGGCACGAAATTCCAGGCATAAAGCCCGCCCAACCCCACCTTCAACCCTTCGGCGATCGCCCAGTCGTGGATCGCGCCCAGCGAGACCTTGCCGACGGTGAAGACCGGGCCGTGATGGCCGCCGACCGCGGGGGTCAGCTCGTCGTTGTCCACCCGCTCGGCGCGGCTGAAGATCGTCCAGGCGGCGTTGGGCTTCAGCGCGCTTTCCAGCACCCAG
>NZ_DATAPY010000106.1:0-12706 GCF_036264965.1 Phenylobacterium sp.
CGGACGATGGGCAGGTCGGCGAAGGCCGGGTCGAGCGTCTCGATGTTGGCGCTCTCGGCGACGAAGCCGCCGCCCATCATCAAGAGGCAGTAGATCGCCTCCTGCGCCCCGGCCGCGCCCAGGCTGTGGCCGGTCAGCGACTTGGTCGACGAGATCAGCGGCGGCTTGGCGCCGAACACCTCGCGCACCGCGCCCATTTCCCGGCTGTCGCCCACCGGCGTCGAGGTGCCGTGCGGGTTCAGGTAGTCGATGGTCCGCCCGCCGATGGTCGACATGGCCATCTTCATGCAGCGCACCGCGCCCTCGCCCGAGGGGGCCACCATGTCGTAGCCGTCGGAGTTGGCCGCGTAGCCGATGATCTCGCCATAGATCTTCGCGCCGCGGGCCTTGGCGTGCTCGTACTCCTCCAGCACCACCACCGCGCCGCCGCCGGCGATCACGAAGCCGTCACGGTCCTTGTCATAGGCGCGGCTGGCCACGGCCGGCGTCGCGTTGAAGTTGGAGCTCATGGCTCCCATGGCGTCGAACATGACGCTCAAGGTCCAATCGAGCTCCTCGACGCCGCCGGCGAAGACGATGTCCTGCTTGCCCATCAGGATTTGTTCGTAGCCGACCCCGATGCAGTGGGCCGAGGTGGCGCAGGCCGAGGAGATCGAGAAGTTCAGCCCCTTGATCTTGAACCAAGTCGCCAGCACCGCGCTCGGGCCGGAGCTCATCGCCTTGGGCACCGCGAAGGGACCCACTCTCTTCGGCCCCTTGGTGCGGGTGATCTCGGCGGCCTCGACGATGGCCCGGGTCGAGGGGCCGCCGGCGCCGACGATCAGGCCGGTGCGCTCATGGGAGACTTCGGCTTCCTCCAGGCCGGAGTCGGCGATGGCCTGCTCCATGGCGATATGGCCGAAGGCCGTGCCCTGGGCCAGGAACCGCGCGGCGCGGCGGTCGACCATGGATTCCCAATCGATCTGCGGCTTGGCGTGCACATGGCAGCGGAAGCCCAGCTCGGCGTATTCCGGCGCGGCGGTGACGCCCGACTTCGCCTTACGCAACGAGGCCAGGACCTCGTCGGCATTGCTGCCAATCGAGGAGACGACACCCATTCCGGTGACGACGACGCGACGCATGGCTGATCTCCCGATCCGTCAGGTCCGCTGGAACAGGCCGACCCGCAGGTCGGTCGCGGTATAGATGGGGGTTCCGTCGGCTTCCAGAACCCCATCTCCGATTCCCATCACAAGACGTCGGTTGATGACACGCTTCATATCGATCTTGTAGGTGACTTTTTTGATCGAGGTCGTGACCTCGCCCCCGAACCTGGCCTCGCCGCAGCCGAGCGCCCGGCCGCGGCCCTTGCCGCCGATCCAGCCGAGATAGAAGCCGACCAGCTGCCAGAGCGCGTCCAGGCCCAGGCTGCCCGGCATCACCGGGTCGCCGATGAAGTGGCATTTGAAGAACCAGAGGTCCGGATTGATGTCGAACTCCGCCTCGATGTAGCCCTTGCCGTGGGCGCCGCCGTCGTCGTTGATCTGGGTGATCCGATCGAACAGCAGCATCGGCGGCGCCGGCAGCTGGGCGTTGCCCAGCCCGTACATCTCGCCACGGGCGCATGTCATCAGCTCCTCGAAGCTGTAGTGATCCTTGGCCTTGGCGTCCGTCATCCTACCGTTCGTCCTGTTCAGGGGAGTTGGCCCTAGCAGAGCCGCACCCGGCGCTCAATGCTGCGCCTGTTTGGGCCTCGGCGGCCCACTCTTCAATGACACTGAGGCGTGTCGGTCGTTCCCCAGAGCGCGCCCTCGCGCACCCAGCCGCCGGCGTGGTCGGCCTTGACCTTGCACCAGCCCTTGTCGCAGCGGTCCAACGTGGCCAGCGCCCGCGGGTTTAGATAGGCCGCCGGCTTGAACCCGTCCTTCGGCCGCTTCAGCAGGGCCACGGCCTGGAGTGTGGTGTTCATGGTCATCCGCCGCCCGTCGGTGACCCGCTTGTGCACCCAGGCGAGCGTGCCCTCCGGATCGCAGACGCGCCGCCATTCGCTGGTCTCGGCCACCACCTGCAGCGGCAGGCCGCGCACTCGGTAGACAAACAGCAGCTTGTGGTCGTCGCCGGGCCCGGAGCGGGCGTTCACCTTGTCGAACTTCAGCGAGACATACCGCGGCACCGGCATGCCCGAAGGGGTCTGGCGCTCCGGCGCGGCGGCGCCCGTCATCACACCGACAGCCGCTAGCAGACCCAGCGCCGCGCTTTTCAGCCGCGGCCCCGCCGGTCTCACCCTTTTGTGCGCCTCGCCTTGGCCGTCCATGGAGCCTTTGATACAGATTCAGACAACAGGACGCGCCGGTGAAGCGGCGTCAAGGAAACGCCCCCTCTTCACGTCACCCCCAATTTCAAGACACCCATGGCCGCCCGCAAGCCGAAAGTCATCGTCACCCGAAAACTCCCCGGCCCGGTGGAGACGCGGATGCGCGAACTCTTCGACGCCGAACTGAACGACACCGACGAGCCGTTCAGCCGCGCGCAACTGGCCGATGCGCTGGGCCGCGCGGACGTACTGGCGCCCACCATCACCGACAAGATCGACGCGACCCTGCTCGAAAAAGCCGGGCCGAAGCTGAAGCTGATCGCCAACTTCGGGGTCGGCGTCGACCACATCGACGTCGCCGCCGCCAACGCCAAGGGGATCGCGGTCACCAACACGCCCGGCGTCCTGACCGACGACACCGCCGACCTGACCATGGCCCTGATCATGGCCGTGGCCCGGCGCATCGTCGAAGGCGCCAACGTCACCCAGGCGGGCGGTTTCCACGGCTGGACCCCGACCTGGATGATGGGCCACCGAATCACCGGCAAGCGCCTGGGCATCATCGGCATGGGCCGCATCGGCCAGGCGGTGGCCCGCCGGGCGCGGGCCTTCGGCCTGCAGATCCACTACCACAACCGCAAGCCGGTCTCCTCGCGCATCGCCGAGGAACTGGAGGCCACCTATTGGGAGAGCCTCGACCAGATGCTGGCGCGGATGGACATCGTCTCCGTCCACTCGCCGCACACGCCGGCCACTTATCACCTCTTGTCAGCGCGGCGCCTGAAGCTGTTGCAGCCGCACGCCATCCTGATCAACACCGCTCGCGGCGAGATCATCGACGAGACGGCCCTGGCGGAGCTGCTGAAGGAAGGGGCCATCGCCGGCGCCGGCCTCGACGTCTTCGAGCACGAGCCGAAGATCAATCCCAAGCTGCTCGGCCTGCCCAACGCGGTGCTGTTGCCTCACCTGGGCTCGGCCACCATCGAGGGCCGCATCGACATGGGGGAGAAGGTGATCATCAACATCCGCACCTGGATGGACGGCCACAAGCCGCCCGACCGGGTCATTCCGTCGATGATGTGACCGCGAAGCGAGTCATCCCCGCGGAAGCGGGGATCCAAGCGGCCTAACTTCCCGCTCCGTCGCCACATACCGGGCACTCCGGATCGGCCCCGACCCTCACCGTCCGCGTCTCCGCCGACAGCGCGTCATAGATCATCAGCCGCCCGGCCAGCGGCTCGCCGGCGCCGGTGATCAGCTTGATCGCCTCGAGCGCCATCATCGAGCCGACCACGCCGGCCAGGGCGCCGACCACGCCCACGGCGACGCAGGTCTCGGCGTCCGGCGGGGTTTCGGGTACGAGGCAGCGATAGCAGGGGCGACCGGTGAACACGCCCACCTGGCCGGTCCAACGGCCGATGGCGCCGGAGATCAGCGGCTTGCCGTGGCGCACGCAAGCGGCGTTGACCTCATAGCGCACCTCGAAATTGTCCGTGCCGTCCAGCACCAGATCGACGCCCTCTGCCAGCTCGTCGGCGTTTTCGGCGCAAAACGCCTCGGGCCAGCCCGCGACGAAGATGTGCGGGTTCAGTCCCGCCAGCCGGTCGGCGGCGGCCTGGACCTTGGGCCGACCGATATCGGCCTCCGCATAGAGAATCTGCCGCTGCAGGTTGGAGCGGTCGACCTCGTCGGGATCCGCCAGGATCAGGGTCCCGACCCCGGCGGCGGCCAGATAGAGCGCGGCGGGCGAGCCCAGGCCGCCGGCGCCGACGATCAGCATGCGGGCGGCCTTCAGCCTCTGCTGGCCGGGGCCGCCCACCTCGCGCAGCACCAAGTGGCGGGCGTAGCGCTCGATCTCGACGTCGGTGAACACCATGGCGGCTATCTTGGGCCTGGAGGCCTCAAGCGCAACCGGTCGCTTGCCCCGGTCTGTTGGTCGCACTGGCCGGCGACGGCCCGGTCGGGCTAGGTCATAGGCCGCCAACATGGGAGACCGCGAACCGTGCTGAAGATCGCGATGGTCCTGACCGCCAGCCTCTTGATCGTCACGCCGGCGACGGCCGCGACGGCGTCCCGGGCGGCCGAGCCGGCGCCGTTGATCGCGGCCGAGCGTGCGTTCGGCGCACGGGCGGCCCAGGCGGGGATCGCGCCCAGCTTCCTCGAGTTCATGACCGACGACGCGATCATCTTCGCGCCCGACGTCGTGCTGGCGAAGGCCTTCTATGGCCAGGCCCCGGCCGCCAAGGCGCCGGGCGAAGGCGGCCCGCGGCTGGCCTGGTGGCCGAACTTCGCCGGCGTCGCGCGGTCAGGCGACCTGGGCTTCACCACCGGCCCCGCGACCATCAACGGCAAGCGGGGCCTGTTCTACGTCACCGTCTGGACGCGTCAGCCGGACGGCGGCTGGAAGTGGGTCTACGACGGCGGCATCGATGCCGACGGCGCCTCGGCGCCGGGGCCGGAGGCGCCGCCCATCGTCCTGGCCCCGGGCGATGTCAGGCCCTTGGCGCCCGACCTCGCCATGGACCAGGTGCGCAGCGCTGAGATCGCCCTGGCGCATCAGGCGCGAACGGACGTCGCCAGCGCCTACAAGGCCGTGCTGGCGCCCGACGCGCGGCTGCAGGGCTCGATGGCGGCCCCGGCGACCACGCCCGCCGCTGTGGACCGCGAGCTGGCCACCCGCGCCAGGGTCATCGCCTTCGGCCCGATCGGCGGCGGCGCGTCGAAGGCCGGCGACCTGGCCTGGACCTTCGGCGACGCCAAGTGGGACGCCGGCCGCGGCCACTATGTGCGCATCTGGCAACGCCGGGCCGGCAAGTGGGCCCTGGTCTTCGATCAGATCATCAAGGTCGAGAAGCCAGCCTAGCCCCGCTCGCGGCGCGCTTCCCAGATCGCCTGTTCGAGGGCCTTGGCGAACTCGCCGCGTTCGCGTGGGCTGAGCGCCTGGGCGACCGCCACCTCGCGGCCGGAAAGCGCCAGGCGCAGGCCGAAGGTGTATTCGTCCTCGCGCTCCACGTTCACCCGGGTGAAGGCCGTGGGGCTTTCCCAGACCACCCGGCTCCAATTCGGCGTTTCGTGGGTCACCACCACGTCGCGGGCGGTGATCGTCACCCGCTCCACCCGCCGCGCCTGGCGGTAGCTGATCGTAAAGGCCACCAGCACCGCCATGACGTCGATGCCGAGGAAGAAGGGCACGAAAACCGCCCCCATGTGCACGAACACCGCCGCCGAGCAGCAGTTGGCCAGGGTCACTACGGCGATCAGGATGATGAACCCGCGCTCTGAGAGCGAGCGGTGCGGCGTGATCACCGCGTCCATGTAGGTCTGACCCATCATCTGGGCCCGGACCATAGGCCCGGAAACCGCCTTGGCGGAAGGGGTCGGCGCACGCCATCTTGCAGCGGGCATGGTCAGAATAGCGAAACCGAAGAAAAAGGCGCCCGCCAAACCGCGCCTCAGTCCTGCCGAACAGGCGCGGATCGCCGAGATCTTCCGTCGCTTCGAGGAGCAGGAAAGCGACCCACGCACCGAGCTCGACTATGCGAGCCCCTTCGAACTGGTCACCGCCGTGGCGCTGTCTGCCCAGGCGACCGACGTCTCGGTGAACAAGGCGACCGACAAGCTCTTCAAGGTCGCCGACACACCGCAGAAGATGCTGGCGCTGGGCGAGGCGGGCCTGAAGCCGTTCATCTCCTCGATCGGCCTCTACAACTCGAAGGCCAAGAACGTCATCGCCATGAGCCGAATCCTGGCGGAGCAGTACGGCGGCGAGGTTCCACTGACCCGCGAGGCGCTGCAGGCCTTGCCCGGCGTCGGACGCAAGACCGCCTCAGTGGTGCTGAACGAGCTGCGCATCGAGCCGGCCATCGCCGTCGACACACACGTCTTCCGCGTCTCCCATCGCCTGGGCTTGGCCAAAGGCAAGACGCCGGACCAGGTGGAGGCCGAGCTGATGGCCATCGTCCCTGATCCCTTGAAGACCCGCGCGCACCACTGGCTGATCCTGCACGGCCGCTACGTCTGCGTCGCCCGGCGGCCGAAATGCGAAGAGTGCGTGGTGGCCGATTTGTGCCCATCGAGGCATCTGTTCGTCGGCAAATGAGGCGCCGCCTCCGTACTTGTCCTTAGGGAGATGCTCCGAATAGGCGGTATGGCCGACGCACCCTAACTACCCCCTCGAAGCAACGCCGAACCGTTCCAACCACCGGCTCCGGTCAGCTTTATAGGGCGGCGAGACTCGCGAGGGTCTCGCCGCTCGTCGTTTGGGCTCCCCTTCTGCGCCGCGTTGCCGCGAAGGCTGATCTTCGCTAAGTCCCGCCCTCGCCGTCCTCGCCTGAAAGTCCAAGAATGCCAGACCTCTACGACGTCGCCGCCATCGGCAACGCCATCGTCGACGTGATCGCCCCGGCCGACGACGCCTTCCTCGCGGCCAACGGCCTCGACAAGGGCGCGATGATGCTGGTCGACGCCGAGCGGTCCCTGGCGCTCTACAGCAAGATGGCCAAGGGCGTGGAGACCTCCGGCGGATCGGCCGGCAACACCATCGCCGGCGTCGCCAGCTTCGGCGGCAAGGCGGCCTATCTGGGCAAGGTGGCAGAGGACCAGCTGGGCGCGACCTTCACCAACGAGATGCGCGCCATCGGCGCCCACTTCGATCCGACCCCGCTGAGGGATGGCCCGGCCACCGCCGTCTCGATGATCAATGTCACGCCGGACGGCCAGCGCACCATGTGCACCTTCCTGGGCGCCTCGGTGCAGTTCACCGACGCCGACGTGACCCCGGCGGTCATCGAAAGCGCCAAGATCGTCTACCTCGAAGGCTACCTATTCGACGCCGAGCCGGCGCGGAAGGCCTTCGCCAAGGCCGCCGCCCTGGCGCGCGGCTCCGGCCGGATGCTGGCGCTCACGCTCTCCGACGGCTTCGTGGTCGACCGCCATCGCGCCGGACTCCTGGCCTTCATCGAGACCCAGGTGGACCTGGTGTTTGCCAACGAGGTGGAGATCATGTCGCTGTTCCAGACCTCCAGCTTCGATGAAGCGATGGCCGAGATCGTGCTGCGCGCCAAGTTGGCCGCCGTCACCCGCAGCGAGCATGGCTCGGTGATCGCCAACCATGCCGAGACCTGGTCCGTGCCCGCCTTCCCGGTGGAGAAAGTCGTGGACACGACCGGCGCCGGCGATCAATACGCAGCCGGGTTCATGTTCGGCCTCGCCCGCGACCGGTCGCTGCCGGATTGCGGCCGACTGGGTTCCCTGGCGGCGGCGGAAGTGATCTCGCACTACGGTCCGCGCCCGCAGGTTTCGCTGCAGGCGCTGGCGGCGGAAAAGGGACTCTAGATGAGCCGCCCAGAAACGACCCGCAAAGCGGAGGTTGTCCGCAACACCAAGGAGACCCAGATCCGGATCGCCGTCGATCTGGACGGGACTGGCGCGTCGAAGGTCTCCACCGGCATCGGCTTCTTCGACCACATGCTGGAGAGTTTCATCCGCCACGGCGGTTTCGACATTGAGATCGAGACCAAGGGCGACCTGCACATCGACATGCACCACACGGTGGAAGACACCGGCATCGTGCTGGGCCAGGCCTTCAACAAGGCGCTGGATGGGTTCAAGGGCGTGCGGCGCTTCGGCCACGCCTATATCCCCATGGACGAGACCCTGACCCGGGCGGCCATCGACCTGTCGAACCGGCCGTACCTGGTCTGGAACGTGTCATATAAGACCCCTAAGGTCGGTGATATGGACACCGAGCTATTCAAGGAATTCCACCACGCCTTCGCCATGAACTGCGGCGCCTGCCTGCACCTGGAAACCCTCTACGGGACCAACTCCCACCACATCGCCGAGAGCGGCTTCAAGGCCCTGGCCCGCGCGCTTCGAACCGCCGTCGAGCTCGACCCCAAGACCCACGGCCATGCCCCATCCACCAAGGGTGTGCTCTAAGGACTTCCCGTCATGCAGAGCGTCGCCCTGATCAATTACGGGTCGGGCAATCTCCGCTCGGCCGAAAAGGCCCTGATCCGCGCCGCGGACGGGACGAGCGAGATCGTCGTCACCGACGACCCCGAGGTCATCGCCGTGGCTGACCGCATCGTCCTGCCGGGCGTCGGCGCCTTCGCCGCGTGCATGGGCGCACTGGAGGCCCGCAGCGGCGTGATTGAAGCCATGACCGAGGCGGTGCACGACAAGGGCGCGCCGTTCCTCGGCATCTGCGTCGGCATGCAGCTCCTGGCCTCGCGCGGCCTGGAGTTCGGCGAGACGCCGGGCCTCAACTGGATCGCCGGCGATGTGCGCAAGCTGGAGGACGGCGGCGATCCGGCCATCAAGATCCCGCACATGGGCTGGAACGGACTGACTGAGGTCACGGACCAGCCAGTGTTCGCCGGCCTTCGAGATGGGCAGACCGTCTATTTCACGCACTCCTTCGCCTTTTTCCCGAAGGACTCCGCCGACGTCGCGGCCTATGTGGAGCACGGCGAGCGGTTCCCCGCCGCCGTCGCCCGCGGCAATGTCGCCGGCGTGCAGTTCCACCCGGAGAAATCGCAGGCCGTGGGCCTCGACCTCCTCGCACGCTTCCTGGAGTGGCGACCTTGATCCTCTATCCCGCCATCGACCTGAAAGACGGCAGCTGTGTGCGCGTGGTGCATGGCGACCTGGCGACCGCCACGGTGTTCAACACCTCGCCCGCCGCCCAGGCCCGCGCCTGGGCCGACGGCGGTTTCCACTGGATCCACGTGGTCGACCTGAACGGCGCGGTCTCCGGCCAGGCCGTGAACCAGGCGGCGGTGGAGGAGATCCTGAACGCGGTCTCCGTGCCGGTGCAGCTGGGCGGCGGCATCCGCACCCTTGCCGACATCGAGGGCTGGATCGAAGCCGGGGTCAGCCGCGTGATCCTGGGCACGGTCGCGGTGCGCGACCCGAAGGTCGTCTACGAGGCCGCCAAGGCCTGGCCCGAGCAGATCGCGGTCAGCGTCGACGTCCGCAAGGGCAAGGTCGCGGTCCAGGGCTGGACCGAGGACAGTGATCTCGACGCGATCAGCGTGGCGAAGCGCTTCGAGGACGTCGGCGTCTCGGCCCTGATCATCACCGACATCGACCGCGACGGCACGACCATGGGCTTCAACGTCGAGGCCTTCGGCGCCATCGCCGATGCGGTGGCCATTCCGGTGATCGCCGCCGGTGGCCTGGCCACGGTCGACGACATCATCCGCCTGAAGGCCCGCAGGGGGACCGAGATCGCCGGCGCGGTGCTGGGCCGGGCGCTCTACAACGGCGACATCGTGCCCGACGCCGCCCTGAAGGCCGCCGCATGACCTTGCGTGTGCGCGTCATCCCCTGCCTGGACGTCAAGGACGGCCGGGTGGTGAAGGGCGTGCAGTTCGTGAGCTTGCGCGACGCCGGCGATCCGGTGGAGCAGGCCCGCGCCTATGACGCGGCCGGCGCCGACGAGCTGATGTTCCTCGACATCACCGCCAGCCACGAGAACCGCGGGACGATCCTCGACGTGGTGGCCCGCACGGCCGACGTCTGCTTCATGCCGCTCTCGGTGGGCGGCGGCATCCGCAAGGTCGAGGACGCGCGCCGCCTGCTGCTGGCCGGCGCCGACAAGATCTCGGTCAACACCGCCGCGGTGGAGAACCGCGACCTGATCGCCGCCTGCGCCGACGCCTTCGGCAGCCAGGCGGTGGTGGTGGCCATCGACGCCAAGAAAGCTGACGACCAGTGGAGGGTGTTCACCTACGGCGGACGCAACGACACCGGCCTGAACGTCGTGGATTACGCCATTGAGGCCGTGGAACGCGGCGCGGGCGAGATCCTGCTGACGTCGATGGACCGCGACGGGGCCAAGACCGGCTACGACCTGGAACTGCTGCGCGCGGTGAGCGGCGCGGTCTCGGTGCCGGTGATCGCCTCGGGCGGCGCGGGCAATGCGCAGCACATGGTGGACGCCGTGACGCAAGGCCACGCCGATGCGGTCCTGGCCGCCTCGATTTTCCACTTCGGCGAGGTGTCGATCGGCGACGTGAAGCGCGCCATGGCCGCCGCCCACCTGCCGGTCCGCGAACCGGAACCTGTCGGATGAGCCGGTTCGCCGAGGTCCTCGCCCGCCTGGCCGCCACGGTCGAAAGCCGCAAGGGCGGCGATCCAACCGCCTCCTACACCGCCAAGCTGCTGGCGGACCCCTCGCTCGCCGCCAAGAAGCTGGGCGAGGAAGCAGTGGAAGCCGTCATCGCCGCGACCCAGGGCGACAAGGCCGCGCTGGCCGGCGAAAGCGCCGACCTGATCTACCACTGGCTGGTGGTCCTGGCCGCTGCCGGCGTCTCGCTGGACGAGGTGGCCGAGCGGCTGGAGAGCCGTGAGGGGACTTCGGGGTTGGCGGAAAAGGCCTCCAGGTCCGAATAACCCCATCGTTCGTCATCCTCCGGTCGCGCGAAGACGCGATCCGGGGGACCCAAGCGGCCTCACCCCATTCTGCAATTCAGCTTGGGTCCCCCGGATCAGCCTGTGGCTGACCAGGGGATGACGATGTGTGAGTTTACCGCCGCGCCTTCCGCTTCAGCGCCACATAGAGCGCGCCTTCGCCGCCGTGGTGGCGGGCGGCGTCGGAGATGCCGGCGACGATGTGCGCCAGGTGCGGGGCGGCCAGCCATTCGGGTGCGCGGCGCTTCAGGACGCCGTCGCCCTGGACGCCCTTGCCGGTGATCACCAGGACGGCGCGCCAGCCTTCGTGGAAAGCTTGAGCAAGGAAGCCTTCCAGCACCGCCCGCGCTCGGACCTGGTCCATCCCATGCAGGTCGAGGCGCGCGCCGATGTCCTCGCGCTCGCGGGCGATGCGGTGACGGCGATTGGGCTCGATGCCGTCGAGCTGCTCGCGGACTTTGCCCGGGCGAGCCGCCGGCCTAGGCGGGGCGATGCGGGCGGCGGTCTCGGTCTTGGCGGCTTCCTGGCTGGCGGTCGGTGTCCCGCGGCCGGGCAGCGGATGGACCGTTGAGGCCACCATCCCCCAGATATGGCGCTCTTCAGGGCGCAGCGGCCGTTTCACGGTTGGCGGTCCTTCGGAACCAGGCGGTAGAGTCGCAGCGTATGGCGCACGCGCCCGGCCTCGACGCCGGCGGCGGCGCCCTGGCCCAGGTAGAGGTCGGCGCGGACCTCGCCCTTGATGGCCCCGCCGGTGTCCAGCGCCATGGCCAGCCGGCGATAGGCGGGGAAGGCGCCGTTCAGCGTCGGCGCGCTGGCGTCGATCCAAAGATAGTCGCCCATCTGATGGAATCCCGGATCGACGGCGAGCGCGCGGCCGGCCGGCAGGGGCAGATTGGCCGTGCCCACTGGCTGGCGGCCGTCGTCGGGAGCCAGGCTGAAGAAGGCGTAGCGCGGATTGAGCTGCATGATCGCCTGGGCGTCCGGCCCGCGATGATCGGCGAGCCAGGCGCGGATGGTCTCGGCCGAGGTGTTGTCCTTGGCCAGCAGGCCCCGGTCGCGCATGGGGTTGGCTATCCCCAAGAACGGCCAGCCGTTGTTGGCCGCATAGATCGCCTTCATCCGCCTGCCGTCGTCGAAGGTCAGCACGCCGGAGCCCTGGATCTGCAGGAAGAACAGGTCCTCAGGCCGCATCCAAGCGAGCGCCTTCTCCGCCGGGCGAGCCTCGATGGCGGTGCGGTCGGGATAGGGCGCGAGCGTTCCGTCGCCGGCGTCGCGCGCGGCGATCGGGCGGCCCGACTGGCTCGGGTCGAAGGTCCCGGCGTCGACCATCTTGAGGTCCGCCGGCTTGGCGCGCAGCGGGGCGTTGAATTCGGCGCTGAGCTTTCGGCGCGCCGGATATTCCGGCGAGAAGTAGGCGGTGAGCACGCCCTCGCCCGCGATCCGCTCCGCGCGGAAGTGGGCCTCGAGGAAGCGCTCCGACTGCTCGCCGTTCAGGGGGCCGATGGCGCGGGCGTCGCGGCAGATCTGGGCCAGGGCCGGGTCGCGCGCCGCGCCGCAGCTGTCGCGGAACGCCGCCAGGGCCGCGGCATGATCCTCGGCCTCCCAGCCACGCAGGCTGCCGAGCGCAACGAACCGCTCCGGGGGCGCTTCAGCCTCGGGCGTCGGGCGCGGGGGCCGCGGCCTTTGCGGGTGCAGCTCAGCCGGCGGCGAAGGCCGGCGAGCCGGCGCCGGGTGGGGCTTTGGCGAAGGGGTCGAGGCGCAGGCCGCCAGGATGAGCGCGGTCAGGGCCGCGCCGAGAACGCCCCCGCGCACCGACGCTTCAAGCCTCGGCGGCGTCGACGTGGGCCAGCAGCCAGTTGGGATCGCGGCTCTTCAGGTGCCGCTCGAAGGTCCAGAGTTCGGCGGTGCGGCGGTCTTCGACGCCCTCGCCTTCGGGGCCCTTGGTGCGGCTGCGGAACTCGCCAGGATGAGCGCGGTCAGGGCCGCGCCGAGAAC
>NZ_DATAPY010000107.1:0-67691 GCF_036264965.1 Phenylobacterium sp.
GGATCCGCATGCGCTGGCTGTCGATGTCGCTGACCTTGAGGCCGACGACCTCCGAGGCGCGCAGACCCGCGCCATAGGCCACGCTCAGCGCCGTGCGCCACTTGAGCCCTGGCGCTGACTCCAGGAGGCCGGCGATCTCGGCGGGGGTGAGCACCACGGGCAGCCGCTGGGGCTCGCGAACGATCGGGATGTAGTCGACAGCCTCGGGCCGCTGCAGCGTCACCCGGAAGAAGAACCGCAGCGCCACCATCGCGCCGTTGGCGCTGGCGGGCGCTAATCCGCTCTGCGTCAGATGCAACTGATACTGCCGCACGTCCTCGAACGTCAGCTCGGCCGGCCCCCTGTCGCGGTACCGGCAGCAGGCCCGAACCGAACGCATGTAACTCTGCTGGGTCCGCGGATCGAAGTTGCGGATGGTCATGTCCTCGATCATCCTGCGGCGCAGCGGGTTGATGACCTCTTCTGTCATCACGCATCTCCTGTCTTGAGGAGGTCGTGGCCCACCCACGATCCTCTTCAGACAGGAGAAACCCGCTCCCACATCCGATGCGAGCACTCCTCCCGCGCTAGCGGGTTCGTACGACGGCGCAAGTCGGCCTAAGACCAGCGACCCGCCGGAGTACCAAGCAGAGCGCATCTCGCGCTTAAATCCGTTACGTCTCTGCACAGGTCCTGCACAGCAGGTTATTGGTTGAATTTATCAAGTTAAAACAGTATGATATGGTTACCTCACCTCCCACAAGGGGAGAAGGGTCGCCGTGGCCCTCGCGACGCGCGACAAGCCGTTAGGGCAGAGCGATCGAATAGGCCGCGCAGGCGTATTGGTTTGGCGGGGGTGGCGCGCCGATCCCGCAATCGCCGTACCGGATGGTTGCGAAGCCTTGCCTGCCCCAGCCCGGCCCGTAGCTGTTCTTGATGATCCACCCCGTGGCGTCGAATCCTACGATACAGACCACATGCCCCAGGGAACCGGGCGAAGTCGGGTCTGGGATGTAGGTCGGCGTCTGACCGCGATAGTCGAAGAAGTTCTCCCAGACCCACATTTCGGTGACGACGGGGCCGCCGCGCACGATCGCCGACTGAAGGGCTCCGACGCCGAGCACACCGAAGCCTGCGATGGGCTGGAGGTCAGCGACCGCGGCGCAGGCGGCTGCAGGGAAAGGGTATTGTCCTGTATCGAGTGCATAACCGCGAGCCTTGATGGCGGTGAGCGCGGTGAACAAGTCGGCGGGGGCCTGACAGTCTGTCGTGGGGTCGCCGACCGCACCTTGATGGACCAGGCAGGTGTGGATGAACCCCGGATCGACAGCGATCGGGGGATGGCCTCGAATCCGCACCAGCGCCTCGATCGCGGCGCCGATCGCAAAGGACGCGCAGCTGTTGCACGGCACCTGGGACCGCGCCGGGCCGATGACATTCTGCGAGCGCCAGTCCCACGCCGGCGGCGGCGGATTGAACGCGCGAACGATGGCGTTCAGCGCCCGCGCCCAGATTGGGGGTCTCGCAGTCGGACGGCGCGCCGGCGCCGCGTATCGGGCGGTCGCCGCTCGCAACGCGATGGAGAGCGCGTCGAGGTTGGCGGCGGCGTTGTCCGCCATCAGGACGGCGTCTTGGTGAGGGTGGTGGACGCGGCCGCCAGCGCCTGGTCTGCGGTGATCTGATCGAGTTTGGCCTTCGCCAGCGCCGTCTCCGCCTGGATCGGCGCGAGCGCCGCAGCGTTGGCGGCGGCGTCGGGGCCGCCCGCCAAAGTGGCTTTGGCCGTCGCCAGCGTCGACGCCTGGGTATCGTAGTCCGACTGCGCCTTGAGCTTGGCGAGCTTGGCCGCATCGATCGCAGCTGGGACGCCGGCGATGGTCGTCGCCCCGCCCTTGACCGCGCCGGAGAGGGCGGTGGCCGCGGAGGCCTTGTGGGTGACCTGGACCGACTGCGGGGCGCCGGTCACGGGATCTATCGCGAGGGCTCCGGTGACCGACTGGAACTGGCCGCCCTTGATCGGAACCGAGTAGGCGAGACCGAGCTGCAGGACCTGGCCGTCCAGAGTTTTCAGCGGTGGCGCGTCCGGGGAACAGGGCAAGGGGCCACAAACGCTCAGGGTCCCGGGGACGGGGAATCGGACGGGAATGCCGCCCGTCACATCCAGCTGTGCGGGCGCCGTGGCCTTCGCGGGGTCGACGCCGAGCGGTCCGTCGCGCTCGAGCTTCACGAAGATATTGAACTTGTCGCCTTCCGAGGGGGGCGGCAGGGCCTTGGGGTCTGGATTGGGCGGTGCGACGCGCAGAGCCGCGACGACGACGAGTTTCTTCAGATCTGCGTCGGGAATCTTGAAAGGGCCGGCCGTCAGCGGATCGTCGCCCTGCTTGGGCCAGGTGATGGTCTGAACGGCGGTCGTCAGCTTGACGGCGTCGGCGAGCGCTTTCTGGTCTGCTGCAAGCTGAGTTGCGATAGCGCTCTGCGCCTTCATCTGCGCCACCACCGATTGGCGGAACGCGAAATCGGCTTTGTCGCCCAGCACGCCCAATTCGCTGGTCAGCAACGCCGTCTTGGCCGTGGCCTGTGCGAGGTCGTCGGCCTCCTGGCTGACCTTTGGCGTGAGGGTGGTCACGTCTGAGACCGCTTGCGGCACGCCCGATTGACAGCCCTGCGGAGGCGCGGCGCCTGGGGCCGCTCCGGCGGCCAACACCAAGGGCGCGATGGCGGCGACGGCGCTCACCGCGTCGGTGATCACCGTGCCGGTCTGATCGGCGAAGTCCGTGTTCAGTCCGGTGCTGAAACCGGCCGTTCCGTAGGTCGATTTTATGTCGCTCGTGGCGAACCACCCGTCGGAGCTGAGCGTGAACATGCCGCTGGGGTCGAGCGCCTGGGCCGCCGCAATCGCGACCTCCATCGATCCGGTGACGGCGGCGCCGCAGCCCGTGAAATGCCGGGTGACCGTCAGGGTGAACTGCGTCATCGGAAGATTGTACGGAACGCCCTTCATCGTCGAGGGCGAGCCGTCAAAGCGGTCAACCTTGATGGTGCTCGCGCAGCCCGACGCCATCAGCGCGACGCCGAGCGTCGCCGCAGCTTGCCAACGTTCCATTCCCGCCCCCAGCAGCCCCGGACTGTCCGCCCAACCCTTAGCTTAACCATAGATCGTTGTTCGGCGAAACACACGCATCAGTTGGCGCCCGCGGCGTGTTGGACGGGTCCTGGGCGAACTCGCCTAGCGCTGCCGGTCTCGGGACGACGCTCGGCGGCCGTTGAGATCGAGTTGGTCGAACTTGGCGCCGCGTTCCAGCCAACCGGCGATGCGGGCGCGCGCCTGATCCAGGAGTCGGGCCTGGACGGCCGGGTCGGGAATGCGCGATTTGACGACGGCGTCCACCACCTCCAGCCGGGATTTGGCGCCGGCGCGGCGGCGGTCCCGGTCCGGATGGGCCCGCGCCGCGTCGAGGTCCTGGTTCAGCTTCGCCCACGCCTCCCGCCGGCGCTGCGCGTCGATGCGACGCGCGAGGTCCTGCGCATCGCGGGCGGTGGGCCGGTAGCCGCGGACCTCCAGGCCCTCGGCGCGGGCGATCAGCCAGGCCTCCCGCCGGAACGCGGGCGCGCCTGTGAGCGTGACCTTCGTCCGGCCGCGATGACGGGCGATGGCCGTCAGGTGGCGGATGACGTTGGGGTCGGTCCGGGTGGTGACGGCCGCGTCGAACTCCTGGACGGCCACCATCATGACCGTCATCAGCTTGTGCTCCGCGCAGCGAACCGCGAACTGCGGCGAGCGGATCTCCATGGCCGCCAAGATGGCGAAGGGATCGACGTCCAGGATCTGCGCGAAGCGATGCACGCGATCGACGTTCAAGGGCCCGCGCCCGGCTTCAAAATACTCGTACGACCGCCGAGAGATGCCTATGAGGTCGGCCATCTCGCCGGGGCGACGCCCCCTCAGCCAACGGAGCGATTTCAGCGCCTGACCCAGGGCCTCGCTGCGGGACGGAACGACCGGTGTGGGTTTGCCCATCGAACTCGCTTTACACAACCCTTGGTTGTTTTCTGGTTCTACACGATCCGGCTCGCGGACAAGCTTCGACGGCGCTTTCCATGTGGGGAAATCTGCGCGGCGAGCCGTGCGGCGCAGTGTTCCGCAATCCGAGCGACGCCCTCCGCAACCTGGTTGCGGAAACCTCCGTGGAAGCCCCATCCCGGCCATCGGCGAACGCAGACCTCAACGACGTCCGGGCCGCGCTGATTCGCGGCGCGAAACGCCGGCCGTCCGCTCCGGCGGGGTCGTCACGCAGGGGCCCCGAACCATCGCGATCGGATCCGGCGACGCGGACGCGAGCGAGGGCGGCGTCGGGAAACGGCGTGCCACCGGGCGGAGAATCCGATGGCAGGCCGACGCTGCTTGCGGACCGACGGCTGCCGCCCGGCGCGTCGGATGGGTGACCCACTCACGACCCCAGTCGCCGGGACTGTTGACCGCGTCCTTGAACTTGCGGCCAAAGAGTCTTCTTCGGCGACGATGGGTGGCCGGCTTCGACTTGCGCCCTCAGGGAACGATGGTTGCGACGCTAGGGGCGTCCCGGGCTTCGTAGGCGGGCAAAGCGATGGTCCCGAAAGGCTCGGCCCAGGTCCGCATGTCGTCGACCATGGCCGACGCGCCGCCGCCCCGCACGATCCTCAGATTCGTCGTGAGCCCGGCTGTCCTAGTCGTCATACCGCGCCCCGTGGCGCGCCCGCGCCGCGTTTGCCGCCATGATGAAACCGGCGATGAGGCCGAGATGCTCGAAGAACTCGTTCCGGGCGGCGAATTCCGCGGCGCCGCTGAGTTCCCAGAACCGGTGCGCAACGACCTCCGTGACGCCGGTGAACACCGCCAGCATCCCGGCCCCGAGCCACACGTAGCGACCCGACAGAATGACCAGCGAGCCGGCCAATTGGACGGCGATGGTCGCGCCCGCCCAGAGCCAGGCCGGATGGAGACCAAAATGCGCCTGGGTCGCCACGGCGCCCGGCAGGTCCCCGAACTCGACGGCGAGGCCCTCCAGGAACAGCGAGATTAGGGCCAGGCGCGTGATCGGCCAGGTCCACCGCCAATCGAGGATGGCGTCGGCCCAGCGCGGCGCCTGCTCCGGAAGGATCGTACTGAGCTTCATGACCGGTATCCTCAATCCCGCGCCGGAGGCGGCAGGGGGTCCTCCGCAGCGCCGCCCTCGGCGAGGAGCAGGTTCACCGTGCTCAGGAAACGGGCGCTTCGGGCGCGCACGAGGTTCAGCGCGGCCAATTGCTGGAGGCGCTGGGCGTCCAGCACCTGCACGATTCCGGCGTTGCCGACGCCATAGCCGAGCCGGGTCAGGCGCAGGGCCGAGGTGGCCGAGTCCATCGCCTGCTGCTCGGTCCTGACTCCGTCGGCCGCGTTGGACAGCCCTTGCAGGTTGTCCGCGACCTGCTGGAAGGCGGACAGCACCGTCTGCTGATAGTCCGCGAACGCCGCCTGATAGGCGTCCTCGGCGGCCTTGCGGCGGGCGGTCAGCGATCCGCCGTGGAAGATCGGCGCCGTCAGGCCGGAGACAAGGCTCCAGGCCGTGCTCGACCCCCCGGACATCAGGCCTTCGCCCGCCACGCCGGCGCTGAGGTTGATCCGGGGATAGAGGTCCGCCGTCGCGATCCCCACCTGCGCGCTGGCCGCGTGCAGCTGGGCCTCGGCGGCGCGGATGTCGGGCCGCGCGCGGACCAGCTCCGAAGGCACCACCAGGGGGACCTCCGCGGGAAGGCGCATCGTGTCCAGGTCGAAATCCGGCGCGGCCCAGGCGGCCGGCGATTTCCCGGCCAGCGCGGCCAGAGCGTCCCCGGCCACGGCCAGCTGCTGGCGCAGGGGCGGGAGTGAGGCCTGGTCGCGGTCGAGCTGGCTCTGGACGGTGGTCACGTCCATCTGGCTGGCCACGCCGGTCCGCCGCGCGGCCCCGACCAGATCCAGGGTCTTCTGGTCGGACGCGATGATGTCCTGGACCGCCGCGATCTGGCCGCGGGTGGAAGCGATCTGCAGGGCGGTCATGACCACGCCGCCGGCGACGGCCAGCTTCGCGGCGTGCAGAGCCTCGCTGTTCACGTCGGCGTCTGCAGCGGCGAATTCGATGCGCCGGCGCGCGCCCCCGAAGACGTCCAGGTCGTAGCTGACGCCGACGCCGCCGGTGTAGGCGGAAAAGGTGGGGAAGGTGAAGGCGCTGGGGCCGAGGAAATAAGCCCCGTAGGCGCGCCGCTCGGCGCCGCCGGATGCGTCCACCTGCGGATAGAGCGCGCCGCGCGACGCCCTGACTAGTTGGCTTGCCTTGGCCAGGTTGGCCTGGGCCGCCGCCAGCGACCAGTTGTTGGCGAGCGCCATCTGGACGGTGTCGTTCAGCGCCTGAGAGCCGAGGCGCGTCCACCAGTCGGTCGGCAAGGCTCGGCCCATCTCGACCCGCTGCGTCACCGCTCCGGCCGTCATCGGACCGAGGTCATTGGCGCTTGGCGGCAAGTAGGCCTGATCGGTTGGACGGGCCGGCGCCTTGAAGTCCGGCCCGACGGCGCAGCCCCCAAGAGCCGCTGTCGCCAGCAGGATCGCGATCCGGTTTGTCATTGATTTGGGCATGTCAGTGCGCCTCCCCGGCGGAGCTGGTGTTGGCCTTCCTCAGCAGCAGCACCAGCACCAGGGCCAGGCCGAGAAGAGCGCTTTGAAGGATGACGGCGTCGCTGTAGGCCAACATGTAGGCTTGCCGGCGCACGAGGCGGGCCACCGCGACCGCCGCCTCATGGTGAGCCAGGGCGGAGTCGGCCACGCCGTGCGCCATGAACGGCTGCGCCAGGGCGTCGATCCGCGAACGGGACGCCGCGTCCAGAACCGAGATCTGGCTGGTCAGAACGTCGGAGTGGAACTGCTCGCGCTTGCTCAGGACGGTCTGCAGCACGGCGATGCCGATCGCGCCGCCGAGGTTGCGGATCATGTTGTAGAGGGCCGCCGCGGAGCCCGCTTGCTCCCGCTCGATTCCCGCCACGGCGATGGCGGAGAGCGGCGTCATCATCAGCGCCTGGGCCACGGCCCGCACGAGGCTGGACCCGATGAACTGCGGCCCCGAGAAATTGTCGGAAAGGTTCGTGGCCAGCAGGGTACCAATGATGAACAGGACGAACCCGGCGATCACCAGCCGCCGCGGGTCCACCCGCTTCATGAGCCGCGGGACCAACGGGATGAGCGCAAGCTGCGGGAGGCCGATCCAGATCAGCACGCCGCCGATCTGTTCGGCGTTGTAGCCCTGGATGCGGGCCAGGTAGAGCGGCACGACGTAGAGCCAGCCGTACATCGAAAAGCCGAAGAAGAAATTGGCCACGGTGCCCAGGCCGAAGTTCCACCGCGTGAGCAGCCGCAGGTTCAGGAGCGGGGCCTTGCGCGTCAGCTGCAGCACGACGAAGGCGGTGAGGGACACGGCGGCGACGATGGCCAGCCGCACGATGAAGGTCGAGCCGAACCAGTCGTCCTTCTCGCCCTCCTCCAGCACGGTCTCCAGGGACCCGAGACCCATGGCGATGGTGGCGATGCCCAACCAGTCGCCCCGCCGCAGCAGGTCGAGCTGCAGCGGTTCCGCCTCGAGCGAGAACCACAGCATCGCGAACATGATCGCGCCGGGCAGCAGGTTGACGAAGAAGATCGCCTGCCAGCCGAAGGTCTCGTTACACCAGCCGCCGATCACCGGGCCGATCGACGGCGCGAAGATCGCCGAGATCGCATAGATCGACAGGCCGACGGCGTGCTTCGACGGCGGCAGCTTGGTCATGATGATCGAGAAGGCCAGCGGGATCAGCACGCCCCCGGCGAACCCCTGCAGGGCCCGCACCACGATCATCTGGCCGAGATTGGCGGTGAAGGCGCAGGCGACCGTCATCACCAGAAAGGCGAAGGTGTTGACCAACAGGTAGCGGCGAACGGAGAACACCCGCGCCAGCCAGCCGCTGATCGGGATGACGATGATCTCGGCCACCAGATAGGCCGTCGTGATCCAGCCGCCCTCGTCCGCCCCGGCGCCGAGGGCGCCCTGGATGTCGGCCAGGGAGGAGCTGACGATCTGGATGTTGAGGATGGCGAGGAAGGCGCCAAGCGCGGCGCCCACCACGGCGATCCAGGTCTTCAGGGAGACGAGGTCCTCGACGGGCCGGGCGGCGGGCGCGGCCAGGTCGGGACGCCGGGCCGCGACGGGCGCGGCGGCGATGCTGGGCATGGCTCAGCGCCCCTGGACCGCGACGGCGGCGCCGGGTCGCGTGTCAATCGCGGCGTTCACCGACATCCCCGGGCGCAGGCGGCCGGCCAGCGGGTTGCGCGGATCGAAGACGATCTTCACCGGGATGCGCTGCACGATCTTGGTGAAGTTGCCCGTGGCGTTGTCCGGCGGCAGCAGGCTGAACTCCAGGCCGGTGGCCGGCGCCAGGCTATCGACGCGACCTTCCACGTCGTGGCCGGGGAAGCCGTCGACCTTGACCCGCACCCGCTGGCCCGGCTTCACGTCGGTGAGCTGGGTCTCCTTGAAATTGGCCACCACATAGGTCTGCTGCAGCGGGACGATGGCCATCAACTGCGTCCCAGCCTGGACGTACTGGCCCTGCCGCGTCGTGCGCGCGGCGACGACGCCGTCGATCGGGGCGACGATGCTCGAATAGCCGAGATTGAGCTCCACCTGATGCTGCGCGGCCTCGGCGCGGGCGACCTGCGCCTCGACGAGCTGGCGCTGGGAGGTCAGAACCTGCACCTGCTGGCGCGCGGTCGTGGCGCCGGCCTGCAGGCGCGTCAAGGCGGCGCCCTTCTCCTTCGCATCGGTCGCGGCGTTGTCGGCCTGTTCGTCCGAGCCGTAGCCCACCTTGGCCATCTCGGCGCGCCGGGCGTCGTTGCGCTGGGCGAGCGCCAGGGTGGCGCCCGCGGCGGTGACGCTGGCGTCCGCCTGGCGGATGATCGAGCCTTGTGCGGCGATCTGGGCGTTGAGGTTGGCCACGGACGCCTTGGCCGCCTCGACGCTGGCGCTCGCTTCGTCCAGGGCCGCGCGGAAGTCCCGGTCGTCGATCCTGGCCAGGACCTGACCGGCCTTGACCCTCTGGTTGTCCTGCACGAGCAGTTCGCCGATGTATCCGGCGACCTTGGGCGCCACCACGCTGGAGTCCGCCTTCACGTAGGCGTCGTCGGTCGCCTGGAAAAAGCGGGCGATCGTCCAGTAATTGGCGCCCCAGGCGGCGCCCGCCAGGACCATCGCGCCCGCGGCCCCGGCCGCCAGCAGGCGATGCGACATACCGCGCCGCGCGCCCGAGGCCCTGGTGTCTGGTGCAAGTTCGGCGACTGTCATGTCCGGCTCGTTCTGCTGGAGCGGCGTCGGAGACGCGCGCTGGTCCGCTAGGCTGTCAGTGTCCTAAATCTGCCGGAGCGGGCGCAGTTGGTAGTCGGAGACCTCGCATCGTATCTTTCCGATTTTCGGAAGGATAAGGCGTCATGAACGATGACATCAGCGACCTTCGGCTGTTCGTCCGCATGGTCGCGGCCGGCAGCCTCTCGGAGACCGCGCGGCGGCTCAACCGGTCGGCGCCAGCGATGAGCCGCCGCCTTTCAGCGATGGAACACCGGCTGGGCGCGCGGCTGATCGACCGCAGCACCCGACACTTCGCCCTGACGGAGGAGGGCGCCCTTCTCTATGAACGGGGCGCGCTCATTCTGGCGAACATCGATGAGGTCGAGGCCGAGGTCGGCGCCCGCACCCAGACCCCGCGGGGGCACCTCCGAGTGGGGGCGCCCCTGGAGATCGGGCGTCGCCGCATCGCGCCGCTGATCGACGCCTTCACCCGGCAATATCCCGACGTCACCGTCGAACTGGTGCTCAGCGACGCGCGAGCGGATGTCGTCGGCAACGACCTGGATCTCGCGCTACACACCGACCAGCCGCTCGACGGCGACATCGTCACCCGCCTGGTGTTCCCCAGCCGTCGCGTCGTCTGCGCCTCGCCGGACTATATCGAGAGGCGCGGCCGTCCCGAGACGCCAGCCGACCTGCTACAGCATGACTGCATACAGCTGCTGCGCGGCCACCAACCGCTCGATCGCTGGACCTTCATCGAACACGGCCGACCTGTGGAGGTGCGTGTCCGCCGCACGCTCGCCACCAACAGCGCCGAGGTCGTGCACGACTGGATCCTTTCGGGCCGGGGCATCGGCCTGAAGGCGCATTGGGACGTTGAGAACGATCTGGCAGAAGCGCGCCTCCTCGAGCTCCTGGCGCCATTCAGCGACAACGAACTCAACCTCTATGTGATCTACCAAACGCGCAGCCACCTTCCCAGCCGAGTGCGCCTGTTCATCGATTTCGTGGTGGGCGGGCTCACAGGGCGCGACGTGGCCTAGGCGCGCAGCCGGGACCCAACCGGCGCCCTGCCCGGCTGAGACCGGCCAGACATGACCGGCGAGCTGCCCCTGGCGTCGCCGGGGCGGCGGCGGGCTGGCGACGGCGGTCGCCTACTCGTCCAGGGCTTCGATCGGCCGAACGCTCTTGAACTGCTTCAGGACGCGATCGGTGTTCGCTTCGCAGGTCATCCCATCAGGCCGGTCACCGATGTCGGCGATCAAGGCCTCGATCTGGAGTCGCGTCTGCGCCAGGCGCCTCTCGATCGCCCGGATGTCGTCGACCCTCTTCCGCAGAGCGCCAACCAGTTCGCCCTCGCGCCAGCCCGACAGGTCGCCCGGCATGAGGCGACGGATTTCTCCGAGCGTGAAGCCGGCGTCCTGGGCGCTGGTGATGATATTCAACGCCACGAGCGCCTCGGCCGAATAGGCGCGGTAGCCGTTGGCCCGGCGGGTGACGCTGATCAGCCCTTGGGCCTCGTAGAAGCGGATGCGGGACGCCCTAAGGCCGCTTCGCGTCGCCAGTTCCCCGATCTGCAAGACGCGATCCTCGCCGCTTGACCTTCAACCTTGCTTAAAGGTTAGGAGCATGATGGTCCAGGAGCGGAAACACCCATGCTTGCCTATGTGCTCAGGCGTTACGGCGGTCCCGATGGCGCGTCGCTGGTGGAGGTCCCAGCGCCGGTGCTGCGGCCGCGCGACATTCGCATCGACGTGCGTGCGGCGGGTCTGAATCCGGTGGACATCGGTTTTCGACAGGGACGGCTACGCCCCATCTACCGATTCAAGCTTCCGTTTATGCTCGGCAACGAACTGGCGGGCCAGGTGGTCGCGGTCGGCGATCAGGTCACGCGGTTCTCCGTCGGCGACCGGGTGTTCGCCCGGGTCGAGAAGGATCGGCTCGGCGCCTTCGCGGAGCAGGCGACGGTCGGCGAAGACTGCGCCGCCCACATGCCGGCGAACCTGGATTTCATCGCCGCGGCGGGCGTGCCGCTTGCGGGCCTGACCGCCCTCCAGGCGCTCAGGGACGAACTTGGCCTGAAGCCGGGGCAGAAGGTGTTCATTTCCGGGGGCGCCGGCGGCGTCGGCACCTTCGCCATCCAGATCGCCAAGTGGCTGGGCGCCCATGTGACGACGACAGCTTCGAAGCAGGGAGAGGCGTTGGTGCGCTCGCTCGGCGCGGACCAGGTGATCGACTACACGACCCACGATCTCTCCAGGGTTGGGACGGATTTTGACGCGGGCCTCGATCTGGTCGGCGGCGAGACCCTGGATCAGATGTTCCGGATCATGAAGGCTGGGACCAAGGTCGTTTCGGTCGCCGCCGTTCCAGAGCCGCAAACGGCGCTGCGGGATCTCGGCGGCCGCAGAGCTCTGGCGGCGGTCTTTTGGGTGATGAGCTACGGCGTCCGGCGGCGGGCGCGGCTGGCGGGCGTCAGCTACAGATATCTGTTCATGCATCCGAGCGGCGACGATCTGGCTCAACTCGCGGGGTTGATCGAGCAGGGACGACTGCGGGTCGTCGTCGACAAGACCTACGCGTTCGCCGACATCGCCGAGGCCCTCGACTATCTGGAACGCGGCCGCGCCAAGGGGAAAGTGGTCGTCGTCCAGCCGACGTCGCCCGCTCGATTGTGAATGTCGGTTTTCCACGGATTCCTTTTGATCTCATTGGCCCCGGAGCAAGCACGCGGGATCTGGCCCGGGGGGACTGTTTGTCCCGCTCGGGGCCGCAGCGCCCCATGGGACACCCGGACGGGACTTTAAAAGCCATGGGCCGCGAAGATTTTGGGCCGCTGGGTGCGGAAATGAAGCCGCTGTTCGCGTCGGCCCTGCGCCGGGCGCTCGACTATCGCCAAGGCGTGGGCGCACCAGACCAGTCGCCGCCCCAGAGCCTGGCCGAAGCGATCGCGGCCTTCTCCGGCCCCACGCCGGAGGCGGGCGAACCGGCCCTGCAGGTGATCGACGCCCTGGACCGGCTGGCCAGGCCCGGCTTGCGCGAATTGGTCGGGCCGCGCTTCTTTGGCTGGGTGATCGGCGCCTCCCATCCCGTGGGCGTGGCCGCCGACTGGCTCACCTCGGCCTGGGGTCAGAACGCCGGAAACGCCTTGCGCACGCCGGCGGCGTCCGCCGCCGTGGCGGTCGCCGGGAAATGGCTGCTGGACCTTCAGGACCTGCCGCGCGAGGCGTCGGTGGGGTTCGTCACGGGCGCCACGCTCGCAAACTTCGTGGGCCTGGCCGCCGCGCGCGGCGCACTGCTGCGCAACGCAGGATGGTACGTGGAGGCCGACGGCCTGTTCGGCGCCCCGCCGATCGAGGTGCTGATTGGCGACGACGCCCACGCGACCGTCTTCGCGGCCCTGAGATACCTGGGCCTGGGCGAGCGCCGGGTCACCCGGCTCGCCACGGATACTGAAGGCCGCATACTGCCCGAGGCCCTGGCCGCAGCGCTGGATGACGTCCATTCCCCGCCTCTGCTGATCTTGCAGGCGGGTCAACTCCACACCGGCGCCTTCGATCCGGCGGCCCGGCTCATCCCCCAGGCCAAGGCCAAGGGCGCTTGGGTGCACCTAGACGGCGCCTTCGGCCTCTGGGCCCGCGCCTGCCCGTCCAGGGCCGATCTCGCCGCCGGCTTCGAGTCGGCCGACTCCTGGGCGACCGACGGCCACAAGTGGCTGCAGACGCCGTACGACTGCGGCTACGTCATCGTGCGAGACGCGGACGCACATCGGCGCGCCATGGGGATCACGGCGAGCTACCTGCCGGTCGCCGGCGCGGGCGAGCGCGATCCCTCCCACTTCGTGCCCGAGCAGTCGCGGCGCGCCTGGGGCTTCGCCACCTGGGCGATGCTACGCCACCTCGGCCGCAGCGGCATCGCCGCCTTGGTCGAGCGCCATTGCCGGATCGCGGCGCGGATGGCCGAGCGCCTGTCGCGCGAGCCCGGGGTCAGCGTGTTGAACGATGTCGGGCTGAACCAGGTCGCCGTCCGCTTCGGCCCGGCGGCGCCCGGCGCGGTGGGCGACCGCCTCACGCTTGAGACCGTGCGGCGGATTCAGGCGGACAACCAATGCTTCGCCGGTGAAGCCCGTTGGCGCGCGCGCGCCATCATGCGCCTGTCGGTCAGCTCCATGGCGACCACCCCGGAAGAGGCGGAACGCGCCTGCGACGCCATCCTGGCCGCCTGGCGGGCGGTGCGGGAAAGTTGAAACGGCCGACGTCGTCGAACGCCCTCGCCGCCCGCCAGGCGGCGCCCAGACGCGACGATCGCCGCTGGAAGCGGCCGCGGGAGATCCGTCGTCACGACCGACGCGGCGCCGCGACGCGAAGGATGCAGCGCATTTCAGGCCACTTCCAGTGCGAGGCGGCGGCGCGTCGTCCGCGGGCTCAATGGCTCAAGGCTTGGCGCGCGGGCGGCGCCATGAAGTCCGGGGAGACCGGCTCCTCGATGCAGCGCTTGAGGATCGCGTCGATGTCCGCCTTGCTGGCTTCATCGATGCGCCAGCCGGAGACTTCGGCGACCGGGTCCAGCTGCGCGGGACGGCGGGCGCCCCACAAGGCGATCGTCGGCCCCTGGTCGAGGATCCAGCGCACCGCCAGCGCGGGCAGCGACCTGCCGAACCGCTCGCGCGCCAGGATCTTCAAGGCCTCGGCGGCCGACAGATACTGCCGGAAGCGCTCGCCCTGGAATTTCGGATCCTGTTTGCGCAGGTCGTCGCCGGTGAAGGCGGTCTGGGCAGTGATCCGGCCGGCGAGCAGGCCACGGCACAGGGCGCCGTAGGCCAGCACCGTCAGGCCCGCGACCTTGGCGTGGGGCAGCACGTCGACCTCGATCTCGCGCTCGAAGAGGTTGTAGGGCGGTTGGACGGCGTCAAGGTCGGCCACGGCGCTGAAGGCGGCCGTCTGGGCCGGCGAGAAGTTGCTGACGCCGATCGCCCGGATCTTGCCCTCACGGCGCAGCTTTTCCAGCGCCTCGGCCGTCTGCGGGATGGGGGTCCCGGCGTCGGGCCAATGCACCTGGTAGAGGTCGATCACGTCGGTGCGCAGGCGACGCAGCGACGCTTCGATCTGCTGACGGATGCGCGCGGGGCTGGAGTCGCGGAACGGTTGGCCGTCCTTCCACAACAGTCCCCCCTTGGTGGCGATCTGCACCTTGTCGCGCAGGCGACCCTCGGCGAGCGCCCTGCCGACCACTTCCTCGGCGACTCCGAAGCCGTAGACCGGCGCGGTGTCGATCAGCGTCACCCCGCGCTCGACCGCCAAGCGAATGGTGGCGATGGACTGGGCCTCGTCGGCGCCGCCCCACATCGAGCCCCCGATCGCCCAGGTCCCCAGGCCGATGCGGGAGGTCGTGACGCCCGAGGCGCCGATCGTCATACTTTCCATGTTCAGGTCCTTTCCGCGGCGGCGATCTCAGCCGGACCGCCCTCTCGCCTGCAATTCCGTCAGCAGGGCTTCCATCGCGGCATTGCCCTGCTGGCGCGCCAGAGCGCTCGCCGAATTGCCGGATGCGTCCTTCAGTGCGAGGTCCCCGCCGTGCCTGGCGAGCAGGCGGACGATTTCAGCGTGACCGAACAGCGCGGCGATCATCACCGCGGTCTGGCCCTCGCGGTTGCGCGTGTTGACGTCACAACGGGCGACCAGGCGCTCGGCGATGGCCAGCCGGCCCTCGAAGGCGACGCCCATCAGGGCGGTGTCGCCCCTGAGGTCCGCCGCACACGGATCGGCCCCCTGTTCGAGCAGCAGGTCGACCGCGGACGGCTGGTCGTCGTAGGCCGCGAGGATCAGGGCGGTGTACCCTCGGCTGTCACGGACATCCACCGGCATGCCGGCCCGGATCAAACCGGCGAGCAGGTCCGTTCGGCCTTGCCGGGCGGCTTCAAAATAGAGCGTCCGCACGTGGTCCGAGGCCGGATCGGCGGCCCGGGCCAAGGGCGCCGTGACGAGCGCCAGGGCCAGGCCCGCGCCGATCACGGGGAAAAACAGCTGGAGCATGCAGCACCTCGCAAGATGGCGCGGCGCCGGGGATCAGCGGTCGGCGACCTGGCTGGCCGCGGCGATGTCGACGTTGACGAGCTTGGCCAGGCGAGTTCCGTAGTCGTGGTCCGCCCGGTAGAAGAAGCTGACCATGGTCTGGCGGATCCTGACGTCGCCGACCTGGCCGATGTCAGCCGCAAGGTTCAAGATCAGGTGGTCCTGCTCGACCTTGCCGAGCCCGCGATAGAATTCCCCCGCTTCCCGGAAGTTGTCTTCCTTGCCGATGCGGGTCTGCTGGGTCAGGCCGGAAACCGCATACTGGCTGTAGCGGTATTCGGTTTGCTGGGCCGGTGTCCCCGGGGCCTCGGTCGGCTCGTAGTTGATGTCGCCCGTCCTCGGGACGAGGTTCATCGGGCCGTCGACGTTGTTGTTGTTGACCGGCGTCAGGGGCCGGTTGACCGGCAGTTGGAGGTAGTTGGCGCCGATCCGATAGCGCTGGGTGTCGGCGTAGGAGAATAGGCGGCCCTGCATCATCTTGTCAGGCGACGGCTCGATGCCGGGGACCATGACGCAGGGGCAGAAGGCCGCTTCTTCTGTGGCCTGGAAGTAGTTGTCCGGCACCTTGTTCAGGGTCATCGTGCCGATCTTCGTCTCCGGCACGCCGTTCCAGGTCTTGGTGTCGTCGAAGCCGTCATAGGGCAGGTGCGCGACCTGCTCGGCCGTGAGCGTCTGTATCATCAGGTCCCACTTGGGGAAGTCGCCGGCCTTGATCGCGCCGTAGAGGTCTCGCGTGGCGTAGTTGGTGTCGGCGGCCTTGGTTTCCGCGGCCGTCATGCCGTGCAGGCCGGCCTGCGCCTTCCAATGGAACTTCGCGAAGACGACCTTGCCGTCCTTGTTGACCAGCCGAAACGCGTGGACGCCGTGGCCGTCCATGGTGCGATAGCTCTTCGGCATCCCGTAGGTGTCCGTATAGAGCATGGTGAGCATGTGGGTGGATTCAGGCTGGTGCGAGAAGAAGTCGAACGCGCGATTGGGGTCCTGCACATTGGTCACCGGTGACGGCTTGTTGGCGTGCACGAAGTCAGGGAATTTGATGGCGTCGCGGATGAAGAAGACCGGCAGGTTGTTGCCGACCATGTCCCAGTTTCCCTGGTCGGTGTAGAACTTGACGGCGAAGCCCCGCGGGTCACGGGCGGCTTCGGGCGAGCCGCGGAAGTTCATGACAGTCGAGAACCGCACAAAGACCGGCGTCTCCTTCCCCGGGGCCGCGAAGAGGGATGCGCGGGTGTATTGCGACAGGTCAGTGCTGGCGACGAAGACCCCCCCGGCGCCGGTGCCGCGGGCGTGCACGACCCGCTCGGGCACCCGCTCGCGGTCGAAACGGGCGAGCTTTTCGATGAGGTTGAAGTCCTCCAGCAGCACCGGGCCGTCGGCGCCAGCGGTCTTGGAGTTCTGATTGTCGCCGACCGGCGCGCCGGTGTCGCGCGTCATGGGCGGCGTTTGAGCGATCGCGCCTGACGCGATGATCGCGAGGACGGCGAGCGCCGTCAACGGCATCCTGAATCTCATCGGGTCGAGCCTCCTTTGTCGCAAACCTTGCGAAACGTCGGCGGCTGTTTAGGAGGCGGACTCTCGCCGAAGAAACGAATTGATTTGGGCGGGCTGATCGAAGATTCCGATGAGTGACGGGGGTCTCGCGACCCAGCGATGGCCGCCCTCGGACCGCTAGGCCGCCGCGACGAGCGGCGGCCCCTGATAGAGCTCGCGGATCTTGCCGGCGAGGCGCGTGAACCCCTCGCGGAGGGGACTGTTCCGCCGCCAGGCCAACGCAATGACGCGCCGGGCGGGCGGGCCGGCCAGAGGGCGCGTCACGACCTCGGTTCCGGCTGTGACGCCGGACTCGACCGCCATCTGCGGCAGGAGCATCGCGCCCATCCCGGCATTGACCAGCTGGACGAGGGTGTGGATCGACGCGCTAGGCGCTGCCTTGGGTCCGTCGTCGAGCCGATGGCCGGCCAGCCGGGCAGAATCGAGAAGACCGCCGACCTCGTGCGGCAGGAACAGCCGGTCGCTGGAGAGGTCCTCGGGCCGGATGGACGAGCGTTGGGCGATCGGATCATCCGACCGCATCGCCACCATGATCGGGTCTTCAAACAGGGCCCCGTATTCGAAGTCGCCGCCATCGTCGCGGCGCGCCAGGATCATGCAGTCGCGGGCGCCGCTGGACAGGCCGGCGAAACCCGCCTGGCTCACTTCCTCATGAACCACGAACTCCAGCGCCGGATAGGTGCGGCGGATAGATCCCAGGATTCTGGGCAGGAGGAAGGGCGCGACGGTCGGGGTGATGCTGAGCCTGATGGCGCCCGCCAGGGGCTCCGGGCCGATATGCCTCACCGCCGACAGGTCCCGCGCCTGCTGCAGGAGATCCTCCGCCCGACGCACGACGCCGAGGCCCGTGGCGGTGAACACGATGACCCGGCGGGTCCGCTCCACAAGGCGCACGCCAAGGACCATCTCGAGTTCCTTGAGTCCGGCGGAGAGGGTGGACTGCGTGACATTGCAAGCGTCAGCGGCGCGGCCGAAGTGCTGATGCGCGTGCAAGGCGACGAGGTATTGTAACTGTCTGAGTGACGGTAGAGTCAAAACTCACGTTCCCAAGGCATTCCGCGGCGCGTCCAGGTCTTTGATCTGGCTGCGTTGACGTCATGCTCATCCATTCGACGGCGGTGGGCGGCAGCGCATCCGGTCAGGGCGGCGGCCGCCGGACCTGTCCGCCGCGGGACAGGAGGTTGCAGAACGACAGTCCTTCGCCGGCAAGGGGCCCCGGGCGCCGTCATCCCCGTCGGTCGTCGACCTCATTGCGCCGCCATTGTGACGTCCAACCCCAGCCGCGCCGCGACCCCTGCCCCGTAGGCCGGGTCCGCCTTCGCGAAGTGGCCGATCAGTCGACGGACGATCCCCTGCGGCACGCCGGCCAGGGCCGCGGCGATGTTGTCCATCAGCTGGCGCCTCTGGTCGTCGCTCATCAGGCGGAAGAGGTCGCCGGCCTGGCCATGATCGTCGTTGCCGGCGCGGTGGTCGTAGCGGTCAGCGTCGCCGGTGAGCTTCAGCGGCGGCTCGCGGAAGGCCGCGTCTTCTATCGGTCCAGCGAAGCTGTTCGGTTCGTAGTTCACCCTCCCGCCGCTGTTGTCGTCGAACCGCATGGCGCCGTCGCGGTGGTAGCTGTGCACCGGCACAAGCGGCCGGTTGACCGGCAAGGCGTCCGAGTTCGTTCCCAAGCGGTAGCGTTGCGCGTCGGCGTAGGCGAACAGCCGGAACTGCAGCATCTTGTCGGGGCTGTAGCCGACGCCGGGGACGACGTTGCCAGGGCTGAAGGTCGATTGCTCCACCTCGGCGTGGTAGTTGTCCGGATTCTGGTTGAGCTCGAGGACGCCCACCTCGATGAGCGGATAGTCGGCGTGCGGCCAGACCTTCGTCAGGTCGAAGGGGTTGAGGGGCGTCGTCTCCGCCTCGGCCTCCGGCATCACCTGGATGCATACGGTCCAGCGCGGGAACAGGCCCCGCTCGATGGCGTCGAAGAGGTCGCGCTGATGGCTCTCGCGATCCTCGGCGATCGTGGCCGCAGCCTCGGCGTTGGTCAGGGTCTCGATCCCCTGCTGGGTCTTGAAGTGGAACTTCACCCAGAAGCGCTCGCCGGCGGCGTTGATGAGGCTGTAGGTGTGCGAGCCGAAGCCGTGCATGTGGCGATAGCTCTTGGGCAAGCCGCGATCCGAGAACAGGATCGTCACCTGGTGCAGGCTTTCGGGGCTGAGGCTCCAGAAATCCCACATCGCCGTGGCGCTGCGCAGGTTGGTGCGCGGATCGCGCTTCTGCGTGCGGATGAAGTCGGGGAATTTGAGCGGGTCGCGCACGAAGAAGACCGGGGTGTTGTTGCCGACGAGGTCCCAGTTGCCTTCGTTCGTGTAGAATTTGACCGCGAAGCCGCGCACGTCGCGTTCAGCGTCAGCGGCGCCGCGCTCCCCGGCCACCGTGGAGAAGCGCAGGAAGATCGGCGTCTCCTTGCCGACCGCGGAGAACAGCTCCGCGCGGCTGAACTGCCGGATGTCACCGGTCACCGTGAAGGTCCCGTAGGCCGCCGAACCCTTGGCGTGCACCACGCGCTCGGGGATGCGCTCGCGGTTGAAGTGGGCGTGCTTCTCGAAGAGGTGCAGGTCCTGCACCAGCAGCGGGCCGCGCGGGCCGGCGGTCAGGCTGTTCTGGTTGTCGGAGACCGGAATGCCGGCGGCGGTGGTCAGAGTCGTGGGCTTGTCCATGAGCGCCTCTGTTGACTGATGCTGCGCGAAGGTGCGGCGCCGCCCAGCACCGGTCTTGCACGCCTGTGCTGAGGCCTCGCGTGCCTCGCACTCCGGCTCGCCGACGGCGGCGGGCCTTAGACGGTCGGCTCGGCGAGCCGACCGAAGCGGCCGCTGCGCAGGTCGGCCAAGGCCTGGCGGATCTCCGCTTCCGTGTTCATGACGAACGGGCCGTAGCCCACGATGGGCTCATCGATCGGCTCGCCCGTCATCACCAGCAGGATCGAGTCCTCGAGGGCGTCGACCAGCAGGTCCCTCCCCGAGCGATCGAGGATCACGACGTCGGCCTCGCCGGCGCTGGCGTCATTGTTGGCGATGATCGCGCCCGACAGGACGGCGACGGCGGCGTTGTGGCCCTCCGGAAGGTCGAAGGCGATCGAGGCACCGGCTTCCAGGCGCACGTCCCAGAGATTCATCTTAGTGAAGGTCTGGGCCACGCCTTTCACCCCCGTGAGCTCGCCGGCGATCACCCTCGCCCGCGCACCTTGGCCGAGTTCGACCGAAGGTATCTCGGCGGCGGTGATGCCCTGGTAACGCGGCGGCGCGGCCTTGGCCTTCGCGGGCAGGTTCACCCAGAGCTGCACCATGCGCAACGACCCGCCGGTCCGGCCGAAGATCGGGGAATGGAATTCCTCATGCAGAATGCCGCTGGCGGCGGTCATCCACTGGACGTCGCCCGGACCGATGACGCCGCCTTCCCCGGTCGAGTCGCGGTGGGCGACCTCGCCTTCGTAGACGACGGTCACGGTCTCGAACCCGCGATGCGGATGCTGGCCGACGCCCCGAGGCGAGGGCGAAGGCTCGAAATGGTGCGGTCCGGCGTAGTCGAGGAGGAGGAAGGGACTGATGTACTGGACGATGTCCTGGTAGGAAAACAGCGTCCGCACGGGGAAGCCGTCGCCAACCCAGTGCTGATGGGGAGCGCTGAGGACTCCATGGATCTTCTTCATCATCGTGCCTCTCCTGGGCCTCGCGCGGATCGACCGGCGCGTCCGGAACGGAGGTAGGGTCGCGGAGAAGCCGCTAGGATATCGTCGTTCGGGATGCACCGTCTCGCCCCTGGGACGATGCAGATGACGGCAGCGGTGCAACGCAAGTTTCGCCGCACCCCGATTGGCCGACGTCCGGGTAACCGAGCTGTCGCCCACTCGTAACGCGTTGTCCGAGTTTGTTGGCCGGACGGGATGACGAGTCGATGCGAGCCGTCGTATGAGGGGCCGGGGAGGGCTTCGCAAGGAACGACAGAGTCAATCAATGCGCGAAGCATTCGAATTTGGGCCGTTTCGATTGATCGCGGATCAGCGGCTGCTGGTCCAGGCCGGGACGCCGGTGCGGATCAACAGCCGCGCGTTCGACATCCTCCTCCTCCTTCTCCGGGCCTCCGGCCGCGTCGTCACGTCAGAGGAAATACTGGACCGCGTCTGGGGCCACGTCATCGAAGACGTGAACGTCCGGGTGCAGATGGCGGCGCTCAGGAACGCCCTGGGCGACGGCCGCGACGGCCGGCGTTTCATCCTCAACGTGCGCGGCCGCGGCTACTGCTTCGTGGCGCCCGTGGTTCGGGGCTTCAGAGGTGTCCATGGACTACCAGGCCCCACGTCCGCGGCCCCGCGCGATCCCTTCCCGACGCCGCCCCGCAAGATCATCGGGCGCGATGGGGACCTCGCCCGCCTGATGGAGATCGCGCGCGACGAGCGGCTGATCAGCATCGTCGGTTGCGGCGGCATCGGGAAGACGACTCTTGCGGTGGCCTTGGCGCGCGCGATCGCCGACGAATTTCCCGACGGCCAGACCTTTGTCGACCTGAGCGGACTTGGCGATCCCCAGCTGGCGCCGGCCGCGCTGGCGGCCGCGCTCGGGGTGGCGGCCCAGACCGCCGATCTGGCGCCAGCGCTTTGCGCTTTCCTGGCGCAGCGCCAAGGCCTGATCCTCTTCGACAATTGCGAGCATGTCATCGAGGCGATCGCGCGGCTGGCGGAGAGGCTACACTGGGAAGCGCCCGGAATCCGGATTCTAGCAACGAGCCGCGAACCGCTCGGCATCGCGGCGGAAAGGGTCTACCGGCTGGCGCCTCTGGAATCGCCACCGACCGAAGCCGCTCAAACGGCGTGCGACATCATGGCCTTTCCGGCGCCTCAGCTGTTCGTGGAGCGCGCCATCGCCCATTCTGACAGCTTCGCCTTCGCCGACGACGACGCCCCCGTCGTGGCCGAGATCTGCCGACAGCTGGACGGTCTGCCGCTGGCGATCGAACTGGCGGCGGCGGCGGTGGAAACGTTAGGGACGAGAGGCTTGGCGAACCATCTGCACGATCGGTTCTCTGTCCTCACCCGCGGCTACCGGACGGCCCTTCCCCGACAGCGCACGCTCCGCGCAACCCTGGACTGGAGCTACGACCTCCTATCGCCGCCGTTGCAGACCCTCTTCCGGCAGCTGTCGGTCTTCCGGGGCCCCTTCTCGCCGGAGGACGCCCGCGCCGTGGTCGACGTGCAGGCGCACGGCGACCGGACCCTGCTCGACGGCCTCATCGATCTCGCCTTTAAGTCCCTGATCGTCCTCGATGTACAGGGCGAGTCGGTGAGGTGCCGACTCCTCGATTCAGCTCGGGCCTACGGCGCTGAACAGCTCCTCCGGCGCGGAGAACACAGCGACGTGGCGCGACGCCACGCCAGGCATCTCGCGCGCGTGCTGGAGCGGGACCTGAAGGTGGCCACCTTTGCGGAGACGGCGCTCCTCGCCCGTCACACCTTACTGCTCGACGATACCCGCGCCGCGCTGGACTGGGCGTTCTCGGCCGAAGGGGAACCCTTGGTGGGCGTGAGGCTAACGGTCGCCGCCACGCCGATGTGGGTCAGCGCCTCCAACACCGCCGAATGCTGCCAGCGGGTCGAACAGGCCCTGCCGTTTCTGACCGGCCAGGGGCCGGAGTGCTCGCTCGGCCGGGCGCTGCTCTACTCGGCCCTGGCGATCGCCGGTGAGATGAACTGGGGGCGGGCGCCGTCGCCCCAGCAAATGCGGGACCTGTGGTCCAAGGCGTCGTCGCTGGCGCAGGCCAGCGAGCTGATCGAACTCAAGCTCATGACACGCTGGGGGCTCTGCCACTGCCATTTCCTGACGAACGACAATAGCGCCGCGCGGCGGGAGGCGCTGGCTTTCATCACAGAGGCGGACGGCGCGTCCGACCCGGCGCTGGGGGAAATGGGCCGCGCCATGCTGGGCGTGGTCAAGCACATGATGGGGGACCAGGCCGGTGCGCGGGCCGACATCGGGCCGACGTTGAAGAGCGGCGCGCGCCCGCGGAACTATCGCCTGCGGTGGTTCGACCAACAGGTGTCGGCCCAGGTCTTCATGTCGCGGGTGCTCTGGCTGGAAGGCCGCGTCGGGGACGCGATGGAGCATGCGCGGGCGGCCGCGGAAGAGGCGCTGCGGCTCGATCACGGCCCGACCCTTCTGCTGGCCTTTGGGCTCGGGGCCGGCCCGGCGGCGCTGGAGCTGGCGGACGCAACTGCCGCGAACGACGCGGTTTCGCGGCTCAAGGAGGTCGGCGTCCGTCACCCGCTCATGACCCTCTACGGGCCCTACTTCGAGGGGTGGCTCAAGATTCGTGAGGGCTGGCGGCGCGACGGCGTCGAGACCATGCGGACGGCCCTCGACGCCTATCAGGCCGCCGGCCGCTACAACGCCACCCAGGCGCAGGGATGGCTGGTGGTGGCGGAGGCCCTGCTCTTGGACACGCGCCTCGACGAGGCGATGCACGTCGTCGAGTTTGCGTCTGGGATGGCGGAGCGGGGGCGCGGCGAATGGTGCCTGCCGGAACTCCTTCGCCTCAAGGCCCTGGCGCAGTTCGGCCTGCGCGCCGACGCGGCCGAGGCCGAGGCGCTGCTTCGTAAGTCGCTGGCGGTGGCCCGCCGACAGGGGGCCCGCTACTGGGGCCTGAAGTCCGCCACCAGCCTGGCTGGGCTGCTGTGGCGATCCGGTCGCGGCGCGGAGGCCAAGGCCCTGCTGGGGCCCCTATGCCGCGACTTCCATGGCGAGCCGCCCGTACCAGCCCTGGCGGAGGCCCGAAGGGTCCTCGACGAGTTCGGCGACTTGGTCCGGGTCTAGGCCGGCCGTTCGCCCACCACAGCCCTGCGCACGACGCCAAGCCCTCGGCGATGTCCCGATGAAGCGACGGAAGACGCGGGAGAAGTGGGCCTGGTCGCTGAAACCGCAGGCGGCCGAGACCTGGCAGAGCGGTTCATCGGTCGTCCGCATCATCTCCTGGGCCAGCGCCACGCGACGCCGCAGCACGTAGATATTGGGCGCCACCCCGAAGGTCATCTTGAAGGACCGCGAGAAGTAGGACCGGCTGAGCCGTGCGTCGCGGGCCAGCTCCGCTGCGCGGATATTGGTGCTCAGGCGCTGCTCCACGAAAACGATAGCCCGCTGGGCCCGCCACGGCGCGAGGCCGGCGAGGCGGGCGATGGCCGGGTGCTCTTCATCCGCGTCGTCATCCCCCAGCAGAGCCATCGTCCGGTCCAGCAGCCGGCGCACGCCGTCGCCATCGTGGCCCAGCAGGGACATGGCTTCGACGAGCAGTCCGAGCGCCATCGGAAGCCTGGTCTCGAGGCCCCCCATCGCACCGTCGGGCCCGAAGGCCGGCGCTTGGGCCATCTCCACAACCGCCACCGATGTAGTGCTTTTCATCGCTCGCTTCACCCCAACTTCCGACGTGGCGGTCAGGCTGCCGCATGGCTTCGCGAGGCGCGAGTTAGGGAGTGTTTAGTTGCGCTAAAGGCCAGTCCGCCTGTCCGGGAGCCGCAGCCCACACGCCGCGCCCAAAGGAAGGAGCGTCCGTTCAAGACCTCCGGGCCGGGAGTTCGGCAGGTTGGCGCAGGCACGAGCCCTTCCGGCTCGTGTGTCCGCAAGGGGCGAGACATGCCTGACGCCTATGTTTGGACGGGCCAAGAAATCCTCGATCTTGCCCGGTTCGGAGCCCTGGTCCGGTCGGCCAGCTGTCTGATTGGCCAGAATGATGAAGCGGCCAACCTGATCCTGCAGCACGCCCTGGAGCATCTGCGGCAGGTGCTTGGCGACTCGGCGACGCCGGTCCAGGGCGTTGACCGATGCGTCAACGGCGACCGGTCCGCGGGGACGATCCGATCGCCGTCGCGGGGTCGCCCAGGTTCCGGCACAGCCGTTCAAGACCTCCCGCGTGAGCCGGGGCATCAAGGGGCGGCTGCCACGCCAGAGACCCGACCGATGAGCGGCGATCCCCCCGGCGCCCTCCCGGATCGGCCCCCCAGCCGTGAGGTTCTGGATTTCAGCTAGCGCGAGGCGCGATGCCCCGCCTCGCGCTCGGGCGCGCCGCTATCCCCCGGCGGCGCGCCCACCCCTTCAATCTACGGCAGCCGTTCAAGCTCGCGCGCCGCGCGGCGGACGTCGGCGGACAATCCCCCGCGGGGAGGACTGGGTTCACCGTACAGGGGCGCTGTGGCGCCCGCGCCTGGACGAAATCGATCCGCCCCAACGCCTCCAGCCGTAGAGCGCCGATGCAGACCCCAGCGCCTGTCACTGGCCGCGGGCAGCCGCGCGTCGGCAGGCGGACGTCCGGCCGGGTGAAGACCAGCTCCCCCGGAACCGCAAGGGCGAGACACCCTTGACCGCGGAGCGGAATGATCCTGGCGGTCGCGGCTCCCCCTCAGGCGTCGTCGATGGCCGCCATGGCTTCGGCTGCGAATTCAATAAAGCACCGCAAAGCGGGGGACTGGCCTCGGCGGGAGGGGAAGACCGCATGGATAACGCCCGACGGCGGCGCCCATTCCGCCAAGACGGCGACGAGCGCGCCCGAGCGGAGAGGCTCCCGCACCATGGAATACGGCAACTGCACGACGCCGACGCCGTCGAGCGCGGCGAGGCGCAGCGCGGCCATGTCCTCAGTGACGTAGCAGGGGTCGAACACGACTGAGCGCTCGCCGCGATCGGGGTGGCTGAGACGCCAGACATGGCGGACCTCGGTTCGGCTGAAGGCCATGCTGGGAAACGCCGCTAGCATCTCCGGTTCGGCCGGCGCCCCGAGAGCCTCGATGAGCGAAGGCGCGCTGACGATGACCTGGCGACTCACGGCCAGTTGCTTCATCACGAGATCGCTGTCCTCCAGGGGCGGGAAGCGGACGCGCAACGCGAGATCCACCCCCTCGCCGACCAGGTCCACACGACGGTTGGTCGCCTCAAGATCGATCGCGACCCGCCTGTGGGCGATCAGGAACCGGGACACCATGCCACCCACCGGGTTGTCCACCAGCGAGACGGGACAGGTAATGCGAAGCCGCCCCCGCGGCTCGGCCTGGGTCCTGTCGATAGCCTCCTGAGCGGCCTCCGCCTCGGCCAGCATCGCCGCGCAGTGACGGTAGTAGCCCAGCCCGGCCTCGGTGACGGAGAGCCGTCGGGTCGAGCGTTGGATCAGCCTGACGCCCAGCCGATTCTCCAGCTGTTGCAGCTTCCGGCTCACGGTCGATTTCGGAAGGCCGATCGCCCGCGCCGCCGCAGCGAGCCCCTGACTTTCCACCACTTGAGCGAAGATCGCCAACTCGTTGAGGTCGACCATGATTATCCCATAGACGAGACAGTGAGTGCCATCTCGCCAGGTCGGCGGCAAGATCATGCCATCCGCGCCCTGAGGAGACTGTCCACCGGGCATACAGGGGTGTGGGCGGTCGGGCCCGAACCGACACGCCCCTCAGACTTGGTTCTTGCATCCACCACCCCGCCAAGCTCCCAACGGGGTCGTCGCAGGCGTTCTTGCCGCCGCCGGTATCGCGCTCGAGCGGCGTCTCTCCGCCAGGTCGGCGATGTTGCGTTGCGCCAAGCGCGGCGAACGCTTGCCAAGCATCGCCCACCCCTAAGCGGTCAGGTGGCGCCCGAACTCGCCTCGCCGAATTGGAAGGCCTGAAGGCGTGGCGGAGCTTCGCCGTCCGCTTCAACCCTTGGCGCCTCGTAAACGGGAGAGGGGAGCGAAGACCGATAATGACACCCGACGCTCGCCCACTCCCGCAGGACCGCCTCGAGCGCCTGCACAGGGTCGACACCGGCGCTCCGGGCCATGCGGCAGAATTCGACCAGTTCGATGGGCCGCTGTCCGGTTTCCATCCGGTGGATGTGCCCCTGCGAACGCGTGATGGCCTTGGCCATGTCCCGCTGCGACAGCCCGGCGCTCTGGCGGAGGCGGGCCAGCATGGGCGGTAAGACCCCGTATTCATCGCTGAAAACGATGTTGAACATTGCCCAACTCCTTGGGTTAGAGCCGCTGCGGGTCCCGCGGCGCGGAACGGCCGCTTCCCGCGATTTCCACCCACCGCCCCCGACTCCCACGCGCCCGGCCCGCCCAGCGGGCGCGGGCCCACCGCCAGAAGAACGAGGGGAGCAGGACTAGGCCGGCGACGGTCGGCCTCACCCCGCCAGGCAGGACGATTGTCGCGACTGGCCCCTGGACCTCGTGCTCTGCCGGCCCAGCGGAGCGAGCCTGCGGCAAGACGCCAAACCGGGCGCCAGGAGAGGCCCTCATCCGGATCGGAACGCCCCTCTCGCGCGTCGCTGGCGGCAGGGTCCCCAGCGACCGGTCGTTGCCGTGTACCGCGGTCAGGGTCTGGAAGCGCGAAACCGGCATGATCGCGTTACCTGCAGCGATGCCGGACGGGGCGACGAAGCCCGGCATCGAGCCCGGCGATAGCGAAGCGCCCCTCTCGCCCCCTTCGGGTCCATGAACCTTGGGCTGACGATCAGCGCCCGGCGGGCGGTGATCGCGATGTCGATCAAGCAATTCTCTGGGAACACCTGCGCGGCCGCAAAACCCCGGCAATCGCTCTGAATCGCGGCCTCGGCGGGAGGCATGCCCGTCGCGGGCCAGCCCCGAGAGGTTCAGCTTCACACGCACGGCCGGGGTCAGGAGAGCGGCGGTTCTGTCCCGAACAGCGAGAGCTCCAGGAGCTCAAAGCTGACGGTTCCATTTGCCAGTTCGAGCACGCCCACCGTGCCCGATCCCCGGCCGCTGCTGCGCCCCGGCCCCTTTGGATAGGTCGGGCTTCCCGGGTTCACGAAGAGGCGGCCACCGACATTCATTGTGACCGCCCGATGGCTGCCACCGAAGGCGACAACGTCCACGGGACCGCCGAACTTCTCTGTCAGGACCCAATCGAGATCACGACCTTCGGGGTACGTGATGCCGCCGGTCGGCGAAAGGATGGCGGGTCCGGGGGCGATCTCGAGGTTATGCACCAGGCCGATCCTGACACCGTCAATGTCGACGACACGGGTGAGTCCAGCGATCCGGTGACCATCCGCGGGGGTCAGGTGTTGCTCGCCGTCGGAGCCCCTGAGGTAGTCGCGAACCCCTAGAACCGGCGCGAGCTGCGCCAGGCGATCGACAGCGCCGCGGCCGGAAACCTCCTTCACCCCCATATGGCCAAGATGCAGGATGAGATCTACGTCGGACAAGGCCGCGAATACGCTGTCGGGAAGGTCGCTCGCATCCTCCCGTCCGTTGTGGTCGTCCGCGATCAGTCCGATGCGGCGGGCGGACACGCTCATCACCGCTGGCATGCCTGAATCTGCAGTAGCCTGCGCTTCCACCATCTGGGATTCTCCTCTCGTGACTGCAGAAGTGCTTAGCAGACGGCAGGATAGGAGCGCTTAGATGGTTCCACATGTAGTCATGACGAATATTCACTAGGGCCTCGAGCAGGGCGCGCGCGCCGCGGCGCTGGCAGGTTGGCGGCCAGCCATGCGCAGAGAAAACCTGTTGTGTTTTGACCTGGCGGAGCGGCTCCCGGCCGCTCGGACACCTACGCGCGCGCCGGCGCATCGCTTCAGGAAAGCGGCGCAGGTGGGCAGGCAGGCGAAATGGGGGTTTCCGGCGACCCAATTCAGGCCTCGATGACCCGGCTGGAGTAATGCGCAGCCCGTTCCGTCAGCTCCCGCGAGCCGCTACGGGGGAACTCACGCGCTTGACGGGCGAGTTCCCCCGGGATCCAATTCTGCTCCGATCCCCCGCATTCCGACATGGCACAAAATGCGATCAGGAACCGCACCGCGCGAACCAGCGGCTTTTCCGCCGCCGAGGTTCACGTCTCACGCCGCAGGACCATCCTAACGAATGGAGTTCCTGTCCCGGATGCTGCCCTATCCGCCCAGCAGCGCCAGACCCACGCCGCTTAGAGCGCTGAGCGCAACCACGACCAGAGGCGGCGTTTTGAGGGCCGTGAGCAGGACGAAGCCGGTGGCCGCAATGGCGAAGTCGGCCGAACTGGTCACCGTCGGCGTAAACACCCGCGCGTAGAGCGCTGCGGCCAAGATTCCGACCACTGCAGCGTTGACTCCGCGCATCGCCGCCTGCGCACCCTTCCGGCCGCGGAACATGTTCCAGAACGGCAGGGCGGCCGTCTGCAGCAGAAGACCGGGGAGGAAGACCGCGACGGTCGCGAGCGCTGCACCTTTAAGTCCGCCGAGGGGCTGCGTCATGACGGCGCCGAGATAGGTCGCAAAGGTGAAGAGCGGCCCCGGTACGGCCTGGGCCGCGCCGTACCCGGCCAGGAAGGTCCCTTGAGTGACCCACCCTGGGCGCTGGATGGCTTCAGTTAGCAGCGGAAGGACCACGTGCCCGCCGCCGAACACCAGGGCGCCGGACCGGTAGAATGCACTGAACATGCCGGCAATGGTCTGGCCCTGGGGCCAGAGTGACATGCCGAGCAAGGCCGCGAACGCGACAAACGCCGCTACACCCACGGTCCGACTAACCCCGAATTGCACAGCTTCCGGCACCGATTCCGCGTCGCTGCGGCAGAAGCGCAGCCCGAGCAGGCCGCCGACCAGAATGCCCGCGATCTGACCGATCGAGGTCGGCGCGAGCAGCGCGAGCACGGTCATCGCCGTCGCGATGAGCGCTCGTGGCCGGTCCGGGCAGAGCTTCACGGCCATACCCCAGACCGCCTGCGCCACGATGGCCACGGCCGTGAGCTTAAGACCGTGAAACAACCCCTGTCCGACCACGGTGGCAGCCACCGATGAAGCACCGTAGGCAAAGAGGACAAGCAGGATGGCTGACGGAAGGGTAAAACCTACGAAGGCGGCCAGCCCGCCAAGATAGCCCGCCCGCATGAGGCCAAGCGAATAGCCGACTTTGCTGGACGCGGGGCCAGGGAGGAACTGACACAAGCCCACCAGGTCCGCGTAGGCGTGCTCCGTAAGCCACTTCCGTCTGTCAACAAATTCCCGGCGGAAATAGCCGAGGTGGGCGATGGGACCGCCAAAGCAAGTCATGCCGAGCCAAGTGAAGACCTGCAGCACCTCCAGGGGCGAGCCCTGCGCGGGCGTCCGGGCGTCCTGTGCCGCCCCTGCGGCGGGAACGTTCTTCATCACAATCCTCTCAGAATTTGGACTCCTGACGCGTGGCGCGCCAGTAAGCGATCGCGGGGCGGCGTCACCTCTTCCGATAGAGGTCCGCCTCCCAAGGGGGCTCCGCCGCCGGTCGCCGGCTTGACCGCGAGATCCGCGCCGGCCGGTTTCGAACCCGCGATCTATCTGCATCACGGGGCCACAGCAGCCGATCTCCGGAGGCCGGCTCAGCTACTGGGCGGGGACTGTTCATTGACGGTTTGAATCGCCGAGCCTTGTCCGCCCGGCAAGATGTTTGGGTCACGAACGGAAGTTCCCCGTGCGCACTTCATTCTCCGCACATGCGGCGGCCGCCGACCCGCAGGGTCTCAACAGCGGCCTCACATGGCGAGCCTGGCGCCTTGGCTCACGTTGGAGGGGCTTTTGCCCAGCCTGGATTTGCGACCTTGATCACGATGGCCAAGCTCAGGCCCCAGATGAGGAGCCCGTTGAGCACGTGGGCTTCGGCAAACCCTAGAGCCCCAAGCCGGAATTGCGCACCCTCCAGCGCCACGAGAGCAACGGCGAACAGTGTCAGCCAAAGGCCGGTGCGGCGCGGGCCATGCGCAAAGGCGAGGCTCGCCTGCAGGACAGCGAGCACCAGCAGGACGCGGGCGTTCCAACCATGCGCCGAAAATGCCTCAGAGTTGCCGGTGAGAAAGCTCAGCGCGAGCGCGGCCTGGAGCGCCATGGCCATGAGGTGGGCGGCGGCCGCTATGCGTACCGCTCGCCGGAGCCCGCGCGTGCGGGCGTCCTCCCCTAGGAATCGACCCCCCACGTCCATGACGTCCCTTCGCTTAGAAATCGTACTTCAAAGTCATGGAGAACGCGCGGCCGATGGGGTCGGAGTAGCGTTCGTCCCATCCGGTGCTGACCCCCAGGATCTTGTTCGTGAACGGAGGGTTGGTGTCCAAGAGATTGGTGACCCGGCCGATCACCATGACATGCCCGAGGTGCGTAGAGGCCGAGATGTTCCACAGGGAGTAGGCCTTAACGGTGTCGAAAAACTGAGGGCTGATCAAGCACTGGGCGTTGCAGTCGGTGTAGCTGCTTTGGTAGCGGTTGCTCAGCTGCATGTCCCACCGCCCCTGGGTCCAGGTCAAGGCGGCGAAATGGGTGTATCGCATGAGTGCGGACCCGTCGGAGTACGCACCATCGCGGCTCAAGAATGGTCCTTGCGGAACTTCTTGGTACCTGAAGTTCAGAACGTAGGTCCCTGAGTAGTCGAAGCGAAGCCGACCCCAGCTGTGCTCCAACCCCTGCCAGCTGATGTTGGCGTCAATGCCATCCGTCTTGGAATCGCCGAGGTTCTGGGGGCGTTGCTCAACGTAGGCGATGGGGTCGCCGACGTGGCCGGGCGCGCAGTTGGACACCAGCGCCGCCAATTTCGGGTCCGCGGTGCTGCACCGAACCACCAGGTTCCCGAATTTTGCGAGGTCCGAGAAGATGGCGATCTCTGGAAGCGGTGCGATCGTGTCGGTCAGCACATAGTTCCAATAGTCCAAATTGATCTTCAGAGAGTCAGTCGGGCGCAGTCTAAACCCTACCGTGTAAGCGTCCGACTTCTCGGGGCTTAGGTCCGGGTTGCCTCCAATCAGGATTTGATAGGGCTGCCCGCCGCAGTCCCGGATGGCAACGCCCCCCGCCGCTGAGTTCACCACCCCGCCCGGACAGAGGACCGGATCGGGCCGCCGATTGAGGGTCGTCGTCGTGGTGATGGGCGAGAAGAGATTGTAGAGCGTTGGGGCTCGGAAACCCTTGTTGTACGAAGCCTGCACGGTGAGCCAGTCCCGCGCCCGCCAGCTGAGCAGCACCTTGGGGGTCACCGTGCCCCCGAAGTCGCTGTAGTGATCATAGCGAAGGGAGGCGTCCAGGTTCAGGCCGTCCAGCAGGGGCGCCTTAACCTCCGAAGTGATGGATGCGGATTTTCGCGCGCCGTGCAGGTCAGCGACCGTAAATAGCTGGCTGAGCGCCGCCACAGGATCGGTGTGGAACTCGGAGGTGTCTTCCTTGTAATCGGCGGCAACGGCGAGCTTCACGGGTCCGGCCGGCAGTTCGAACAACGTGCGATCTGCCTGCACCCCCACCATCTTGAGCGTCGAATCCGCGTTCTGCACCTCGCCGCTGAGAATATGGCTCGCGAGATAGGCCTCGCCCGCGGCGCTCTGAGGGCCGAACGGGTTGAGGAATGGGGCGCCGGCAAGGCCCCCCACGCCGTTTCGCAGCGCCTGGACGTCGACAGTTCCCTTGACCCGGTAATTCAGCGACGATTCCGAATAGAGCGCCCAGGCTTGGTAGTCGAAGCCGAGGACGTTGCCGTCGAGCTCTCCAAGAATCCGGCTTGTCCGCGTCGCGACCTGGTTCACGATCGGGCCCGCTTCGAGCACGCGCCAGTTCACCGTCACCGGCTGGGTCGGATTGAGTCCGGGCTCTCCGGGCGTGATGCCGTTGCCAGGGAAGTACGGACTGTTGGGAAACATCTGCGCTGAGTTCACCTGCGCCGTGGCCTGTGTGGACAACAGGTCGTCAGCACCGCGCATATATTCCAGGGTGAAGGTCTGGCCTGCGAACCGCGTAATTCCGTGGACGAGCAGCGAACGGTCTTCCTGTTGGGGAAGGGCCAGGTTTTGCGATGCGAAATCGAACCAGCAGGCCGCGGCGCCGATGTAGATGGACAATGGCGGCGCACACCCCGGCCGTGACGGGTTGATCAGGCTCAGGGCTCCCTGCGACCAATTCGCTGGAAAGGTGGTGTTTTGTAGGCGGTTGACACCCCGCGCCGGGATATATGCCTCGTCGGAAAAGGACCGGTCCGTCAACTTCAGCTCATCTTGCCGGCGCCACGTGTATCCGGCGTAGAGATTCCAGCCATCCTCCGAGAGCGAGCCGAGACCGCCCGAGGCGCTCAGCTCATTTTTCTCGCCCCCGGAATGTTCCGGCTGGGACGTGGTGCCCGCGATGGAGAACCCCTGGAGCTGCTGCTTCGGGATGAAATTGATCACGCCGGCGATGGCATCGGATCCATAGATCGATGACGCGCCATCCGACAACGTCTCGATCCGGTCGACGACATTGAGCGGCAGGGTGTTCAGGTCGACGCCAAGCGATTGATAGGGGTTGTTGACGACCCGCTTGCTATCGAAGAGCACAAGGGTGTTCTCGGAGCCCAGCCCGCGCAGGTTCGCATAGGAGGCGAAGCCCGTACCGGTGCCCGACGAGCCGGTCGACGTAATGGTGGGCTGATTTTGCCCCAGCGTCTTCAGGGCCTCGACGGCGTTTGTCGCGCCGAGACGGGCCTCTTGTTCCGACGTAATGGTCGTCACGAGCTGGGAGCCCGCGACGCTCTCCTTGAAGAGGCTTCCCGTGACGACAACCTCCTCGACCTGAGCCGTCGCCGGCGCGGTCTGCGCCCACACCGGCGAGGTCCAGGCGGCTAGCGCGCCGCCGGCAAGAAGTAAGGAGGCTCGTGAGAGTCGTTGAATGTTCCTGGTCATCTGTTGTTTCCCCCTTTTTGGTTGCCGCTTGTGGTTGAGCGGTCTCTAAGGTGCGTGCGAAATCTCTCGTGCAACGTCGGCTCGAAACCTCTGCGATCTTTGATGTCCAGCTAGATCTCGAATGGCGTTGGATGTTGCGCCTTGAGGGGGCCTCGAATTCTGAACGCGGTCAAAACGTTTGGAGGACGAACAGGTGTTCACGTGTCGAACTGTTCAGCGGGACCAGAAACGACCGGGACACAAACCTGCGGCCATCCCTTCAAACACACGTTCGCGGGGGCGGTCAGTCATTGGCCGCAGCTCGCCGAAGGTGGCCTTCCGAAAGCGCCAGCCCGCTGTCGAAGGCCTTTGCCTGCGCCAGGATCCAGCGTCGGAAACGCGCGACCCGCTTGGAGCCGAGCTTGGCCTCAGGGACCACGAGATAGTAGCCTTGGTCAGCGTCCCGGCGGGCGGCGCCCACGCGCACGAGGTCGCCCGACCGCAACTCGTCCTGGATCAGGAACTCCGGCAGAAGGGTGACGCCGAGACTGAGGACCGCGGCGCGGGCGAGGATCGCATCCTCGTCGAAGCGCGCGCATCGCATGGGGGAGGGCGCGCTGAGGCCCGCCGCCTTGAACCAGTCCGCCCATTGCGTCGGGCGGCTCGCCAGCTGCAGATGCGGCGCGTCGATAAGGTCCGATTCGTGCTGGATCCGGTGGCGATTGCGGAATTCCGGACTGCAGACCGGCGTTACGGCCTGGTCGAACAGATGGTCCGCCACGGCGCCAGGCCAAGTGGGGCCGCCAAAGAGAATTGCGGCGTCGAAGATCTCGTCCTCGAACACGAAATGATGGCCGTATGATAGGCAGTTGACCGAGATGTCCGCACACGCCCCGTAAAGATCCGGCAGCCGCGGCAGCAGCCACCGGGCGCAGAACGTAGGCAGGACGGCGAGATCGATCGGTTCATCCCCCCCGGCGAGTTCGATCGCCCGCAGACTTGAGGTCTCCAGGATGATCAGCATTCGACGAACGTCGCGCAGGTAGAGCCGGCCGACCTTGGTCAGCACAACGCGCTGGCGGACGAGCTCGAACAGACGGATGCCCAACGCCAGTTCGAGCCCGCGCACTTGGCGACTGATAGCGCTTTGGGTGAGATTCAGCTCATCGGCCGCGCGGCTGAAGCTTTCGTAGCGCGCCGCGGCCTCGAACGCCTGCAGCGCCACCGGCGAAGGCAGGAATCGCCGTCTAATCATGGCCAGACCTGACAACCTGCGCCAGGGAACCGGTGGGGCGGACGCCGAGACCGCCCCTTGCGGCGCTACGCCAAGCAACCCTGCCCTTTTCCACGTGATGCTCCTGCGGCAGTCGAGCCGCATGTCAGGGTAAGGTCGGGTATGATGCATCGCCCATTAGTTTGGTCTCCGAACGAACGTTCGGGGGACGTGGAACGGCTGGGCCAGGGGCTGCCCTGACCTGGTTCCCCAGGGCCGGCGTTCCAAACCCTGCTCGGAGATGCGCCGGCAGGAGCGTGCGTCACTGTCTTCAACGCTGTTTATCCGTGGACCGGAACCTGGAAAACGATGAGCGCTGGGCGCGGCTGCGTCTTGCCGGCGGCTCCTTACCTCATGAGATCATCTCACGTGACATAGTCGGTCTCGCCCCTCAAACCCTGTGCGACGCGGCGTGGCGGAGGCGGACATGACACCGGGTGGCAGAGGCGTTGCTTGGGGCTGGGCCGAGCACGTCGTTGGCTTGCGCTACGAAGAGATCCCGAGCGAGGTGGTCGAGCGCGCCAAGGCGATCCTGCTGCATCACCTGGCGATCGCGCTGAGCATGGGGGCCACCGAATTGGCGCGGGTGGCGCTGGACTTGATCCGTCCGGACCGCGACGGAGTCACGGTCATCGGCCAGAACCTTCGGGCGGAGCCGCGGGACGCCGTCCTCGCCAATGCCGTGATCATCCGCAGCCCGCGGATGGAAGACAACCTCGCCCCCTCGTTCTGCCACCCGGGGGCCACGCTCATTCCCGTGGCGCTGGCGGTGGGTGAGAGCCGTGGCGCATCGGGCCGCGACCTGCTCGTCGCGCTGGTGGTGGGGTATGACCTGTTGGGACGGGCCGCGGGGCGGATCGCCTCCACGGACGTGGTCGGCCGCCCTTCCCACTACGTCTTCGGTGTGATCGGAACCGCCGCGGTCGCCGCGCGCCTCATGCGGCTGGAGATCGACCAGGCGGCTGGCGCGCTCGCCCACGCCAGCAATCTGGCGGTGATGGCCCCGGAGGGTTTCCAGGATCTGCAGTTCGGTCTTATCAGCCGCAACGCCATGCTGGCCGCGGACCTCGGCCGTATTCGCGCGCCCTTCCCCGACGACGCCTTCGAGGGGCAATATGGCTTCTACGCGACGCAGCTGCGAGGGGTTCGCCCCAGCGAGACGGAGCTGCTGGGCGACCTGGGCGTCCGATTCGACATCATGCGATCCATGCTCAAGTCGCACCCGTGCACGGGTCTGAACATAATTGCTCTCGAGCTGGTCCGTCGGGCTCTCCGCGAGCACAGGCTGGACGGCGCGGCGATCCGGCGCATTCGCGTCACTCGGTCTCTCGTTGTGAAGAAACATCCAAACGCCAACCGAAAAGGGCCGTTCGACGTCCGCCTCGGCGGGCCCAGCCACGGCTACGCCGCAGGCAAGTACATCGCCACCACCTCGCTCCCCTTCAACATCGCCAACCTGCTGCTGGGCCGTGAAATCACGCCGGCGACGTTTGAAAACCCCGACGCCTCCCCGGCCTGCGCGGAGATGGATAAGGTGGAGATCACGTTCCAGGACTACGCCGACACCCGATGGACTGAAGTGGAAATCGAAACCCAGGACGGGCGCAGGCTCAAATTCGAGGGCGGCATCGAGAACATTCCGGTCCCGGACATGGAGGCCTTCCTGGCCCGCTACGCCGTCCCCGCGATCGGGACCGAGAAGACCGAACGGCTCCGCGCCGCGGTCGAGGGCCTGGACGCGGCGTCTGACCTCTCCACGCTCTCGGCGGCCATTGCCTGAAGGATCGGGCGCTCCTCGATTGCAATCTTCGGCGCGCGGCGCCGCCCCGGTCGTCGCCGCCCCCGCGGCAAACCCTGGACGGATAACTCCGGCGGGGCAGGCCGAGCGGCGCGCGAGACCCACTAGCTCTGCTCTTCGGCTTCAGGACAACTTCATGCGCCCAGCGCAGAAGATCACGACTAGCTTTCGTTTAGGGTTCGGCGCTTGGCGGGTCATCCTCGATGGGGCGCAGGCACACTGCCCAGCGCCAATTGACAGGATGAATGCAGAGATGACCCCGGACGAAACGGCTCGAGCGCCAGAGAACGACAAAGCCCACGGCGCAGCTGCGACCAAGACGATCGATCAGGTCAATTCGTGGCTCCACCTCGGCGGAGCACCGGCCGTCGAGGATTACGAGCGTCTTCGCGACGCCGGGATAACGCACGTCGTCGATGTACGCGTCGATAAGGAGTTGAATGCGGACGTGGCGCGGCTCGCGCAGATGGGTATTGCCTATCATCGGGCTCCGGTCCCCAACTTCGGCGCGCCAACGGCTGATCAGCTTGATGACGTCTTGAACTGGTTTGAGGCCAGCGCCCCGGACAGCAAGGTCTACGTCCATTGCGTGGGCGGCATCGGTCGCGCGGCCACCACCGCTGTCGGGTTGCTTGTCCTGTCTGGAACCGGGCTCGACGAGGCCGTGCAGCTCGTAAGCCAGGCTCGGCCCCAAATTAAGATCGGCCCCGATCAGATGGCGTTTCTGCACACGCTCGAAGAGCGGCCTGCCGCAACCCGCGACGATTGAGTTCGGGAGACCTCCTAGGCGCGCCCATCGAAGGTTGCCGGACGACTGCGGACGTGTCCCCCCGTCGGAACGTTGATGTCCGAGCCGCCCAATCTGCGAAGGATATCTGATGAGCCCTGCGGACGCCCCGCCGCTGGACGAAGCGCAACTGGCGCGCGAGGTGCTTAAGGCTCTGGGCGTCACGGCCGTGAGGCGGCACATCTTTCTCTGCGCAGATCAGACCAAGCCGAAGTGTTGCGACTACGCCGAGGGCTTGGAGTCGTGGCGATTTCTGAAAAGGCGGCTCCAGGAACTGGGACTGCTCGGGGCCGGCGGGATCATGCGAACGAAGGCCAATTGCCTGCAGGTCTGCCGCGCAGGTCCCGTCGCCGTGATCTATCCGGACCGCGTCTGGTATCGCCACTGCCGCCCCGACGTTCTTGAACGGATCATCCAAGAACATCTGATCGGGGGTCGGGTGGTGGCGGACTACGTCATCGCCGAGCCACAGGACGGGTCGGGCTCAGCACGTGGCGCCGAGCCGGGCCAATTCACGCCATGACCTCCCCTCACGGGCGCCGGGGGCGCAAGCGTCGCCGCCCGCGTGCGTTGATCATCCCACTGAACCCGCGCTCGGGAACCCATTCCCGCCACGACCAGCCTGGCGATACCCCGGCCCTCCCCAGCCCCCGGTTCGGAACATGCCTGACCTCGACGACAGCGATCATGATGCAACGAGCCGCGGGACCCGCGTTGTGCGCACCCCGTCGCCACCTGAAGCGCATCGCATGGCGATAGGTCGCCTGCTGGTTGCGAACCGGTCCGAGATCGCGATCCGGATCTTCCGGGCTGCCGCGGAGATGGGCATTGAAACCGTCGCGCTTTACGCGGGGCAGGATCGGTTGAGCCTCCACCGGTTCAAGGCGGACAGGGCCTTTCAAGTCGGGGCTGGCCTGGCTCCGATCGACGCTTACCTTTGCATCGACGAAGTCATCCGCGTGGCCCTGGAGGCCGGGGCGGACGCCGTGCATCCGGGCTACGGGTTTCTCTCTGAGAACCCGCAACTGGCAGAAGCCTGCGCGGCGGCCGGCCTCACCTTCATCGGGCCGTCGGCAGAGACGCTTCGGCGGCTCGGCGACAAGGTCACGGCGCGTCGTCTCGCCGACCAGGCGGACGTACCCGTCGTGCCGGCCACGGCGGCGCTTCCCCATGATGAGGCCGAAATCTGTCGGCTGGCCGCAGAGATCGGCTACCCGCTCATGTTGAAGGCCTCGTGGGGCGGTGGCGGCCGCGGGATGCGCCCCATCTTCCATCCGAAGGAACTGATTTCGTCGGTGATGTCCGCCCGACGGCAAGCCCGCGCCGCCTTCGGACGAGATGAGGTCTACCTTGAGAAGCTGGTTCGACGCGCGCGGCACGTCGAAATCCAGATTCTCGGCGACCGACACGGAAACCTGCTGCACCTCTACGAACGCGATTGCTCCATTCAGCGACGACGACAGAAGATTGTCGAACGCTCGCCGGCGGCCTTCCTGGCCCCACAAACTCGGGTCGCCATGTGCGAAGCCGCGCTGCGCATCGCCCGGGCCGCCCACTACGAAGGCGCTGGCACCGTTGAGTTCCTCCTGAACGAGGACGATGGCGCGTTCTACTTCATTGAGGTCAATCCCCGCATTCAGGTCGAACACACGGTGACCGAGATGGTGACCGGCATCGACATCGTGAAAGCGCAGATCCGGATTGCGGAAGGAGGACGGCTCGGATTCGTCGCCGAAACCGGCGTTCCCCCGCAGGCGGAAATCCGCGTCGACGGCCATGCCCTGCAATGCCGCATCACCACGGAGGACCCTGAAAACAACTTCATCCCCGACTACGGTCGCATCGTCGCGCACCGCGCGCCTTCGGGCTTCGGGATCCGCGTCGACGGCGGCACCGCCTACGCGGGCGCCGTCGTGACGCCTTTCTACGATCCCCTGCTGGAGAAGCTCACGGCGTGGGGGAGGAGTCCCGAGGAGTGCGTCGCGCGGATGCAACGCGCTTTGCGCGAGTACCGGCTCCGCGGGCTGGCGACGAACGTCTCCTTTCTCGACGCGCTTCTGTCGCATCCTCGGTTCCGCGACATGAGCTACACGACAACGTTCGTCGACGAGACGCCTGAGCTCCTAAGGTATCCGCGCAAACGCGATCGCGGAACAAAGCTGCTGTCATACATCGCTGGCGTGACGGTGAACGGTCATCCCGAGACCAGGGGACGACCCAGACCCCGTGACGTCCGCCTGCCAAACCTGCCGGTGACGCCCCTCCATCCGGCGTCTGAGCCCGCCAAGGCGGTGTTCGATCGGGTCGGCGCCGAGGGGCTCTCGCAATGGATGCTCGCGCGGAGTCGCCCGCTTGTCACCGACACCACCATGCGGGACGCACACCAATCCCTCCTCGCCACGCGCATGCGAACCTTCGACATCGTGCGGCCCGCGCGGGCGTACGCCGACGGCCTGCCGGACCTTTTTTCGCTCGAATGCTGGGGTGGCGCGACCTTCGATGTCGCCATGCGCTTTCTCGACGAGGATCCTTGGGAGCGACTCACGGAACTGCGGCGCCGGACGCCGCACGCGCTGCTGCAGATGCTCCTGCGGGGGGCCAACGGGGTCGGCTACACCAACTATCCGGACAATGTTGTTCGCTACTTCGTCCAACAGGCGGCCGACGCCGGCGTGGACGTCTTTCGCATCTTCGACTGCTTCAACTGGGTCGAGAATATGCGCGTCGCCATCGACGCGGTCGGAGCAGCCGGAAAAATCGCCGAGGGTGCGATTTGCTACACCGGCGACCTCCTAGATTCCAGCCGTGAGAAATACGGACTCCAGTACTATCTCGGTCTGGCGCAGACGCTCGAAAGCGCGGGCTGCCATGTAATCGCGATCAAGGACATGGCGGGTCTCCTTAAGCCCCGCGCCGCGCACCGGTTGGTCACGGCCCTCAAGGAGACGGTGGGATTGCCCATCCACCTGCACACCCACGATACGTCGGGGATCGCGGCCGCTACGGTGCTTGCTGCGGTCGACGCTGGCGTGGATGCGTTCGATGCAGCCATGGATTCCATGTCCGGCGGAGTCTCGCAGCCGTGCCTGGGCTCGCTCGTGGAAGCTTTGCGCGGTGGACCGCACGACACCAGGCTCGACCCCACCGCCATCCGCGCTGTCAGCGAGTATTGGGAGAAGGTCCGGGCGCAGTACGCCGCCTTCGAGGGCGACTTGCGCGCGGGCGCGTCCGAAGTCTACCTGCACGAGCTTCCCGGCGGACAGTTCACCAATCTCCGGGAACAGGCCCGGGCGCTGGGCCTTGCCGATCGCTGGCATGAGGTAGCCCGCGCCTATCGCGCCGCGAACGATCTGTTTGGCGACATTGTCAAAGTCACGCCGTCCTCGAAGGTGGTGGGCGACATGGCGCTGATGATGGTGTCGCAGGGGCTGTCCGCCGACGACGTCCTGGACCCGGCCCGCCAGATCGCCTTCCCGCAATCGGTCACGGAGATGATGCGCGGCGAACTGGGACGGCCTCCAGGCGGGTGGCCGCCCGCCATCCAGCACAAGGTGCTCCGGGGCGCCGCCGAAGTCAGCGACCGTCCTGGGGCGCTGTTGCCGCCCGTCGACCTCGCGAAGCGCCGCGCCGACACTGCGACCGCTTGCAGACGCGACATCGACGACCGCGAATTCGCGTCGGCCCTGATGTACCCGAAGGTGTTCCTCAACTTCTGTCGCGCCAGCCACGCCCAGGGGCCTGTGAGCGCGTTGCCCACCCCGGTCTACTTCTATGGCATGGCGGCGGGTGACGAGGTCGAGGTCGAGATCGAGCCCGGAAAGACACTGCTCATCCAGTTGCTGGCGGTCGGGACGCCGGATGACCAGGGGGTGGTGTCGGTCTTCTTCGAACTCAACGGCCAGCCGCGGCAGATCAAAGTCCGCCAAGACAGCGCGATAGCGCCCCAACGCCGCCAGCGCAAAGCCGATCCGTCAAATCCGACTCATGTCGCCGCGCCCATGCCGGGCATCGTGAGCTCCCTGAGCGTCGCGCCGGGTCAGAGAATTGAAGCGGGCGCGATCCTGCTGTCCATCGAGGCGATGAAGGTGGAGACCCAGCTCACGTCGCCGTCCGCGGCGACGGTTGGCGAGGTCACGGTTCAGGTCGGCGCCGTCGTCGAGGCAAAGGACCTGCTGTTGACGCTGGAGTCGGTCGGCGCCGCCGACGCGCCGGCGGCGGATTCGTCCGGGTGACCCGCCGCGCCTTCGGACCGTTGACCCGTGTTGGCCATACGACGCGTCCAGCGCGAGGCCGATCTCACGGCCACGCGACGGCCGGTGGCGCAGATCTCCTGCGCAGCCCGGCATCGATCCTGATCCGGGCGAGCCGCAGTCACCTGGCGACGTGCAGCAAGGACAACCGCCGTTGTCCGCGCCCCGCCGTCAGCCGGACGCGATGCATGTCCGACGTCTTGCGGCGACTTTGATCACATCGGTTCGGCCGTCGCTGAACGGCCTCCCCGTCCCTCCAGATCGGGCGACGCTCAGCCGGGTAAAATCCCGTCCGGATCGCCTTGAACGCTTGAGCGGATGCGAGCGCCCAACGCCTGGGTGTCTCAGTCCGTCAGGCGCCGGCGTTCGACATTCCGAAAATAGAAGGTCATTGGCAGGACGTTGCTTGGCGACCGCAGGACCGCGGTGTTCAGGATCCGCTTCGGGACGTTTCCGAGGTCGTTGCTGGCGACGTGCACACCGTTGTTTGCAAGGCCGGCCGAGACGATCCCAGCCGTTAAGACCAGATCGATGTGCCGGCGGATGATCTCCCGCCCGGCCTCAAGCCGCTGCTCGTCGGGCAACGATCGGCCCCTGCGCCACAACTCCATCATTTCGACCAGCTCGGGAGGCGGCTTTTGACCACGCCTGCCATTGGACCTGAACCACTGAGCGTACTCCACGCCCAATAGCGCCCCTGACGCATACGGCGAGGACGGAAAGAGGAAATCCGGATAGATGAAGGGGTCTTCCGAGAAGGTGCTCTGCAGCGTCATCTGGAGTTCGCCGGAGATCATCCGCATTCCGAACAGGGTTCCCTCCAGCTCCCTCAGGTCCACGTCCACACCGATTTCGCGCCATTGTTCGCGGATCATCTCGCCGAGTGCGGCGTAGTCGAAGCCGGATCTTGTCACTGAAACGACGAGCCGCAGCCTTCCGCCGCCGTCGCGACGCAGGCGGAAGCCCGCTTTGTCACGTACGCTGAGACCCAGACTGTCGAGCATGCGGTTCGCACGCTCTGGATCGTGCGTCGCCCAGCGCTGCGCCCAGGCCTCGCCGGGATAATATTTGCAGTCCGGCGCCGGCGTGGACGCCGAGGGCAAAGCCGTTCCGAACAGGAGCGTATCGTTGATTTGCGGACGGTTGAGGGAGAGCGACAGGGCTCGACGGAAGCGCACGTCGGCGAGCAGGGCGCCGATCTCTGGATCCTGCTTGTGATTGAGGTTGAATCGAACGGCCAAGTCCGTCCCCTGGTAGGGATTCATCCCGACGACGTAGTTTGCCCGGCGTCGGTTGGACAACAGGAACGGGAGCTTCGAAACGTAGATGTGCCGGTCCTGGAAATCGAGTTTGCCGGCGGCCGCCTTGAGCACCACCCCGTCCGGGCTCAAGCAGAGCACATGGTCGATATGGTCGACGTAGGGCAGTTGGTTGCCGGCGGTGTCGATCCACACGCAGTACGGATTCCGCGCCAGGCTGAGTTTTTGGGTGTTGATCGGCGAGGTCACGCGCCAGGGCGATGTCACCGGAAGGTCAGGATTCAGCGTCCAGTCGTTTAGGGCCTTGAACCTGAGGGTCCAGTTTGCGAACCCGGCCTCACGAGCCTCGCGATTCAGCTCGTCCTCGCTACGCGCAGAGGCATGGTACCGCTCGAGATAGTGGCGTGGCGCATAGCCCCCCATGCCGCTACGACCGAGGAACGAAGGGCCGCCCAGCTCACTGTAACTGGCCAGGACATCGGCGAGCAGTGGGTAGGCCGCCGGTGAGACGAACTCCACAGTCAGGTCGTCAACCTTGCGAACGACCACATCGCCGTCCGCCATCTGCAGCGTCAGGCTGGGGCCGCCCACAATGCGGCGGTCGAGATACATTCGCTCGTACCAGAACAGAATGTCATCGGCGGAGAACGGCGCCCCGCTGGACCACTTCATGCCGCGCCGCAGCGACAATGTAAGCACCCGCTGGTCCGGACTGAAGGCAAAGTCCTTGGCGATATTCGGGCGAATTTCCTGCCAAGCGAAGTCCCAGGCAAGCAGGCCATCGGGGCCGGACGCGAACCGTCCGATACCCTGACTGTCTTCCGGCCCCACGAAGGCCCGGCGGATCGTCCCGCCGTAGCTGCCGATCTCATGCAGCGGGCGGACAACGATGGGATCCAGTCCGATACGCTCGGCGACGGGGGGCAGGCGCCCCGCGCGCACTTCCCGGGCAAGCATCGGGGCCTCTTGGAAGCGCGCTGGGAACAGACGCGGGTCGCGCACGACCACGGGCCCCTCAAGCGGGTACATCGGGACAGTGGCCCCACCGGCCGGCAAGGGGGCCTTGCGCCCGGGCAGGGGTTCGGGATTCGTCAACTGGCGCCAGGCCAAGCCCGAGAGCCCGATCGCGGAGCCGCCTGCGAGGATCACCGTCCGTCGCAGGATCATTGGACGGGTTCCGGAGCACCCTGCTGGTAAGGCGCCGTGGCCGGCGCGCCCTGGATCCAGTCCCGATTCATGTTCGACCTATTGCAGCGCGACGAGCGCGATTGAGGGCAGACGAAAACGCACCGCGAGGTCGGCGGCAAAGAGTTCGGCAGCCGAACGAGCTGACCGGATTCCAATCTCCCTGCTCCCCACCCGCCACAGGCAGTCGATGGACCCGCAGACGTAAGTCAAGTCGAGCAGGCCGCCTCAACCCTTGATGGTGGAGCACCTTGAGCAACGCCGCATAAAATTCGGCACTCCAAGCTTTGCATTTCTATATTGATGGTCTGCACCGTGTTAGATTCATATGTCGCATTGCGTGGGTGTCGACTTGGTGGGGGTAGATTGTGGGCGGCGTAGACCCTTGGCCATTCATGACCTCACACCTCGACCCTGACCGCGACGTCTTCATTCAGTCTGTAGGGCGAGGGCTCGCCGTGATCCGGGCCTTCGGCCCGGGCCGTAGTCAGCTGACGATTTCCGACGTGGCCAAGGCGGCGCAACTTGACCGGGCCGGCGCCCGACGGATCCTTTTCACCCTCCAGTCGCTCGGCTATGTCGGGGTCGAAGGCCGATTGTTTCACCTGACGTCGCGGGTGCGGGATTTGGCGCGCGGCTATCTCAGCCAGGCGCTTTGGCAAATCGCCCGGCCCCAGCTGGAGCAGCTTGCGGCCACCCTGAACGAGACGGTCTCGGCCGGCGTGCTCGACGGATTCGACCTCGTCTACACGCTGCGGGTGCAGAGGCCGCAGATTTTCGAATTCGACCTCGGCGCAGGGGCTCACATCCCGGCGCACACCTCGAGCATGGGGCAGGTGCTCCTCGCAGCCCTTCCGCCCGTCGACCTCGCGAGCTACATGCGCCAGGTGCGCTTCGAACCGCTGACCGGGACAACACTCATCAGCAAGGAAGCGTTGGCCGAGAGGTTGCAGCTCGTGCGGCGGCAGGGCTGGGGCATCGCGCGGGGGGAGTTCGAGGCCGGGACGACCGGGGTTTCAGTTCCGCTCGTCGATCACGAAGGTTCCACCTTGGCGGCCCTGAACGTCAGCATGACAACGGAACGGGCCAGCCCCGAGTACGTCGAGGGGCAGATCCTCCCCATCCTGACGCAAACGGCGGCGGTGATCACCGCCGCCATCAGTTCGCAGCCCGGCTAGGCCTTATCAGCCCACGACAGTGCGCGGGAGGACGCAGTGCTGATCCTGAGTTGGTCGAGGTCCTTGGTCCCTCTGGTGATGCGCTCGGCCCCCTCCTCCCGCACCATGATCGTGTCCGCATATCGGAAACCGCCGATGCGCGGGATGTAGATTCCGGGTTCGATTGAATAAAGTTCACCGACCTGCAGCGGCCGTTCGGCGAAAGGCAGGTCCTCCGGAAAATCGTGCATGATGACGCCAATGCCGTGGCCGGCTCGCAGCCGGCAATGGGCGCCGTGGCCCGCGCGTTCAATCACGTTCTGGGCGGCCGTTTGGATGCCGTTCACCGGAGCGCCTGGGACCGCCGCCGCAATACCCGCCTCCTGCGCCTCACGCACGCACTCCACATAGCCCACCAACTCGCGGCTCGGCGATCCAACCAACAAGGGTCGCGTGAATTCCGTCGTCATTCCGTTCAGCCGGGTGCTGATCTGCGAGATGAGCACCGTATCCGGTTCGACCCGACGGTCGACGCGCGAGTTCACCGGATTGAGGTAGGCGGAGTCGGGATTTCCCAGCGAGAGGATGCCCATCACGTGGAACGCCGCATCGGGGTGGCGTCGCGCCGCCTCGGCCATGAGCATCGCGGCGACCGAATGATCCGCTTCCCCGGTCTGCCGGCCGGGCTGCAGTTCCTCGCCAAGCCGCTGCATGGCCCATTCGCTGAGCGACGCGCCGGCCCGCATGGTTTCGACCTCTTCAGGGTGCTTTATCCAGCGCAGGCTGCGGAACGATCCCTCGGCCGCATAGAGCGTCGCTTCAGGAAGGCGCTCGGCCACCTTCTTCATCGGACCGCTGAGCGCATCGACGGCGATGCGCGCCCGACCGAGCCCAGCCTTGGCCAGACCCTTGGCGACCATCTCGTCCCAGTTGCCCGTATTCCACGGGTTATGGCGCTCGGCGAGCGGCGTATCCGCGTAGAAGGCCAGCTCGTCCACCCAGAGTTGCTCAGCATCGAACGCCGCAGTCGCCGCTGGACCGCTCATGTCGGCCAGGAAGGCAAGCGCCCGCCCTTCCTTGGTGACGACAACCAGAATGGGCCGCTCCCAGGTCTTCTCGATGATCTGGAAATTGAACGCCCACTCAGCCCATTCGGCGCTGGTGAAGGCGATCGCATCACAGTCAGACTCGCGCATGAACGACTGCATGCGCTTATGACGATAAGCCCTCACGGCACGGCTCAGTCCAGGCAAGTTCAACCTCCTCTTTGCTGCTGGTGTCCCAGTCGAACCGCACAAGACCAGCTCAATCAAAATGTTCGGCGGGCGAACTTATGTTCATCTAGAGATCATGGGCACGTTGGCAGCAGATATTTGCCCTGATGATCTTTCCTATTAAGTTTATTCTGTTCTTGATTTGAGTTACTCTAAGTAGATGTGGGATCTGCGTCGCGGCGCTCAGCGTCTGAAGGCTGGCGCGGGGCCTATCCGGACGCGTACGCGCGCGCCGCTCCGCTGCAGTCGCCCACGGCGCCGCCCTGTGCGCCAAGATCAGGACGAAGCCGAAATGCCAGGCGCGCCAGCCCCAGCGCAGCGTCTTCGGCGGTGAGCGGGCCGCCAAACCCTCATCCATCTGCCGATCACACCGGCTCTGCAGCGCACCCCGGGGCAGGTCTCGCGCAGCCGGTGCAACGCTTCCCTAGTGACGCCACGTCGCAGCCCGGCGACCACGGTCCCGATCGCCATGAGACCCATTCCGCATCGCCGGAAAGAGCTCCGTGCCGACCTGGGCGGCCACCAAGCCCACATGCGTCGCTTCGAGCGCCGGCAGCATGGGCTGCCTCATCTGCGCAGCGGACGGCTCATCCCGGCGCCGCCTTCGGCGGTGGCGTCTCTGGCGGCCGCAGCCGAGCCTCATCGCAAGGTTCACGCCCCGTCGCCGACGCCTTGCTTCGTGACAGGACGAGGATCACCGGCGCGCTGGGCGCGCCAAGCTGTTCGATAAGCGAACTCGCATTTGCGGAAACGCCAACCGGACGCTGTCCGCGTAACGGGATTCCGGAGTCAGTTCCGTAATTGTCGCCGCTGTGTCATAAATTGTTGAAGTTCAACGTCTCGGGACAGCCTGGACCTCTTTTCGCGAAGCTGGGTAGTGATGACGCCGCCTACATCTCTCGTCGTTCAGACGGACGATTCGGACGTCTCGCTTCAGGACGTCCTTGATACCCAGGACGGCTTTATCCTGTCGTTGGCCCGCGGCTTATCCGTGATCGAGGCCTTCCGGCCAGGTTGCGAACGCATGACCATGGCGCAGGTGGCGACCGCCTGCGGCCTGACGCGCGCCACCGCCCGGCGGTTCCTCCACACCCTCTGCACTCTCGGTTATGTGCGATCCGAGGGGCGCTTGTTCGGTCTCACGTCGCGCGTGATCGAGTTGGCCGCCGGTCACCAGAGCAAATCGATCTGGGAGCTCGCGCAGCCCATCCTCGATGAGGTGGCGGCGAGCCTGAATGAACCGGTCTGGGCCGGGGTCTTGGACAGCGGGGACGTCGTCTGCAAAGTCCACGCGCGCGCGCCGAAGGTGGTGCAACTCGTCATCGCGCGTCGCATCGGCCTGCCGGCAGCCTCGACGGCAATTGGCCGAATGCTTCTGGCGCGGCTGCCGGATGCGGAGCTCGATCTCTACCTCGCCACCGCGCGTCTGCAGTCGTTCACGCCGAACACGGTGACCGATATCAGCGAACTGCGCCGCCGCCTTGAGTCTGCGCGCCGCCAGGGCTGGTGCCTGGAGCGCTCGGAGGTCGACGAACGCTTTGCCTGCGTCGCGGTGCCCGTGACGGACCATTTCGGCGCCACGATCGCCGCGTTAAAGGTCGTGATGTCCGCTGCGCGCGCGACGGACGAGTTCGTGCAAGATGTGGCGGTGCCGCAGCTGAGAAAGGCTGCGGAAGAGATCCTCGCAGCTCGCGATGCAGGCGGCGCGGCGTCGGAACCTTCGGCTTTCACGCCGAACTAGACGCCTCCGCGTCGTCGGGCGTGGTCGAACAGGTCCGAAAACTGACCGTCAACTTGCATCTGCGGTCGATTTGTGGGTTGCGAGAACTTCGGATTTCGCCGACGGCAAACGACACGGCCGAACAATTTCACAGGACTCAGACTGGCGGCCTTGGCCACGCGTGAGGGTTTGAAGCTGGCTATCTGCGGCTGGCCGCGCTCAGTCAGGCCGACGCGCGAGGCCCCGTTGCCGCTTCGACCCGCGAGTTCTTTCTGATGGCGTCGCGCCTGATGCCGAGCGTGTTCCGACGTCCGAACCCGCGCGCCAGCGGGACGCGCCCAGCCTGTGGATCCTGTCAACACAAGCCCCAGCTCCGGTCCGCCGCCCTGGAGCGCTAGCTTCAGGCCCGCGCGTGCAAACGGCGAGGAGGGCTCGGCCAGCTGTCGCAGCGACCGAACCCTCCCTGCATGTCCTCGTCACGCGCTTACCCGCCGCCGCCACTCCGGGTTCGAGATTCCGCTCACGCCTGGTGGTCCTTCGGCGATCGGAGCACGGGAGAGGATGTGCGTGTCAGCGTTGAGGCCTCAGACGTCCGAAGGGCTCGCGGCCCCAAGGCCGTGGGGCTAGCGCTTGACGGCGACCAGCATGATCTCGACCAGATAACGCCCGATCAACTCGGCTCCGACACAGGTGCGTTGCGGCCAGTGGGCCGGGTCGGCGCCAACCCATCGATCCCAGGCTCGGTCGAACACGGGCTTGTCCTTGAGGTCAGCCAGGTGGATCGACGCCGAAAGGATGCGCGTACGATCAGCGCCGGCGTCAGCCAGGAGCCGATCGAGTTTGGCAAACAGATCTGTCGTCTGCACTTCGATGTCGGGCGCATCGGTGTCGGCCACGCCCGCGAGCCAGACGAGGTCGCCCAGGATGCTCCCAGCGCTGCGCCCCTTCACGTGCTGCCAGGGATGCGGCACACGTTTGATAGTGCGGATGGCGGTCATGATTTCAATCCCGGTCGACGGAACCCGGGACGATCCCGCAGGTCCTCAAACCTGAACTGTTCCCGAGGTGGCCCCGCCACGGCAAAATGTTTGGCGAGCGTCCCGCGTGTTCGCTACGCGGGCGCCTCGACGGGTGGAATTGGTCGCTCTGAGGACCGCGCGCCGCAGCGGCCTCAGGCGCGGAACTGCAGGCTGAGGATGGGCGGCGGGCCGTCGCATTCCAATCCATGCCGCCCCCCCGATCGGGCGCCCGTCGATGATCATCGTGCGTCGACAATCGGGCGATCTGCTAGCTCGCCCTGGTCGGTGACCGTCCTCCCAGACGCATCTCCTCACCGGCGTCCCGCGGCAGGCCAAGGTATTCCGGCAGCGCGAGCAGCCCTGCCGCGCCGATGGCCAGGAAGGGCAGGATGAAGTCATTGGCCGTCAAGGCTGCGTGGCTGTGCCCTCGCGCGAGCGATAGGGCGACGGCTCCGAAGGTGACGCCGATACATAGGGTCAGCTGCTGGGTCATGGCGCTCAAGGTCGAAGCGCGACCGCTGTGCTCGGGTGGTACGCCCGAATAGGTGAGCGCCGAGGACGCGATGAAGTGTGTTACGCGCAGGAATTCGCCGACCGCCGCCAGCGCGAAGATGACGATGCTGGGGGTCCACGGCCGGTAGAACCCCGGGAGGCTCGAGCAGATTGCGCTTCCCAGAGCAAACACCACCAGCGTGGATCGGAAGCCCATCCGCCTGATGGTGGTCGGTCCCACGAAGCGCCCGAGCAGCGACCCCACGGCGGCGACGAGCATGACCAGCCCACTCTCGAAGGGCGACCAGCCGAGCGCGCTTTGCAGAAGCAGTGGCAACAGGAAGGGCAGCGCCCCCAGCCCGATGCGGATCGCGCCCGCGCCCAGGATGGTGGCGCGGAACGACGGAATCCGGAACAGCGCCACATCGAGAATGGCGCCCTCGGTGCGCAGCATGTGGCGAACCATAACGATGTTGATGGCCGCCGCGAGGACCGTCGCCGGCAACCACACGCGCAGTTCGACCCCGGCGCGCCCGATCAGCTCGGTCACGCCCATCAAGGAGCCCACAGCCAAAATTGCGAGCGCCGCGCCGGCCCTGTCGAACCGGCCGGGGTTCGGCAGCGCCAGCGGCGGCACGAGGCGACGGACGATGACGAAGCCCAAGACGCCGACCGGGATGTTGATCAGGAACAGCCAACGCCAACTGGCGAACTCGATCAGCAAACCGGCGAGCGGCGGGCCGATCAGCGGTCCGATCATGGCCGGAATGGTGAACCAGTTGAGGGCCTTGACGAGTTCGCTCCGTGGCGCCGTCCGCGCCACGATCAGACGTCCGACGGGGGTCATTAGGCCGCCGCCCAGGCCCTGCAGCATCCGGGCAAGAACGAGTTGTTCAAAACTGTTCGCCAGCGCGCAGCAGGTCGACCCCAGGAGGAAGACCGAAAGCGCGGTCAGGAACACGCGCCGTGCGCCGTACCGATCCGCCAGCCAGCCGCTCAGGGGGATCAGCATGGCCGCCACGATCAAATAGGCCGTGAGCGCGAGCTTGAATTTGACTGGGCCGACGTGGAACTCGCGCACGAGCGTGGGCAGCGCAGTCGCCAGGGCGCTCGTGTCCGTCAGCTCCATGAACAGCCCGCAGGAGACCGCCAGGGCGATCAGCGTTGCGGGCGCGGACCTCCGCGATCCTTCGGACCCTCGGATATCGGTCATGACGTTGAATTCCGATGGACGGACCCCGGGACAAACGCCGCCGATCCTTATGCGAGGATGGTCCCCGAGCCGGGCCCGCGGCGGCAACGTGTTTGGCTGGCGAATCTCATGTTCGCACGGCGAGCGCGCCGGCGGGTGCGATCGGGCGCCCGGGACTCGGCGGCGGCCGCAACGGCCTCAAGCGCTGAACCGCATCCCGAACATGAGCGCCAGCACCACCCAAAAGCTCGAATAGAAGGTTCGCCAACCCAGCTTCATGCTGCGTGGCGGAAAGCAAAGCCACCAGGTCATCATCCAGATCCCCACCAGCGCGCCCGCGACAAAACAGACGCCATACGGCGTGTACAGCCTTGGCAGCAAGCCGTTGGCGACGCCTCGGGCGACCCCGGTGACCACGGTGCCGACGACAAACAGGCCGACAATCTTGCGCACCTCTGTGTTGCGAAGTTCGCCCTGGACACGCTCCAGCTCGCCCATGCGTCTCAGCCGCGGCCACAGCACGAGCTCTGTGTAGAGCACCGTTCCAAACCAGAAGGCGGCGCAGACCACGTGGGCGTATTGCAGGATGTAGTTGACGTAGATCATGTCTGGGCGCGCCCTCCCGACGGGGTGCGAAGGTTGCGGCGATCCCGCGCCGCGCGGCTCCGTCCGATCATGCGCCCACCCCCGGCAAGGTCAGGTCCTCAGCCCGGTGACATCGCACCGAACGGCCGGGTTCGACCTCCCGCCACGTCGGCGCGACGTCCCTGCAGCGCGCTTCCGCGAACGGGCAGCGCGGATGGAAGTAGCAGCCGCTCGGCGGGTTTCGCGGACTGGCGACCTCGCCGGCCAAGGGACGGGGCCCGCCGCGCCGGCTTGGGTCCGGCTTCGGCACGGCGGCGAGGAGGCTGGCGGTGTAGGGATGCAGCGGGCGCTGGAACAGGTCCTCGCAGGGTCCCTGCTCCACCATCTGGCCGACGTACATGACCGCCACCTCGTCGGCCACGTGCTTGATCACCGCGAGGTCATGCGAGACGAAGAGATAGGACAGGCCGAGGGCGTCCTGCAGGTCGAGCAGCAGGTTGAGGATTTGCGCCTGCACCGACACGTCAAGCGCTGAGACGGCCTCATCGGCCACGATCAGACGCGGGCTGAGCGCGAGCGCCCGCGCGATGCCGATCCGCTGCCGCTGGCCACCGGAGAAGGCGTTCGGATAGCGGTTCGCGTGATCGCGCCGCAAGCCCACCAGCACGAGCAACTCGTCTACCCTAGCATCGATCCGGGCGCGGTCCCGCCAGCCGTGGATGACCAAAGGCTCGGCGATGATGTCGCGGACCTTCATCCGCGGATTGAGCGAGGCGTAGGGATCCTGGAAGACCATCTGGAACTCGGACCGTAGCGCGCGCAGTCGGCGAGCCGGTAGCGCCGCGAGGTCAACGGATTCGCCGGCCGCTGTGCGGAAGACTACCCGACCAGTACTTGGCTCGACCGCCCTCAGCACGCAGCGCGCTATCGTCGTCTTGCCGCATCCGCTTTCGCCCACCAGCGCCAGGGTGCGCCCGCGACGCACGTCGAAACTGACGTCGTCGACCGCCTTGACCCCGCCCGACCCGGCGTCGCGTCGGTTCGCGCCATAGGTCTTGCCAAGCCCGGTGACGCGCAGGACGACGTCCGCCGGCAAGGCGTCGAGATCGCGAACGCCGGGGTGCGGTTGGCTCATGTCCACGGCAGGGCTCACGCGACTTCGGGACGCAGCGCCGCGTCCGTATAGAGGTGGCAGGCCACCGCGTGGCCGGGCGCCAGCGTCAGCGGCGTGGGCTCGATGCGATCGCACAGGCCGCTGATGGCTTTGGCGCATCGGGGATGGAAGGGGCAGCCCGAAGGCTGCGCAAGCGGATGCGGCACCGAGCCTCGCAGCGTGGACAGCCGTGTGTGGGGTTTGGCGAGCGGATTGGGCATCGAGCGCAGCAGCGCCTGAGTGTAGGGATGCTTGGGTGATCTGAAGATCGCGGCCGCCGCCCCCTGCTCAACGACTCGGCCCAGATACATCACCACGACGTCATCCGCGGTTTCTGCAATCACCCCGAGGTCATGGGTGATCAGCAGCAGAGCCATCGCGCTGCTGTCACGCAGCTGCCTGAGGAGATCGAGCACCTGGGCCTGGGTGGTCACATCGAGGGCGGTCGTGGGCTCGTCCGCGATCAGCACCGAAGGCCCGCAGACCAGCGCCATCGCGATCATGGCCCGCTGCCGCAGCCCGCCGGACAGCTCCCAGGCGTACTGTCCCATGATAAACTCTGGATGAGGCGTCCCGACCTGGGCGAGCTGTTCGATCGCTCGACGACGCGCGGCGGCGCGGTCGAGCGGCAGGTGCAGACGGATGGTCTCCACGATCTGGTCGCCGATTGTGTGCACCGGGCTGAACGAGGTCATCGGCTCCTGGAACACCAGGCCAATGTCGCGCCCGCGGATCCCGCGCATTTCACGACCGTGCTTCGGCAAGGTCGCAAGGTTCCTTACCTGGTTGTCGCGGGACAGCAGGATACGGCCGGAGTCGATCCGTGCGTGCTTGTCCTCGATGCGGAGGATGGCGCGGGCCGTGACGCTCTTGCCGCAGCCGCTCTCCCCCACCACGCCCAGCGTGCGCCCGGGCCGGAGGTCAAAGCTAATCCCATTCACCGCGCGCACGACGCCTTCGTCTGTGCGGAACGAAACGTGCAGGTCCTGCACGGAGATGAGTGGCTCGCCCTGGGGGGGGGGAATTCGCTCAGGCATAGGGGTCCGCAGCGTCTCGAAGGCCGTCCCCGATGAAATTGAACGCGAGGATCGCCGCCGCTGTGGGCGCGACCGGCCAGAGAAGCCAGGGCGACAGCGCCAGCGCTTCAAGGTTCTGGGCGCCATTGAGCAGCACGCCGAGCGAAATTGCAGGCGGCCGTAGCCCGAGGCCGAGGAAGCCGAGCGCCGTCTCGCTGGCGATCATCGCTGGAATCGCCAGGGTTGTTGTGGCGATTATGTGGCTGGTGCAGGCGGGCAACAGATGCACCAGCATGATGCGTCCAGGACCACTGCCGGCCAGTTCGGCGGCCAGGACGTAGTCTTCGTTGCGTAGCGCCATGATTCGTCCGCGCAGCTCGCGCGCGAGCTCTGTCCAGCCGATCAAGGCAATGATCAGGGTGACTGTGAAGTAGACCGCGGTGATGCTCCAGGTGGCCGGGATGGCGGCGGCCAGCCCCATCCAGAGCGGAATCGTGGGGATGGCGCGGAGGATCTCGATGAGCCGCTGGATCAGCAGATCGACCAGACCTCCGTAGTAGCCCGAGATGGTCCCCATCACGAGGCCAAGGCTCAGGCTCAGCGCCACGGCCGCCAGGCCGATGACCAGCGACGTGCGTATCGCCAGCAAGATCCGGGAGAACAGGTCGCGGCCCAGCGAGTCCGCGCCCATTATAAATAGCGCCCCTTCAGAGGCGGGCCGTCCCGACACGCCGATAAGGTGCCGATCGGCCTTGAACCCGAGAATGCGATACGTGTAACCGTGCGCCCACAGCACCACCGGGATGCGCGTGGCGGGGTCCGGCGCGTAGCGCATCTCGAAGGTCTGCGGGTCGCGCCAGCGGTGGAGCGCATGCACGTGTGGCGCAAAGTGGCCGTCTTCAAACAAGTGGATCGGCTGGGGCGGCACGAGGGGGCGCCCGGGATTGGGTGCGGCTGGATCCGCGTAGGCCAGGAAATCTGCGAACACGACGACGAGGTAGAGGAGGGCGACCACCACCGTGCTCACGGCGGCCAGACGATGCTTCAGGAATCGCCGCCGGATCAGCGTCCATTGCGAAGCTCCGGGCACGAGCTCAGCCATTGGTTGCGGTTCTAGCGGAGCAATGAGCAGCTGTGTCGACATCGCTTTAGGCCGCGAGCCGGATGCGGGGATCAAGCCACGCGAGGAGCAGGTCTGAAACCAGTGTCCCCAGGACAGTCAGGGTGGCCAGAATGAGCAGGATGCCGCTGGCGAGGAACATGTCCTGAGCCTGCAACGCCCGGAGCAGCAAGGGCCCCACAGTGGGCAGATTCATCACGAGAGAGACGATGATGCTGCCGGAGACGAGCTGGGGAAGCGTCATGCCGATAGTGCTGACGAAGGGGTTGAGCGCCACGCGAAGCGGATACTTCAGGATCAGATTGAGCTCGCGCATGCCTTTGGCGCGCGCCGTAACGATGTAGGGCTTCTCCAACTCGTCCAGCAGGTTCGCCCGCAGCACCCGGATTAGGCGAGCGGTCGTGGCGAGCCCCAGGATCAGCGCTGGCGTCAGCAGATGCCAGAGCAGGTCAAGCCCTTTTCCCAGGCTCGGCGGTGCGGTCGCGTATTGCGGCGAATGCACCTCGCTGAAGTCGAGGTTGAACCAACGGTACCCGACGTACATGACGCCAAGCGAAAGGAGGAAGTTGGGCAACGCCACGCCCGTGAGTCCAAGGGTCGCGAAGAAATAGTCCCCGGGCGTCCCCCGGTTGGCCGCGCAGTACACAGCAATCGGAAGGGCCAATATCCAAGAGAGCGCGAGCGCGGTAAGCGAGAGCAGCAGCGTCATGCCAATCCGCTCGCCGATCAGGTCGGCCACCGGGCGGCCCCAGTCGAGCGACCAGCCCAGGTTTCCGCGCAGCACGCCCCAGGCCCAGTGGGCGTAACGGATGAACATCGGCTGATCCAGTCCGTAGTCCGCCCGCAGCCGCGCCAGGTCGTCGCCGGAGCCGATAGCGCCAGATTGTGCAAGCTGAGCAACGTAGCTGGAGACGAAGTCCCCCGGCGGCAGCTGAATGATGACATACGAGATCACTGAGATGACCCAGATCGTCACCACGCTGAGGGCCAGCCGGCGGAGGATGAAATTCGAAACTGACCCCATGCGCTTACGAGCGACACTCCGAAACCCCGTCCGGACTGGACGGGCAGGCTCACTAAGACCCGGCCGCTGCGGCCGCACAAAATGTTCGCCAGTCGAACCACGGTTCGGGATTACGTGGCCCCAGTCAAATATGTCGGCTGCTGGCAAGCTCTTGAATAATGATCATTATCAACGGGGCTTGGCGACACCTATCTAGCTGCTGAGGCGAGGTTCCTGAGCCGGAAGGGCAGCCTCCATAACGAATAGATGGCGGACGATTTGAGCGCGCAACTCCCGACCCTCAGCGAACGGCTTGCAACCTGGGCCTGCGAGCTTTCGTTCGACGATATCCCCCAAGATGTGGTCGCGCGCCTGAAGACGGCCATAGGTCAGGACCTGGTCATGGGGCTCATCGCGCACGACGACTGGCAGACGGAGCGCGCGCTGCGGTTCATCCAGGGCGAGGGGGGCTCTCCGGGCCGCTGCTGCGTTCTTGGGCGGGCGGAGCGCGCAGCGCCCATCGATGCGGCCTACGCCAACGCGGCGATGATCCGGGCCCTTCGGCAAGAGGACAGCCTCATGCCGTCCGGGATACACGGGGTGGCGATCACTTTGCCCGTGGCGCTCGCCCTCGCCGAACAGCACGGCCGATCCGGCGCCGACCTGCTCACTGCGATGGTGGCGGGGTGTGAAGTGGCTGCGGTCTTGGACCGCGCCGCGCCCGAGAAGCGCATGGTCCGGACCTCTTCCCACACCTATGGCGCGTTCGCCGCCGCGATCGCCGCGGCGCGGCTTCTCGCACTCGATATCGGGCAGACGGCGACGGCGCTCGCCTATGCCGGGAACATCGCGGCTATGATCCAGCTGGGGTTTGAGGATCACCAGTACTCTGTACTGGCCCGCAACGGCATGACCGCAGCCTATCTTGGGCAGGCGGCAGCCCCCGCGCCGAGGGATGCACTTGAAGGCTCACCGGGGTTCTATGAGGCTCAGCTCGGCGGCGCTCCTGAAACCTTCGAACCCGCGCTCGCCACGCTGGGCGTGGACTTCGCCCTGACGGGGCTGGTCCTGAAACCGGCGCCCGGAACGCTTAACAGCGGCGTCGCCGTGATCCTGATGTCCCGCATCGTCGCTGAGCATGGCCTTACGGCCGAGCAGGTACGGCGGATCGTCGTGTCCCGGGCGTTTGAGTCCAACGATCCCGTCAAGCATGCGAAGGGCCCGTTCATCCTTGACTACGCGGGCTCCTCGATGCCGTTTGCGTTCGCGGCGACCTTGCTCGACGGCGGTATCACCTTGGACCGCTTCAAGAACCCCAACGTGCCAGAGGTGTTCGACATCACGAAAAAGGTCGAGTTCCGCCGCTTGGAAGGCGTGAACGAAGGCCTTCAGCAGATTGAAGTCCACACCATCGACGGGAGGATCCTCCGTGCCGAAGGAGATTACCGTTTGTTACGCAACACAAACCTGGAAGAGATTGTCCGATTCCATGGCAAGGGGCCCGACACGGCCCAGCTGAAGACGCTCACGTCGATCGTCGGTGACCTGGAGCATCTTGCGGACATATCGCCCCTCTTCAGCTGTCTGGCGAAGACGCCAGCCTTCCGCGCCGCCATCGCCCCGCGGCCGACTTGAAGCGGTCCGTAATCTACGGCGATAAGACCGAGCGCGAAGGCGGCCCGCTCACCGATGTCGCCAAGTGTCGGCGATGAGCACAGGGCCGCGGGATTCCGCCACCCTCATCGCGGCGCGCGGCGTCCGGGGTTTCGGGGACGGCTTCACGGCCCTGCTGTTGCCCGTCTATCTGACGAGCCTTGGCTACAGCGCTTTCCGCGTCGGCGTGCTGACCACCGCGACGCTGCTGGGCTCCGCGGCGCTCACCCTGGCGGTTGGGCTGGCCGGTCACCGGTTCCCGGCCAAGCGGCTGCTGTTCGCCGCCTGCGTGCTGATGGCGGCGACCGGGCTCGCCTTTTCACAAGCCCACGCATTCTGGCCCCTGGTGATCGTGGGGTTCGTCGGCACGCTCAATCCGTCGGGGGGCGACGTCAGCCCGTTCCTGCCGCTGGAGCAATCGCTGCTCGCCCACGCGGGTCCGCCGTCGCAGCGCACCCGACTGTTCGCCCGCTATGCCCTTTCCGGGTCGCTGATGGCGGCGCTCGGCGCGCTCAGCGTGGGGCTGCTGGATCCGTTGAGGGCCACCGGGCTGTCGAGGCTGACGCTCATCGAATGGGCGTTCGCCGTCTACGGATTGCTGGGCCTAGTCAGCTTCCTGCTTTATCGGCGCTTGCCCGACGAGCCGGCGGAGACCGAGACGCCGCGCACGGCGCTTGGGCCCTCACGTAACAGAGTGCTGGGGTTGGCGGCCCTCTTCAGCCTGGATTCTTTCGCCGGCGGCTTCCTCGTGCAGTCGCTGTTCGCGCTGTGGCTGTTCCATCGCTTCGGGCTTTCCCTGACCGCGGCCGGAGCCTTCTTCTTCTGGACCGGCGTGCTTGCGGCGCTCTCGCAACTGGCCGCGCCGTGGCTCGCCAAGCGGGTCGGACTGGTGAACACCATGGTGTTCACCCACATCCCGGCGAACCTCTGCGTGATGGCCGCGGCCTTCGCGCCAAACCTGCCCACAGCCTTTTCCCTGTTGTTCCTGCGCGCCCTTCTGTCGCAGATGGATGTGCCGGCCAGGACCTCGTACGTGATGGCCGTCGTCACCCCGGCCGAGCGCGCGGCCGCCGCCGGCGTGACCAATGTGCCGCGCAGCCTGGCCTCGGCGCTGAGCCCGGCGCTGGCGGGGTTTATCTTCAGCGCCAGCCCGTTCGCCTGGCCGCTGGTGATCGGCGGGGGCCTGAAGATTGCCTACGACCTGCTGCTGCTCTGGCGCTTCCAGAAGGTCCGACCGCCGGAGGAACGCGACCCTTAGCTGAGGCGCCGCGGAGAAAGCTTCGCTTCCCCCACATTGCGACGAACGTCAGGTCGAGACCGTCGCGGGCGATCGCCTTTTCCAGAGCAGACTTCGGATCGTTGTCTTGCAGTTCAGATGGCGCCGGGGGTCATCGCCCTGCCATCGAGCGCTTGGCGTTGGCCGATTTGACGTGGATCGGCCAGGGACCTGCTCTCCCGCCGACCTCGGCCACTTTGACGCGTCGGCTGAGCACCAGCGTCGGCGCTCCATCCGGGCCTGCGCCCGCCTGATCGCGCGATCTGGGCCGCGGCCGAGCAGCGGCCTCTTGATCGGATGTTCGATCCGACCGCTGCAGCAGCGCGCCTTTCCGCGTGGTTCAGGCGGCGACAAACAGAAGGCCGAGCGAACCGGCGACGGCCGGGTGGACGATTCTCCCGCCCACCACGTTCAGGCCAGCGGCGAAGCCCGGATCTTCGGCAAGCGCGCGCTCAACGCCCTTCTCGGCCAGGGCAAGGACGTATGGGGTGGTCGCCGCGCCCAGGGCATAGGTGGAGGTGAGCGGCGCCGCGCCAGGCATGTTGGCGACGCAGTAGTGGACGACGCCATCGACCTCGTACGTCGGCTCGGCGTGGGTGGTCGGTTTGGAGGTCTCGAAGCAGCCACCCTGGTCGATGGATACGTCGACCAACACCGAACCCTTACGCATCAGTTGCAGGTCCTCGCGGCGGATCAACTTGGGGGCCGCCGCGCCGGTGACCAGGACGCAGCCGATCACCAGGTCGGCGGTCGGCAGCAGTTCCAGCAGAGCACCGCGCGACGACAGCAGAGTGCGGGCGCGGCCCTGGAAGTTGGCGTCCAGTTGGGCCAGACGGCTGGGTGAAATGTCCATGATCGTCACGTCGGCGCGCATGCCAACCGCGATTTCGGCGGCATTGAAGCCCGAAACACCGCCACCGAGAATGACCACATTCGCCGGAGCCACGCCGGGCACGCCACCCATCAGCAGGCCACGCCCGCCGGCCGGGGCCAGGAGGCAGGCCGCGCCCACCTGGGCGGCCATGCGGCCGGCCACTTGGCTCATCGGCGTCAGCAGCGGCAAGCCGCCTTTATCGTCGAGGATGGTCTCGTAAGCGATGCAGGTGGCGCCCGACGCTATCAGGCCCTTGGCCTGGACCGGATCCGGAGCCAGGTGCAGATAGGTGAAAAGGATGTGGTGCGGCTTTAGGAGCGCGATCTCGTACGCTAGCGGCTCCTTGACCTTCACGATCAGCTCGGCGGCGTTGAAGACGTCGGGCGCGTCCGGAACAATCGTGGCGCCGGCGGCGGCGTAGTCGGCGTCCGACAGGCCCACGCCCGCGCCGGCCCCCGATTGCACGAACAACTCGTGGCCATGGGCGACAAGTGTGGCGACGACTGCAGGCGTCAAGCCCACCCGACGCTCAAGCTTCTTGATCTCGGTGACGGTTCCAATCCGCATAGCGCGCGCTCCAGTGAAATTCGATAGAGGAGACTATGCGGACGCGCGGAGTGAAACCTTGATTTTTCACGCTCCATACATCACTGATGCGCAATGATCTTGCATCATCGGTATTAGAAATGGCGAAATCCTCAAACCCGATTGACGCCTACGACAAGGTCTTGCTTCGGCGACTCCAGGATCATGGCCGAGCAACCAATGTGGAGCTCGCCGAGGCCGCCAACCTGTCTGAAAGCGCCTGTTTCCGCCGAGTCCGGGCGCTGGAAGACGCCGGTATCATCACCGGCTACGCTGCGACGGTCGACCCTCAGGCGATCGGCCTGGGATTGACGGTCTATGTCTCGATTACGCTCGCGAGTCAGGCGCAGGACGTGCTGGCGGCCTTCGAGGAGGCTGTCGCAAAAGCCCCCGAGATCGTCGAGTGCCACCTGATGACCGGCCAGGCGGACTACATCATTCGGGTCGTGGCCGCGGACGTCGAAGATCTGGAGCGGCTTCACGCAAAGGTGCTGACTCGCCTGCCCGGCGTGGCGCGGCTGAACTCCTCGATCGCATTGCGCAGCGTCGTCCGCCGAAACGCCTTGCCGATTCGATAGGGCGCTCGGCGGACGAGACGGCCACACGTCTGGAGGATCCCGGAGAACCCGGGTGATGGCGCTCGCCGCCCTGCGGCGCTGGTGGACGCGGCGCGCGTCAACCCAGGGCGGCTGACGCACCCCCGTCGGCTACTTGGCGATGGTCGGCTTGATCTTCGCGCCCGGCTTGACGGCGTCGGTGCCGCGCTTCACCACATAGTCCCCCGGCTGCAGGGCCCCGAAGACTTCCAGCGCGCCGCCGTCGCTCATGCCGGTGGCGACGTCGACCCAGGCGGCGACCCCGTTGGCGACCTTGATCACGAACTGGCGCTGCTGGTCGTTGGCCACGGCGCTCGAAGGCACCCGAAGGGTCGGATAGGACCGCGTCACCGGCCACAGCACGGTCGCGAAAGCGCCCGGCGTCAGTTCGCCCTTCGGATTGGCGACATCGGCCTCGACACTCATGGTGCGGGTGCGGTTATCGAGCGCGTCGGCCATCCGCACGATCGGCGCGTTGAAGGTCTGGCCCGGCAGGGTCGGGACCGTGAAGCTCATGGACTGGCCCGGCCGCGCGCTCTGCACGCTGGCTTCCGGAACCGACACGACCAACCTCAGCCGGTGAGGCGTGACCATCTGCAGGATGGGTTGGGCGCCGGCCCCGCCTTGCGGACCCACGAGGGCGCCGGGATGCAGGTTGCGGGCGGTGATCACCCCGTCGAAGGGCGCGCGGATCTCGAGGTAGGCCCCGAGTTGACGGGCCGCCGCGGCGCTTTCCGACGCGGCCTTCACTTGCGCCGCGTCGCTGGCGGTGGCCTGCTTGGAGATGTTCACGTCGTTCTCGGCGACCACGCCGGGCGTCTTGGCCGCATTGGCGAGCCGTTCGTAGGTGGCGCGGTCGCTGGCGAGCTTGGCCTCGGCCCCGCTCAAGGCGGCCTGGGCCTGGCCCTGCTGGGCGACCACCTCGGGCGCCGTCAGCCGGACCAGCAACTCGCCCTGCTTCACCTTCGAACCGCGATCGACCCGGATCTCCTGGATGAAGCCGGCGACCTTCGGATAGAGGTCGACGCTCTCGTAGGGCAGCAACTGGGCCGGCAGGGCGGTCTTGGTCGAGAGCACCAAGCTCTTCACCGCCACGACATCGGTCGCCAAGGGGGCATCGGCCGCAGCGGCTTGCGGCGGCGGCGTCTTCGGTCCGCAGGCGCAAAGCGCCAGGGCCGACAACAGGAGAGCGGGGGCGAGCTTCATTGCGGGGTGTCCAGGGCTAGGGCCACTCGGCTCGTGGGATCGTCAGGATCGAGGGAGACCGATCCGAGCGGCGCCCTGCGCTGCACGAGACCATAGACGCTGGGCAGCAGGAACAGCGTCGCCGCGGTGGCCGCGAGCAGGCCGCCGATCACGGCGCGGCCCAGGGGCGCGGTCTCTTCGGCGCCGGCGCCGAGGGCGAGCGCCATGGGCGCCATGCCGGCGATCATCGCCAGACTGGTCATCAGCACCGGGCGTAACCGCTCGGAGGCCGCACTGCGCGCCGCGTCAAAGGAGGTCTGGCCGGCGCGGCGATTGCGCTCGGCAAAGGTGACCAGGAGGATGGCGTTGGCCAGGGCCACGCCGACGACCATGATCATCCCCATGAAGCTCTCCAAGTTGAGGCTGGTGGCGGTGAGGAACAGAAACAGCATCGATCCGAACAGCACCGCGGGCACGGTGGAGAGCGCGATCAGGCTGAGCCGCAGCGATTGGAAGTTGGCGGTGAGCAGCAGCAGCATGACCAGGATCGACAGGCCCAGGCCCACCGACAGGTTCGAGAAGATCTGGCGCATGACGCTCACCTGACCGCGCACGTCGACGGTGACCCCCTTGGGCGGCGTCCCCGCCCGGGCGATGGCCGCATCGATCGACTTGGCGGCGCGCCCGAGGTCGGGCCCGGTCAGGTTGGCGGTAATGCTGACCAGCCACTGCCCGTTGCGGCGGTCGAGTTCACCCGGCACGGTCTGCTGTCGGATATCCGCCACTTGGCTGAGCAGCAGGTCGCTGCCGCTGGGGCCGGCCACCGGGATCGCCGAGACCGCCGGCAGCGAGGTCATCGCCGCCTGCGGGACCTGCACCTGGACCTGGTAACTGATGCCCGACTTTGGATCGCGCCAGTAGTTGGGGGTGACGAAACGGGTCGAGGCGGTGGCGGCGACCACCGCGCGGCCGACCTTGTCGGCGGTGGTCCCGAGCTGGCCGGCGACCACCCGGTTGATGCGCACGTCCAGGTTCGGATAGTGCAGCGACTGGCCGAACTTGAGGTCGGCGATGCCGCCGGCGCCATTCAGCTCCCTGCGCAGCTTGCCAGCGAACTGCTCCACGTCGCCGTAGGTCGGCCCCGTGACGGCGATGTCGACGATGGAGCTGGTCCCGAAATTGAGGATCTGGCTCACCAGGTCGCCAGGCTCGAAGGAGAACTGCGCGCCCGGGAACTGCCCCGGCAGCACCTTGCGCAGTTTGTCGGTCAGCTGGCGGACGCTGACGCCCGAGCCGGGCTTCAGGGCGATGTTCATCACCGCCTCATGCGGCCCGCCGGTCCACAGGAAGACCAGGTTGATCGGGTAGGACGAGCCTTGGACGCCGACGTAGCTCAGGGAGATGTCGACCGCGCCCAGGCCGGCTTCCCGGCTCACCGTGCGCAGCACCTGCTGGGCCATGGCCTCGGTGACCGCGATGCGTGTGCCCTCCGGCGCGTCCATGCGCAGCCGGATCTGGTTGGCGGCGGCGGACGGGAATATCTCCGTGCGGATGAAGACCGTAAGGAGGATCAGCAGCAACGGGATCCCGATCGCGTAGAGCGCCAGCACGCCGGTGCGGCGCTTGGCGACACCGTCCTGCGCCCTGACGAAGCGCGCCCGGAACCGGGCGAACCGTCCGTCCTCGCCATCGCCCGCCGCCGGCGCGACGCCGTGCTCCGGCCCGGCCGCCGCGTGATCGCCGGGTTTCAGGAACCAGACCGAGAGGATGGGGATCAGGGTGCTGAACAGCAGATAGGCCGCGCCGATCGAGAAGCCGACCGCCAGCGAGAGCGGCACGAAGAGCGCCCGCGCCGGCCCGGCCATGAAGAACGACGGGATGAACACCGCCAGAATGCAGGACATCGCCACCAGGCGCGGGATCGCCACCTCGCTGCTGGCGTCGACCACGGCGCGGGCGACCTGTGAGCCGCGCGCCATATGGACGTGGATATTCTCCAACAGCACTGTGCCGTCGTCGACCAGCACCCCAACCGCCAGCGCCAGGCCGCCGAGCGTCATGATGTTGATGGTCTGGCCCGCCGCCCAGAGCGCGACGACCGAGGCCAGCAAGGCGAACGGGATCACGACCACCACGATGAGCGAACTGCGCCAATCGCGCAGGAACAGCAGCAGCATCAGGCCGACCAGCACCGCGCCGAACGCCGCCTCGCGGACCACCGACCACAGCGCGTCGGTGACGTAGCGCGACTGGTCGAACTGATAATTGACAGTGATGTCGTCGGGCAGCAGCGCCTGGAAGCGCGGCAGGTTCTTGCGCACGTCGTTGACGACCGCGATGGTCGAGGCGTCCGGCCGCTTGGTCACCGGGATGTAGACCGTGCGCTTGCCGTCGATCAGGGCGTAGCCGGCCGGGATATCGGCGCCGTCGGCGACGGAGGCCACATCGCGCAGGTAGACGGCAGTGTTCGCCCCGTCCCGCACCGGGATGTCCAGGAGCGCGCTGGTGTTGGTCACCGTGGAGTCGGTGGTCACCAGGGTCTGCAGCGAGCCGATGTTGGCGACCCCGGCGGGCTGGATGCTGTTGCCGTTGACCAGGGCCTGCAGCACGTCGTCGGCGGAAAGGCCGAAGCCGCGCAGCTTGTTGGGATCGACGTTCACCAAGATCGAGCGCTGGTTGCCGCCGAACGGCGGCGGCGAGGAGACGCCCGGCAGGGTCGCGAACTGCGGACGCACCTTGTTGAGCGCCGCGTCCTGAATCTCGCCCAGGGTCTTGGTGGGGCTGGTGAACACCAGATAGCCCACCGGCAGGGTGCCGGCGTCGTAGCGGACCACGAAGGGCGATACGGTCCCCGGCGGCATGAAGGCCCGCGCGCGGTTGACGTAGGAGATCGTCTCCGCCAGCGCCTCGCTCATGTTGGTGCCGGGGTGGAAGTTCAGCCGCAGCAGGGCCGCGCCCTGGATCGACTTGGCTTCCACGGTCTCGATGCCGTTGATGTAGAGGAAGTGGTACTCGTAGTAGTACGAGAGGAAGCCCTCGATCTGCTGCGGGCTCATCCCGCCATAGGGCTGGGCCACATAGATGACCGGCGAGTCCAGGTCCGGGAAGATGTCGATCTTGCTGCGGCTGATCGCCAGCACCGAGGTGAGGGCCAGCGCCAGCACGATCACCAGCAGCATGATCGGACGACGTAGGGCGGCGCGCACGAGCCACATGTCTGGACCTCCCGTCCCTACTTCGGCGCCGCGGCGCGCAGCGGGGCCATGTCACCCTGCGCCGCCGCCAGGCCGGCGAGCGCGCGCCACACATTGAGCCGTGCAATCGCGTCCTGGCTTTCGGCCTGGGCGAGAACCGCCTCGGCCGCGGTCACGTCGACGGCGGTCGCCAGGCCCGACTGGAAGCGCGCCCGCTGCTGGGTCTCACCAAGTCGCGCCGCCTGCAGGGCCACCGGCGTGATCTTGGCGATCTCCCGGGCGCTGGTCAGCGTCGACTGGGCCTGGGCCAACTGTTCGGTCAGGTCGCCGAGCGTTTGCTGGTAGCGGTCGCGCTCGGCCCGCACGCGAGCGCGCTGTGCGCCTTCCTGTGCGCCGAAGCTGAACAAGCTCCCCAGCGGTACCGTCACCTGCACCCCGACCGCCCAGTTGCCGACGTCAGGATTCAAGCCGGCGTCGCCGCCGCGGTAGTCCCCGGTCGCGGTCTTGCCGCCGCCGCGGCCAGACGCGCTGCCGACCATGTCGATCTGCGGGGCGAAGGACCGGTCGAGGGCGCGCAGCTGCGCGTCCTGTTGTTTGACACGCGCCGCTTCCGCCAACGCCGAAGGATGGGTGTCGACGCCGCGCGCCGACGCCGCCCCGATCTCTGCCGGCGCCTCATTCAAGGGGGCGTCGTCGATGATGATCTGGGAGGCCGGCCGATTGACCAGCTTGGCCAGCGTGGCCTGCTGCTGCTCGACGTTGTTGCGCGCGCTGATCAAGGTGGCTCGGGCCAGGGCCTCCGCCGCATCGGCCTGGGCGGCCTCGACGCCGGCGCGCAGCTTGTTATCGACCAGCACGTGGCTCGCGCCGGCGAACGCCTGCAGGCGCTCAAGATTGGCCTGCGCGACCTTCGCCAGGGACTGGGCCGCCGCCAGGTTCATGTAGGCGTTGCTGGTCGCCGTCAGGACCTCGAGCCGCGTCAGCGCGACCGATTGGCTGGCGGCGTTGGCCGCCTCCCGCGCGGCGTCGACCTTGGCGGCGCGGTAGCCGAAGTCGAACGGCCGCCAGGTCGCCAGCACGCCGTCGCCGCTGTTCCACACGCTCTTGCTGCTGCCGGCCAGGACGGGACCGGAGATCGACGGGATCACAGACTGTGGCAACAGCAGACCGGTGAAGTTGTTCACCGTGGATTTGTTGATTTGGTAGAGCAGATTGACCTGCGGCAGGTAGGCGGCTCGGGCCACATCCACGTCGCGCTCGGCCGCCACCCGCTGTTCCAGCGCCGCCTTCACCGATGGATAGTTGGCCGAGGCGTAGTCGAGGGCGTCGGCCAGGCCGAGACGCCCGGCGGCCGGCGAGCTGGCCTGGGCTTCGGCCGCCGAGGCCGCCATCGCCAGCATCAGCCCCGCGGCGGCGAGGCCGGCGCAACGCAAACGATCAAAGCCAGGCGTTTCCATGGGCATCGCCTAGCCAAGGCGCGCCCGGGCGCATTGCGACGTGGTTCTGCCGGTTGTCGCCCAGACGGCGATGATACCAAATCCCCCGAACCTCGGCCGGCCCTGCGGCACCGATGTTGCTTGCGTGTTTGCTAAGGTCGTGCGGCCCCCAGCCGCGGCCGGGTCACGTTTCTTGGACCACTTCCCGGAAGAGCTCACGCAGCTTCCCGTCGGCCAGTTCGAGCGCCTCGGCGCCGAGCTCCGTCGCCCGGTAGACACGCCGGAACGTACGACCAGCGCGGGTCTTGGTGGAGGTGAGATAGCCGCGCCGTTCCATCGCGTGCAGCATCGGATACAGCGTCCCGGCGCTCATCCGGTAGCCGTGGCGGCCAAGCTCCTCGATCATCCACTGGCCGTAGACGTCCTCCTTCACCGCGTGGTGCAGGATGTGCAATCGCACGAAGCCGGCCAGAAGATCCTGGTGTTCCATGGCGCAACGATAGTCGCCCAACCGCGTCTCGGGAATCGTTACACACCATCCGCTTTCGATATCGGAATCAGAGGGTGTTGGAAAGATGGCGCGAACCGCACGTTTCGCCGCCGCCGCCGCACGTGAATTGGCGCCTTGTCAGGGCGTACGTCTCGCCCGTCACGTCGCGACCCCGGACCTGGCCCGCAAGAACGGCGGATAGAGCCGAGGTCCAAGAGGCGCAGCACAGCCGTCCGTTCGGAAAGCGCCATCTCCTTCAAGCTCGGGCGCTGGGCCGGGTGGGTGACCGCGGCCACCATCTCATAGGTCACCGGCTCGTCCGCCGGAAAGCCGCAGATCGCCTTGGCCTCGGGGGAATAGATCATCTCGTTGGTGAGCAGCCGCCATTCCCAGACGCCCACCGCGGCGGCCTTGGTGGCCAGCTCCAGTCGCGCCTCGCTGGCCTGCAGCGCTGCCTGGCCGCGCACCAGCATCCGCGCGCGGGCCCGGAACAGCTCGGCGAACGCCACGATCGAGCCGGCCGAGGCGAAATAGAGCA
>NZ_DATAPY010000108.1:0-39599 GCF_036264965.1 Phenylobacterium sp.
AACCGCCACGGCCTGGCGGTCGACGGCCTGGTCACCCAGGCCACCGGCTTCGCCGAGCGGGAGGCCACGCTGGCCATGCTGGATCGCAGGCCCGGGCGGCGACGCATCACCCTGGGGGCCGACAAAGCCTACGACGTGCGCGGCTTCATCGGCGACCTGCGCCAGCGCCACGTCACCCCGCACGTCGCCGTCGACGGCCATGTGCGCCAGACCGGCGAGCCTCGCGGCACGGCGATCGACGCGCGCACCACCCATCATCCCGGCTACGCGGTCAGCCAGCGCTGCCGCAAGCGCATCGAGGAGATCTTCGGCTGGGCCAAGAGCGCCGCCGGCCTGGCGAAGGTGAAGCTGCGAGGCCGGGCCAGGGTCGAGGCGGTCTTCACCCTGGCGCTCGCCGCCTACAACCTCATCCGCCTGCCCAAGCTGCTCAGAGCCACGGCGTGAGCGTCCTCGGCAGATGGCGCATCGTCGCGATGCCGGACTGCACCGACGACTATCCCGACGTGATGGAGCCCTTCGGCGAGGGATGGGCCGAACTTCAGTCCAACCGCGCCCTCAAGGGACAAATCTGCTTCCACGGCGGCGACGACACCAACTTCATCGCTCGCCGCGAGACTTCTTCAACAGCCTGCTAGGCGTTGGTGGCGAGGCCGAGCTCGCGCTGTTCTTCGTCGGTAATGGCTTCGCTCTCCGCGGCCATCGGCTGGCCGAGGCCGGTGTCCGGCGCGTCGGCGCTAGGCGTCATGTCGAGCATCCGCGACCTGCGCCAGCCGCCCCAACCGTTCCAGAAGTAGTAGCCGCCCGCCAGCAGGAGGGTCGTCAGGCTGCCCACCGGGAAGGCCAGCCAGATGGCGTCGGCGCCCAGGTGTGGCTCCAGCACCTTGGCGACCGGAATCCGCACGGCCCACAGCGAGATCACCATGGCGAGCAGCGGCGGCCAGACGGCGCCGGTGGCGCGCACGATCCCCGACAGGATGAACGCCACGCCGAACGGGATGAAGCTCCAGAGCGCGATGTTGTTGATATGCACCGCGATCGGCAGCGACGGACTGGTGGATCGCAAGAAGGCCTGCAGCACGATGGGGTCGATCGCCTGCAGGACCAGGATCGGCAGGCCGGTGAACAGGACGGCATAGAGCGCGCCGACGATGGCCACCCGCTCGACCCGATCCATCTTGCCGGCCCCGACGTTCTGGGCGGCCATAGACGAGACCGCCGCGCCCAGGGCCATGGCCGGCATCTGGACATAGGTCCAGAGCTGGGAGGCGGCGCCGTAGGCCGCCGAGGTGTGCACCCCGTAGCGGTTGACGAAGCTCAGCATGGTCACCGCCGCCAGGCTGATCACCATCATCTGGATCGCCATGGGCGTGCCCTTGGAGACCATCGTCCAGATGATCTTGAGATCCGGGATCAGAAGCGACCAGGCTGAAGGCCTCAGCATCAGGATCGAGCGCTGGCGATAGAGGTGGATCATCATCAGCGCGAGGGTGATGCCCTGGGAGATCAAGGTCGACGCCGCGGACCCGGCGATCCCCATCTTGGGAAACGGCCCAAGCCCCATGAGCAGCAGGGGATTGAACACGATGTCCAACCCGACCTGCAGCAGCGCGAAATAGAAGGGCGTGCGGCTGTCGCCCGTCCCGCGCTGCGCCATCATCAGGTAGTTGAAGAAGAACACGAACGGCATGGCCGCGAAGATCACCCGCAGGTAGGCGATGGCGTCGATCCGCGCCGCCGGCGGCGTGCCCATGGCGGCGAGGATATGCGGCGTCAGGATGCCGCCCAGCACGCCGATCGCCAGGGACAACGCCACGAAGAAGGTTGTGGCGGTTCCGATCACCTTGCGGGCCAAGGCTTCGTTCTTCGCCCCGATCGCCTGGCCGATCAGGATGTTGGCGGCCATGGTCACGCCGAACGCGGCGCCCTGCATCATGAAGAAGACCTGGCTGGCGTTATTGGTCGCCGTCACGCCGGTCTCGCCCAGGACGCGGCTGACCCAGAACATGTTGGCCGTCATGTTCATGGACTGCAGGATGTTTGAGCCCAGCACCGGCAACGCGAACGCGATCAGCGTCTTGCCGATCGGGCCGGCGGTCAGGTCGGGGCCTTTGCGGCCCGCCAAGCCGCCCGCGCCGGGACGCCCCGGGCCTCCCGGTCTTCCGCCGCCTGGACCTGGGCCCGCATTCACCGCCGTCTCACTCCCCAAGCCGCGTCAAACCACCACCCGACCGGGGATAGACTGCAACCGCCGATGACGCAAAGCGGCGGTTTTGCACACCCCCGTGAGATTCGGGCCCGTGAGATTCAGGCCAGCGAGATTCAGGGCTGGATCGCCGCGTCTATCGCCCGCAGCCGGCTGTTGGCGCGGCCGTAGGCCAGGTAGGCCAGGACCCCGATGGCGTTCCAGACGAAGAAGAAGGTGATCGTTTTCGCCGACAGGCTGGTGAACAGGTAGAGGCACCCCAGCACCGCCGCCGGGCCGATCAGCCAGACGAAGGGCGTCGCAAACGGGCGGACGATCTGCGGCGAGCGGCGGCGCAGGACCATCACCGCCATCGCCGTGGCGATGAACGCCGCCAGCGTGCCGGCATTGGCCAGCGACGCGATCTCCGACAGCGGCATGAAGCCGGCGACGGTTGCGGCGATCAGGCCTGTCATCATGGTGACGGTGGACGGCACGCCGCGGCGGCTGACCTTGGCCAGGCCGATGGGCAGCAGGCCGTCGCGGGCCATGGCGAAGAACACCCGGCTCTGGCCGAACATGAAGACCATGATCACCGTCGGCAGGGCCACGACCGCCGCGCCGGCGATCAGCGAGGCGGCCAGCGGATGGTTGAGCTGCCGCAGCACAAAGGCCAGGGGCTCGCCGCTCTTGGAGAACACGTCGAAGGGCGAGGCGCCGAGCGCGCAGGCCGCCACCACCATGTAGATCAGGGTGCAGAGCAGCATCGATCCCACGATGGCGATGGTCAGGTCGCGCTTGGGGTTCTTGGCTTCCTCGGCTGCGGTCGAGATCGCGTCGAAGCCGTAGAAGGCGAAGAAGATGATCGCCGCGGCGCCCATCACCCCGTACTTCTTGCCGCCCATCTCGTGGGCCCCGAAGCCGAACGGCGCGAAGGGGTGGAAATGGCTGGCGTCGAAGCTCGGCAGGGTGAGCGCCACGAAAGCGGCCAGCGCCACCAGCTTGATGCACACCAGGACGAAGTTGAGCGTCGCGCTCTCCCGCGTGCCGATCAGCAGGATGCCGGTCACCACCAGGGCGATGAACACGGCCGGAAGGTTCACGAAGCCGCCCGCCTCAGGTCCCGCCAGCAGGCTGTCGGGGATCGGGATGTGCGCCCCGTGCAGCAGGCCCCCCGCATATCCGGCCCAGCCGACCGACACCGCGCTGCAGACCAGGGTGTATTCGAGGATCAGGCTCCAGCCGATCGCCCAGGCGATCAGCTCGCCCAGGGTCATGTAGCTGTAGGCGTAGGCGCTGCCGGCCTGGGGGCTCATGGACGCCATCTCGGCGTAGCAGAGCGCCGCGCAGGCGCAGACCAGGCCGGCCACGCCGAACGACAGGATCACCGCCGGACCCGCGAGGCCCGCCGCCACGCCGGTCAGGGTGTAGATGCCGGTGCCGATGATCGCGCCGACCCCCAGGGCCGTCAGGTGCGGCCAGCCCAGGGTGCGCTTCAGCTGGCTGGCAGCGGACCCCATGCCGGTGTCGACCGGCTTGGTGCGCGTGACGAAACTCATGAAGCTCTCCCCGACTTGCGGGGCGCACCATGGCCCGCGTCGAGCCCGCCCGCCAAGGTCTGAGGTCACGCCGGACCCGAACGCGGGTCGCGGAACATGACAAACTTGACACCATCCCCCTGTGGATTTTGCTGTCTGATCGGTGTTAAGTTAAGGGCTCGATAGGCCTCTGCGCGTAGGTATCGCCGCGAGAGTCAAAAAGCCCATTCGGAGAGGAACGACGTGATGATGTCTGCGCGACTTGGCGTATTGGGAGCGGCGGCGAGCGCCTTCCTGGTCTATGGCTTCTCATCGGGCCCGGCGACCAACGCCCAGCAGTCCGGCCAGAACGCCTCGGCTGCCGAGACGACGGCCATGAGCACGACCCCGGCGCGGGTCGACAATTTCATGCTGGTCGACGCCCAGAAGATGGAGGCCCACGAACTCTATCGGATGGCTGACGACAAGGCGATCGTGCTGGTCTCGACCGGCGTCGGCTGCCCGATCGCGCGCGCCATGACCCCGGCGCTGAAGGCGCTGCGCGACAAGTACGCCGCCCAGGGCGTCGAGATGATGCTGGTCGACTCGAACCTGCAGGACAGCCGCGAGGCCATCGCCGCCGAGGCCAAGGAATACGGCATCGACATCCCGATCCTGATGGACTCCAACCAGATCATCGGCGAGGCGCTGGGCGTCACCCGGACCATGGAAGTCTTCGTGGTCAACCCGAAGACCTGGCAGGTGATGTACCACGGCCCGGTCAACGACGCCGCCGACTACGGGATCCAGAAGGCCGCGGCGAAGCCGTTCGCCGACGACGCCGTGGCCGCACTCCTGGCTGGCAAGCCGGTCCCGGCGGCGACCCAGGCCTCCAAGGGCTGCCTGGTCGACTTCCCGGCGCGCGAGAAGAAGGCGCAGCTCACCTACGTCAAGGACGTAGCCCCGATCCTGGAAGCCAAGTGCGTGGCCTGCCATGAGGAAGGCGGCATCGCCCCCTTCGCCATGAAGAACTACGAGATGGTCAAAGGCTTCTCGCCGATGATCCGCGAGGTGCTGCGCACCGACCGGATGCCGCCCTACAACGCCGACCCGCACGTGGGTAAGTTCTCCGACGACAAGAACCTGTCGCCCGCCGAGATCAAGACGATCGTCCACTGGGTCGAGGAAGGCGCGCCGCGCGGCGAAGGCAAGGACCCGCTGGGCGCCAAACACCTGGTGGCCGCCGAATGGCCGCTGGGCAAGCCGGACGCCATTCTCGACGTGCCGGCCTACACCATCCCCGCCTCCGGCGTGGTCGACTACCAGCACCCCTGGGTCGCCAATCCGGAAAAGGAAGGCAAGTGGCTGAAGGCCTCCACCGTGAAGGTCGAAAGCCGTCAGGGCGTGCACCACGTGCTCACCGGCTACATGACCGAGGCTCCCAAGCCCGGCGAACAGGCGTTCGAGAACAAGTGGGGCGTCTCGGTCGGCGGCTACGCGGTCGGCGCGGAGAGCGAGGTCGCGCCGAAGAACGTCGGGACCTACATCCCGCCGGGCGGCGCCATCGGCTTCCAGACCCACTACACGCCGTTTGGCAAGGAAGTGACCGATCACACCAAGATCGCGCTCTACTACTACAAGGACAACGAGAAGCCCGACCTGGTGATGCACAACTCGGTCATCGTGAACAACGCGATCGTCATCCCGCCGAACGACGCCCACCATCAGGAGACCGGCTACATCTCCTTCCCGCACGACGCCCTGCTCTATGCGGCCTTCCCGCACGCGCACTATCGCGGCGCCATGTCGGACCTGTGGATCCGCTATCCGGACGGCAAGGAAAAGCTGCTGCTCTCCCTGCCGCGCTACGACTTCAGCTGGCAGCGGGACTACACCTTCGCCCAGCCGATCCCGGTGCCGGCGGGCTCGAAGCTGATTGCCCACTTCATCTACGACAACTCCAAGCGCAATCCGCACAACCCCGATCCGAGCAAGCAGGTGGTCTGGGGCGACCAGTCCTGGGAAGAGATGTTCTACACGGCGCTGCGTTATCGCTGGGTGGATGAGACCTCCAAGCATATGGTCAACTACGACGAGGACCTGAACAAAGATCGCCTGATGGGCATGCTGGACGCCAACGTCGACGGCAAGATCTCGAAGGCCGAGCTGAAGGGCCAGATCGGCGATCAGATCGCCAAGTACTGGGACGTGCTGGACAAGAACCATGACGGCTTCATCGACAGCGATGAACTGGCCGCCTTCCAGAAGATGATGAACGGCCAACACCGCCGCCGCGAAGCCGCGGCCGACGGCAAGACGCCGGCTCCGGCGGCGGCCCCGGCCGGCGCCACCCCGACATCGGGCGGCAAGTAGGCCCGATCGTCGGAGCCAGATTGAGGAAGGCCCGGTAGAAGCGCCGGGCCTTTTTCGTTGCCCTCATCCCTCCCCGGCACGGGAGGGATGATCTGCGCTACTCCCACAGATCGTGGACGTCGCCCTTGCGGTTGAGCATGCGCACGGCGCGCTTGACCACCGCCAGCAGGCGCTCGCGGCGCGCAGCCTGGTCGTAGGTCATGGCGCCGCGCGCGATGCCCTCCAGCAGGAAGCGGCCGAGGTCGCGGCTGGTCTGGAAGCGAGGGTCCTCGCCGGCCTGCGCCAGCGCCCCGAAACCGCCCACCTGGGCGCGGTCGAAGGCGGCCTGGGCGGCGGCCAGGCGCGCGCGCAGCATGGGTTCGGTGCGCGCCGCCGACTCCAGCTCGGCGAAGGCCACGAACGGCGGCTCCTGCAGCAGCGTCCAATAGGCGTCGATGGCTGCTTCCGAGGCGTCCTGGCCGGGTGCGGCGGATGCGCGCGCCGCCTCTTCGAACAGGCGCGCACGGGCGACCTCGATATGGGTGATCGCCGCCTCCACCAGCTCCTCGCGGGTGGCGAAGTGATAGAGCATGGCGCCGCGGGTGAGCTTGGCGGCGTCGGCGATCAGGCCGTTGGTGGCGGCGTGATAGCCGATCTGGGCGAACAGCCGCATCGCCGCGTCGAGGATGCGCGCGCGGGTTCGCAGCGACTTGGGCGTCGCCTTCGTCGGATAGGTTCTGGCGTCCATCTGGACCAATTCAACGGCGACCTGGGGAGGGTCTGCTCAAACCGAACCCCTAGCAGGACATACTTGGCCGCGGCCAGACCGTTAGGCGACCTTCGCAAAACCGACACGGAATCAGGGCACGGCTGCTTGGAATATGGGCGACACGGGGCGAAACGTGACCGAAGCAGCAGTCCGCCGCTATCGCAGCGTGTTCATTTCCGACGTCCACCTGGGCACCCGCGGGTGCCAGGCGGACCTGCTCCTCGATTTCATCCGCCACATGGAATGCGACACGCTCTACCTGGTAGGCGACATCGTGGACGGCTGGAAGCTCCGCTCCGGCTGGTACTGGCCGCAGTCGCATAACGACGTGGTGCAGAAGATCCTGCGCCTGGCCCGCAAGGGCGTGGCGGTGATCTATGTGCCCGGCAACCACGACGAGGTGGTCCGCGACTTCTGCGGCGTGCACTTCGGCGGCGTGGTGGTGGCCCGAGACGCGGTGCACGAGACCGCCGATGGCCGCCGCTTCCTGGTCACCCACGGCGACGACTTCGACTCCGTGGTGCAGCACGCCAAATGGCTGGCCCTGCTGGGCGACTGGGCCTACCGCGCGCTGCTGGCCTCCAACACCCTGATCAACCGCGTGCGGCGCCGCTTCGGCTTCGGTTATTGGAGCTTCTCGGCCTTCGCCAAGACGCGGGTGAAGAAGGCCTTGCAGTTCATCGAGAACTTCGAGCAGGCGGTGGCCGACGAGGCGCGCCGGCGCGGCGTCGACGGCGTGATCTGTGGCCACATCCACAAGGCCGAGAGCCGGATGATCGATGGGGTTGCCTATATCAACGACGGCGACTGGGTGGAGAGCTGCACCGCCCTGGTGGAGCACCCCGACGGGCGGCTGGAAATCCTGGAATGGCCGAAGGTGCGCGCCAGCCTGATCGCCGCGTCGGAGCCGCTGGTGTTGGCCGCGCCGCTGGCCGCCTGACATTGCGTTTCGTGACAGTCATACTGCCAGCGCGCGATTGACAGAACGCCGCAACCCGTGACAGTTCGGCTGCCATGAAGACCCCGACGCCGTCTGCCAACCTGCGCGACCGTCAGCGGGAGGAAACCCGCGAGCACATCCTGCGCGCCGTGGGCCATCAGCTGGAGCAGGGGCCGCTGGAGGACCTCTCCTTCGCGGAGATCGCCAAGGACGCCAAGGTCGGCGAGCGCACGGTCTACCGCTACTTCCCCACAAAGGAGGCGCTGCTGGGCGCCTTCTGGGCCTGGATGCAGAGCCAGGCGGTGGCCCCGCCGGAGCCCAAGCCGAAGCCGCCCCGCTCGCTGCCGCGCATCCGCGAGGCGATCAAGGCGACGCACGACGCCGGCCGGCCGATGCGCATCCTGCTGGCCACCGACGCCTGGGAGCCGCAGGTCAACGGCGTGGTCCGCACCCTGACCCGCGTGGTCGCCGAGCTGAGGGCCATGGGCCACTCCGTCGAGGTGATCAGCCCCGACCAGTTCAAGACCTTCCCCTTGCCGACCTACGCCGAGATCAAGGTGGCGATCGGGGTCTATGAGCCGGTGCAGGAGCGCTTCAAGGCCTTCGAGCCGGAAGCCATCCACATCGCCACCGAAGGCCCCATCGGCCTGGCCGCGCGGCGGATCTGCGTGGAGTGGAAGCTGCCCTTCACCACCAGCTACCACACCCGCTTCCCGGAATATGTCTCGGCGCGGCTGCCTTTGCCGCTCGCCGCCGGCTACGCCTACATGAAGTGGTTCCACAAGCCGTCCGGGCGGCTGATGGTGGCCACGCCCACCATGCGCGACGAGCTGGCCGGCCACGGCTTCCGCAACATTTCTTCCTGGTCGCGCGGCGTCGACACCGAGGCCTTCCATCCCCGCGGGCCGGGCGATCCGGACGTCTTCGCCCATCTGGCCAAGCCGATCTTCCTCTACGTCGGCCGCGTGGCGGTGGAGAAGAACATCGAGGCCTTCCTCGGCATCGACCTGCCGGGGACCAAGGTGGTGGTCGGGCCGGGACCGCAGCTCGACGAGCTGAAGGCCAAGCACCCGAACGTGGTGTTCACCGGCTCCAAATCCGGCGCCGACCTGGCGGCGGCCTTCAACAGCGCCGACGTCTTCGTGTTCCCTTCGCTCACCGACACGTTCGGCCTGGTGATCCTGGAGGCCATGGCCTCGGGCACCCCGGTGGCGGCCTATCCGGCGCCCGGGCCCATCGACATCATCCCCAACTCCGGCGCCGGCAAGCTGGCCGCCAGCGCCACCGAGGGCCTGCGCGAGGCCTGCCTGGAGGCGCTGGCCTGCGACCGCAAGCAGGTCCGGGCGTTCGCCGAGAAGTTCTCCTGGCGGGCCTGCGCCGAGGATTTCGTGCGCAACCTGCAGCCCTATCCGGAGCCGGAGAAGACCCGCTTCTGGCGTCGGCTGCGCCGGCTGGCTAGGGTGCGGCGCCGTAGACCCGAGGCCGCTTAGAGTTCCCATGCATCGTGTCGCCTCGACCGTGTTCGCGGCAGCCTTTTGCTGCGCGCCCGTCCTGGCCTACGCCGCCGAGGACCCGACCTCTGTCAGCCCGCTGATCGTGGTCGCACCGACGGCGGTGGCCGGCACGGGCGTGGACGCCGACAAGCTGCCCGGCTCAAGCGAAAGCCTGGGCGCCGCCGATCTGCAGCGCCAGGGCTCGTTGGCGATCACCGACGTGCTGGAGCAGCGCACGCCCGGCCTCAGCCTGTCCGACAGCCAGGGCAACGGCTTCGCCCGCGGCCTGAACTACCGCGGCTTCGCCGCCTCGCCGCTGCAGGGCGCCCCGGAAGGCCTGGCGGTCTACATGGGCAGCGTGCGGCTGAACGAAGCCTTTGGCGACACCGTCAACTGGGACCTGATCCCCGAAGCCGCCATCAACCGCATCGACCTGGTGACCGGCGATCCGGCCTTCGGACTGAACGCCCTGGGCGGCGCGATCAGCCTGGGCATGAAGACCGGCAAGAATTCGCCCGGCGGCGAGGCCAGCGTCGAGGGCGGCTCGTTCGGCCGGGTGTTCGGCTCTGCGGAATACGGCGCGGCCAGGGGGCCGTGGTCGGCCTATGTAGCCCTGGACGGCGGCCACGAGGACGGCTGGCGGCAGCATTCGCCGTCCAACCTGGCGCGGGCCTACGCCGACCTCGGCTGGAGCCAAGGGCGCGGCGAGGTCCATCTGGTCGCCAATCTCGGGGAGACCAGCCTGGGCGTCGTGGGGCCGACCCCGGTGGACATGCTGGCCGCCGACCGCACCTCGGTCTTCACCTTCCCGCAAGCCACCCGCGACCGCACCGGCCTCCTGGCGTTGAACGGATCGTTCATGGCCTCCGACGCCTGGACCCTGGAGGGCAGCCTCTATGGCCGCGCCTTCTCGCAGAGCCACGCGGACGGCAACAACGGCAACTTCGAGGGTTGCAGCAGCCGCGCCGCCAATCCGTTGTTCGACACGCTGTGCGTCCAGAACGACGGGTTCCCGGCGGACCTTCAGCCGCCGGCGGCCGCCTTCCAGGTGCTGGGCGAGGACGGACTGCCGATCGGCTGCCCGCCGCTGGCGGCCGGCCAGACCAAGCTCTGCAGCGGCGTCGCCTATGGCACCGTCGACCGCACCCACACCCGCAGCGTGACGACGGGCGTCTCGTTCCAGGCGGTCCGCAATGGCCCGCTGTTCGGCCACACGAACCTGTTCACGGCGGGCCTCAGCCTCGACGAGAGCGCCATCCGCTTTGGCGCCAATTCGACGCTGGGCCTGATCTTCCCGGACCTCTCCGTGCGCACCACGCCGGGCGAGGTGGTGGGCGCGTGGCAGATCATCCATACGGCCGGGGCCATCGCCTACAGCCCGATTGACCTGCATGCGACCACCGAGAACCGCGGCCTCTACGCCACCGACACCTTCGACGTCACCGAAAGCCTGTTCCTGACCCTGAGTGGCCGCTGGAACGGCCAGCGCATCTTCACCTCCGATCGTACAGGCGTGAGCCCGGACCTGAACGGCAAGCACAACTTCGACCGTTTCGACCCGGCCGCGGGCCTGGCCTGGAAGGTGACGTCCTGGGTGACGGTCTACGGCGGCTACGCCGAGACCAATCGTGCGCCGACCCCGCTGGAGCTGTCCTGCAGCAACCCGTTGAAGCCCTGCCTGCTGGAAAACGCCCTGGTCTCCGATCCGCCGCTGAGCCAGGTGGTGTCCAAGACCTGGCAGGCCGGCGTGCGCGGCGCGGCCGCAGTGCTGGACGGCCATCTGGACTGGCGCGTCGGCGGCTATCGCAGCGACAACGACAACGACATCGTCGCCGTGGCCAGCGCCCTGCAGGGCCGCGGCTCCTACGCCAATGTGCCGCGCACCCGGCGCGAGGGCTTCGAGGCCGAGGTCAACTTCAGGTCCGACCGCTGGACGGCCTACGCCTCGGCGAGCCAGGTCGAGGCGACCTACCGGTTCGCAGGTGTCCTGCCCTCGCCCAACAGCCCCTTCGCCGACGCCAACGGCAATGTCGCGGTGACCCCGGGCGACAAGATCGGCGGCATCCCGCCATGGCGCTTCAAGGCCGGCGGCGACTACAGGGTCACACCCTCCATCTCGGTGGGCGCGGACCTCTTGGGCGTCAGCCGGCAGCGGCTGGTGGGCGACGAGGCCAATCAGGACACGCAGCTGCCCAGCTACTGGGTGGCCGGCGCGCACGCGTCGTGGACGGTCGGCCGGGGTCTGGAGCTCTACGGCCGCGTCGACAACCTGTTCGACCGCAAGTACGCGACCTTCGGAACCTATTTCGAGTCCGACTCCCTAGCCGACGTCCACCCCTCGCCGTTGCCGGACAACGCCAGCCCGGTCAGCGAGACGCCCGCGCCGCCCAGGTCGTTCCTGATCGGCCTGCGCTACCGCTGGTGACGTTCCAGGCCTAGCCGAAGCGGCCGGTGATGTAGTCGGAGGTGCGCTTGGTTGCGGGGCGGGTGAAGACCTCGTCGGTGGGCCCGAATTCCACGAGTTCGCCCAGGTACATGAACCCGGTGTAGTCGCTGACCCGCGCCGCCTGGCCCAGGTTGTGGGTGACGATGATGATGGTGTGGTCGGCCTTCAGCTGGGTCACGGTCTCCTCCAGCTTGGCGCTGGAGATCGTGTCGAGCGCCGAGGTGGGCTCGTCGAGCAACAGGACCTCGGGACGCACAGCCACACCCCGCGCGACGCACAGCCGCTGTTGCTGGCCGCCGGAAAGGCCGAGGCCCGAGCCCTTCAGATTGTCCTTCACCTCGCCCCACAGGGCCGCGCGGGTCAGGGCCTCCTCGACACGGACATCCATGTCGGCCTTGGAGAGGTTTTCGTAGAGACGCACCCCGAAGGCCACATTGTCATAGACGCTCATCGGGAAGGGCGTCGGCTTCTGGAACACCATGCCGACCCGGGCGCGCAGCCGCGCCAGATCGGTGCGGGGGCCCAGGATGTTCTCACCATCCAGCATGATCTCGCCCTCGGCGCGTTGGCCGGGATAGAGCGCGTACATCCGGTTCAGCGTCCGCAACAGGGTGGACTTGCCGCAGCCCGAGGGGCCGATCAACGCGGTGACCTTGTTGCGCGAGAAGGGGATCGAGACCCCCTTCAGCGACTTGGTCTTGCCGTAGAAGAAGTCGAGGTTCTTCACATCGACCTTCACGTCGGCGCGATCGACATCGGCGATCGAGGTTTCGAACTCGTCCACTTGGTTCACGGTATTCATGAGCGTCGCTGCTCCTGGGCCACGATACGCGCCACGATGGTCACCGTCAGCACGGTCGCCGCGATCAGCAGCGCGCCGGCCCACGCCAGGCGGCGCCAGTCGTCGTAGGCGCTGAGCGCGAAGTTGAAGATCACCACCGGCAGGTTCGCCGTGGGGTGTCGAAGGTCGACGGAGAAGAACTGGTTGTTCAACGCCGTGAACAGCAGGGGCGCGGTCTCGCCGCTGATCCGGGCGAAGGCCAGGAGCGCGCCGGTGACCAGGCCCGCGCGGGCCGAGCGCCAGAGCACCTGGCGGACCACATAGGAAAGCGGCGCGCCCAGGCCGACGCCGGCCTCGCGCAGGGTGGTCGGCTGCAGGAGGAGTACATCCTCCGTGGTCCGCGTGATCACCGGCACGGCCAGCAGCGCCAGGGCGACGGAGCCGGCGAAGCCGGAGAAGCCGTGAACCGGCGCCACCAGGATCTCGTAGACGAACAGGCCCACCAGGATCGATGGCGCCGACAACAGCACATCGTTCAGGAACCGCACCACCGCGCCATAGGGCGTGCGCCCGCCATACTCGGCGAGCCAGGTCCCGGCCAGGACGCCCACCACCAGGGCCAGCACCATGGCCAGCACGCACATCATGATCGAGCCCACGATGGCGTTGGCGAGGCCGCCGACCGATCCCGGCGCCGGCGTCGACTTGGTGAAGACGTCCAGGTTCAGCCCACCGATCCCCTGGGTCAGCAGCGACCACAGGATCGCCGCCAGCGCGACGAGCGCCAGGGCGGTGACACCGACGCAGAAAATCTTGAAGGCGACGTCGCCGACCCGGCGACGGACAAGCTTGCCGGCGCTCATGAGCGGCCCTCCTGCGCGCGCAGCATCAGGCGGGCGAGGCCCAGGACCACGAAGGTGATCAGGAACAGCACCAGGCCGAGCGCGATCAGGGCCGCGGTGTGGATCGGGCTGGTGGCCTCGGTGAATTCGTTGGCGATGGTGGACGCGATGGTCGACCCGCTATCGAACAGCGATTTGGGGAAGCTGTGTGAATTGCCGATGATGAAGGTCACCGCCATGGTCTCGCCGAGCGCGCGGCCGAGCCCCAGCATCACCGCCCCGATAGCGCCGGTGCGCACATAGGGCAGCGTCACCGACATCACGACTTCCGCGGTGGTCGCGCCCAGGCCGTAGGCGCTCTCGCGCACGCCGACCGGCACCGAAAGCAGCAGTTCGCGCAGGGTCGCGGCCATGAACGGCAGGATCATGATCGCCAGGATGATCGCCGCCGGCAGGATGCCCGACCCGTTCGGGATGCCGGTGGTCAGCGTGTCCAGCAGCGAGCCCGGTTTGGCCGCCGTCATCAGCGGCAGCTGGATGTATTTGGCGAACAGTGGGGCGAAGACGAACAGGCCCCACATGCCGTAGACGATCGAGGGGATGCCGGCGAGCAGCTCCACGGCGGTGCCGATCGGGCGGCGCAGCGGCGCGGGGCAAAGCTCGGTGAGGAAGAAGGCGACCCCGCCGGCGACCGGCAGGGCGAGCGCCAGGGCGCCGGCCGCGGTCACCAGGGTGCCGACGATCGGCCCTGCGGCGCCATAGACGTCGGTCACCGGGTTCCAGGTCGCACTGACCAGGAAGCCCAGGCCGAACTTGGAGATCGCCGGCCAGCCCCCGATGAACAACGCCACCAGCAGTCCGCCCAGCGTCGCCAGCAAGGTCGTCGCCGCGGCAAAGCACAGGCCTTCGAACACCTTGCCGATCAGCGCGCCACGGGGCGCGGAGCGGCGGGTGGATCGGCCGGCGTCGGGGAGGATTGCGTCGGTCATGGCTTACGCTTCAGGGAGGACCGCAAAGCCCCGCCGCCGTCAACCGGCGACGGGGAATTGTTGCGAAGCGCCTAGTGGTAGACGGGCTTGCCGTCGGGGCCGACGACTTTGCTCCAGGACTTGCGGATCAGCTCCTTCACCGGCCCGGGCAGGGCCACGTAGTCGAGCTGACCAGCGGCGGCGTCGCCGTTCTTGTAGCACCAGTCGAAGAAGCTCAGGACCTCTTTGCCCTTGGCCGCGTCGGTCTGCTTGGTGTGCACCAGGATGAACGTCGCCCCGGTGATTGGCCAGGCTTCGGCGCCCGGCTGGTCGAGCAGCAGCAGGTAGAAGCCCGGCGCCGAGGCCCATTTCGCATTGGCGGCTGCGGCGGCGAAGTTCTTGGCGTCCGGCGTGACGAACTTGCCGTCCTTGTTCTGCATCAGGGCGTAGGTCATCGTGTTCTGCTTGGCGTAGGCATATTCGACATAGCCGATCGCGCCGGGGGTCTGTTTGACCTGGGCGGCGACGCCGTCATTGCCCTTGCCGCCGACGCCCACCGGCCACTGCACGGAGTCATTGGCGCCGACGTCGGTCGCCCAGTGCGGCGCCTTCATGCTGAGGTAGCTGGTGAACAGGAAAGTGGTGCCCGAGCCGTCGGCGCGATGGACGACGGTGATAGGCAGGTTCGGCAGCGCCACGCCCGGATTGTTCACGGTCAGCAGCGGGTCGTTCCACTTCTTGATCGCGCCGCGATAGATGTCGGCCAGGTTGGCGCCGGTCATCTTCAGCTGGCCGGGCTTGATCCCCGGCAGGTTCATCACCGGCACCACGCCGCCGATCACGGTCGGGAACATGGACAGGCCGCCGGCGGACAGATCGTCCGGCTTCAGCGGCTTGTCGCTGGCGCCGAAGTCGACGGTCGAGGCGGTGATCTGCTTGATTCCGCCGCCCGAGCCGATCGCCTGATAGTTCAGGCTGGTCCCGGTCTGGGCCTTATATTCTTCGGCCCACTTGGCGTAGACCGGCGCCGGGAACGTCGCGCCCGCGCCCGAAATCGTGCCAGCGGCGCTTGCCATCGTGGCCGCGCCAGCGATCAGGGCCGCGCCCAACGCCACCCCTAGAATCTTCAACATGGTTTTCTCCTGAAAAGAGCGCCCCATCCATGCCGCTCTCGCCTCGGTGCTTATCGCCCGCCGACGACAGTTTGGTGACACCGGGCGACATCCGGGCGCGACTGTCACACGAGCGTCATGACGCCGTCGGATCGCCGTCATGCAGAGCCGCTACATCCACTTGCGAGATGGCCGGACCGTGCCCCACGCGCCCCGGCGCACTCGCGAGTATCCCCGCGAACCTCGACGCCGCCGCGACCCCGCGGCGGCGTTTTTTTGGCCTAAAGCAGGCGCGAACGCATCAACTGGGACAGCAGGTCGATCAGCGTCACGGCCACGATGATCACGATGATGATCGCCGACAGGTGGTGGTAGTCGAAGGCGTTGAGCGTCTCGAACAGCAGCTGCCCGATGCCGCCGGCGCCGATCAGGCCCAGGACCGTCGCTGACCGCGAATTGGATTCGAAACGGTAGAGCGCATAGGACGTCCAGTGCGGCGCGACCTGCGGGATGACGCCCCAGATGATCTCGTGCAGCCGCGTGGCGCCGGTGGCGCGCACGCCCTCGACGGGCGCCTTGTCGATCGACTCCACGGCCTCGGAGAACAGCTTGGCGAGCACGCCGCCGGTGTTGATGGCGATGGCCATGACGCCGGCGAACGGCCCCAGGCCCACGGCCACGATGAACAGGGTGCCGATCACCAGGTCGGGGATGGCGCGCAGCAGGTTCATCAGCACCCGCAGCGGCTGCTGCAGCCAGACCGGCGAAATGTTGCGCGCGCACGCCAGGCCGAAGGGCACCGCGATCACGACCGCCAGGGCCGTGCCCCACATGGCGATCTGGATGGTGAGCCACATCTGGCCGATGTAGAGCCGGATCTGGTCGAAGTTCGGATGCAGCAGCTCGCCGCCGAACTCCCGCATGTTCTGCGAGTTGGTGAAAAGCTTGGTGACATGGCTCATCTCCACCGGCTTGACCGCGAAGATCAGCAGCACCGCCACCAGGCCCCAGACCAGCATGTCGGGCGCCCGCTGGGTCAGCGAGCGGGTCGGCGGCGCCGGGATCTCGGCGGCGGCGGGCGCAGCCATCGCCATCAGACGTTCGGCTCCTTGGCCCGCTTCTGCTCGGCAGCGGCATGGATCTTGTCGTAGGCCGCCTGGGCCGCGGCGATCTTGCCCGGGTCGCCGGTGTGGCGCGCCTCGCCTAACGCCTCGGAGGCCTGCATCTCGCGGATCGGGTCCAGATAGCTGTCGTCGGCCGGGCGGAAGCCGCCGTAGGCCATCTTCTTCAGCACCTCGCGCTGCCTGTCGGCGATGGGGCCGGTCCCGGTCCCATAGGTCAGGAAGAACTGACGCATCTTCTCCTTGATCGCCGGGTCGAGGTCCTTGCGAGCCACGATGGAGCTCTCCGGCAGGGGCGGCGAGGTCCACAGGATGTCCAAGGCGTCGGCCAGCTTGGGGTTCTCACGCTTGAAGAACAGGATGCCGACCGTGTTGTTCGAGGCCACGTCGAGCACACCGTTGGCGACCGCGGCGCTGTTGGCCTGGTGACTGGAAGACCGCACGGTCTTGAAGCACTTGGTGGGCTCGATCCCCTTGGGCGTGAAGAGATAGGCCATCGGCGCCAGCGTGCCCGAGGTGGACTGCGCGTCGGCCATGCCGAAGGAATATTTGGCCCCGCAGGCCAGCACCTTGTCGAGGGTGATGCCGCTGCCCTTCTTGGCGATGATCACCGAGGCGTAGGTCGCGTCGCCGCCGGCGTCGATGATCCGGCCCAGCACCTCGCCGTTCGACCGCTGGACGGCGTCCAGGGCCGGCAGGGCCGAGAACCAGCCCACCTGCACCTGCTTGAAGCGCATGGCCTCGATCAGCGAGGCGTAGTTGCTGACGTAGCGGGCGGTCACCCTGACGCCGATCTGGGCGGACATGTCGTCCAACAGCGGCTGCCAGATCGGGCCCATCGAGGCCTGGTTCTCGGCCGGCAGGATGCCGAAGACGATCTCCTTCGGCTGGTCGGCCGACCCTTGCGTCTTCGGCGAGCAGGCGCTGAAGCCCAGGGCCGCGGCGGAAAGAATGGCGGCGAGGCCCAACGCGCCCAGCAGGCGGCGGCGGATCATTTCGGAGCTCCTTCCCAGAAGACGTCTTCGAATTCCGGACCATAGATGTCGATCAGTTGCTTGGTCTCGAGGCGGTCGGCCGGGCCGTCGTAGACGATCTTGCCGCCCTTCAGCGCCACCACCCGGTCGCAGTAGCGCAGGGCGTAGTCCACCTGATGCAGGGTGACGAGGACGGTCAGCCCGTCCTGCCTGTTGAGGTCGCGCAGCGATTCCATGACCCTGCGCGCGGAAACCGGGTCGAGGGACGCCACCGGCTCGTCGGCCAGCACGATCTTGGCCTTCTGGACCAGGGCGCGCGCGATGGCGCCGCGCTGCTGCTGGCCGCCGGACAGCGTATTGGCCCGCTGGGCCGCGTAGTCGGCGACGCCGACCCGGGCGAGCGCCGTCATGGCCGCGGTCTTGGTCTCGTCCGGCCACAGGCCCAGGAGGCCGCGCCAGGTGGCGATCCGCCCGAGCGACCCCAGGGCGACGTTGGTGAACAGCGAAAGCCGGCCGACCAGATTGAACTGCTGGAAGATGAAGCCGATCCGGGTGCGGGTCTTGCGCACCCCGCTGCTGATCCGGCCGTTCTCCTGCACCGGGCCGCCGAAGGCCTCGATGACGCCCTCGCCGGCGTCGATGGTCTGGAGGCCGGAGATCGAGCGCAGTAGGGTGGATTTGCCGGAGCCCGACGGGCCGATCAGCGCAATCATCTCACCCTTGCGGACGTCCAGCGACACGGCGTCCAGCGCGCGGCGCGCGCCGAAGCTCTTTGAAGCCTTCCGGATGGACAGGACGGCGTCTGACATGGGCGGCTTTGAGGTTCCCCGATCGACACGCGCAGGGGGGCCAAAGCACCGGTCCCTCGCCCCGGCTTCATGGCACGCCCGCCGCCATGCGGTCCAGCGCGTCAACGTTGCGTTAGTCCTGCCTGTGGACAGAACGCTTTACATCCGGGTTCGATGACCCTATTTGGCGCGTTCCGGCGGACCCGATGTCCTGAAAAGCGCTGCTAACGCCGGATTGGGTTCAACTATCCGTTGGGGGTTACGTGAATTGCACACGTATCATACGCCCCTGGACCTGGTCCGTGATCGCTCTCCGGAACGTCCCGTCGCCCTTGCGCGACCGGATGCCGTAGCGACCGCGGCGCGCTGGTTCCAGGACAAGTTCAAAGGCGACGTCTTCTACGCTGTGAAAGCGAACCCTTCGCCGTGGGTCATTGAGACCCTCGCCGCGAACGGTGTGACGTCCTTCGATGTGGCCTCGATCCCCGAGATCGCGCTGGTGGCCGCGCACGCCCCCGGCTCGCGCATGGCCTTCATGCATCCGGTGAAGAGCCGCAAGGCGATCGCCGAGGCCTACCTCGACCACGGCGTGCGGACCTTCGCCTTCGACACCCACGAAGAGCTCGCCAAGATCCTCGACGCCACCGGCGGGGCCAAGGACCTGAACCTGATGGTCCGGCTGGCGGTGCAGGCGGAAGGCGCGGCCTATTCGCTGTCCGGCAAGTTCGGCGTCGATGCGCATGACGCGCCGGCCCTGCTGCTCGCCGCCCGGCGCGCCACCCAGGAGCTGATGGGCGTCTCCTTCCACGTGGGCAGCCAGTGCATGCGCCCGACCGCCTTCCAGGCGGCGATGAGCCAGGCCTCCCGCGCCCTGGTCCGCGCCGGCGTCTTCGCCGACGTGGTCGACGTGGGCGGCGGCTTCCCCTCGGTCTATCCGGGCATGGTCCCGCCGGACATGGCGGACTATCTCGACTCGATCGACCGCGGCTTCGCCGAGATGATGGTCCACGAGACCACGGAATTGTGGTGCGAGCCCGGCCGGGCGCTGGTGGCGGAAGCCTCCTCGATCCTCACCAAGGTCGAGCTGAAGAAGGGCGACGCGCTCTATCTGAACGACGGCAGCTACGGCAGCCTGTTCGACGCGGCGCACACCAAGTGGCCCTTTCCGGTGAAGCTGTTCCGCGCCGAGGATGGCGCGGCCAGCGAGGTGGAGGGCCCCCTGAAGCCCTTTCGTTTCTATGGGCCGACCTGCGACAGCCTCGACCACATGCCGGGCCCGTTCTGGCTGCCGGAGGACGTCCGCGAGGGCGACTACATCGAGATCGGCATGCTCGGCGCCTATGGCGTGGCGATGAACACCCGCTTCAACGGTTTCGGCGACGCCGAGACCGCGGTGGTGACCGATGCGCCCATGGCCTCGATGTTCGGCCTGGCCGGCCGCAATATCCGGCTGCCGCGCGACGAACAGCAGGAAGAACGCAAGGTCGTCCGGCTCTCGCGTCCCAAGGGGCGCGCCGGCAAGTCTCGCCGGCGGCGGTAACAGGGTCACATTCTCGCGTGATATAGGCGCGGCCGGTCGCTCCGTCCCGGTCGCGCTATTCCTATGGACGGGCGATCACCTCTCAGAAGGGAACTTCCGAAGATGAACGCTGACGTTCAGAAGTCGAACCGCAAGGCCGAGCTGCTGGCCAACACCGTCGAGCATGTGGCGATCGACCAGTACGACGCCCGGCCCGTCATCGACGCCATGCGCCAGATGAGCTTCACGAGCCGCGACACCGCCCGCGCCGCCGACATCTGGTCGATGAGCCTTGAGGACACCGCCTGCTCGACCTGGCTGACGCTGGCCGGATCGACCAGCGCCGGCGGCTGCATGCACATCTACCGGGACATGCTGAAGTACGGGATGATCGACGTCGTGGTGGCCACCGGCGCCTCCATCGTAGACATGGATTTCTTCGAGGCCCTGGGCTTCAAGCACTACCAGGCGCAATCGAACGTCGACGACCGCGACCTGCGCGACCTCTACATCGACCGCATCTACGACACCTACATCGACGAGGAAGAGCTGCAGAACTGCGACGGGACGATCTACGCCCTGTGCGAGATGCTGGAGCCGCGCCCCTATTCGAGCCGCGAATTCATCTGGGAGATGGGCAAGTGGCTGGCGGCGGGCAACGCCAAGAAACCCGGCAGCCTCGTCCAGACGGCCTATGAAGAAGGCGTGCCGGTGTTCTGCCCGGCCTTCGTGGATAGCTCCGCCGGCTTTGGCCTGGTGAAGCACCAGGTGGAGCGGATGAAGGCCGGCAAGCCCTACCTGACCATCGACGCGGTGGCCGACTTCCGCGAACTCACCGACATCAAGATCGCCGCGGGCGCCACAGGCCTGTTCATGGTCGGCGGCGGGGTGCCGAAGAACTTCGCCCAGGACACCGTGGTCTGCGCCGAGATCCTCGGCCACGAGGACGTGGAGATGCACAAATACGCCGTGCAGATCACGGTCGCCGACGTGCGCGACGGCGCCTGCTCGTCCTCGACGCTCAAGGAGGCCTGTTCCTGGGGCAAGGTGGACGTGACCTGGGAGCAGATGGTGTTCGCCGAAGCCACCACGGTCGTCCCGCTGATCGCGTCGGACGCCTGGCACCGCGGTTCGTGGAAGACCCGCACCAAGCGCCGCTGGAACAAGCTGTTCGGCAAGGCCTGACGCTCAAAAGAAATGGCCGCCGCCGGGGGATCGGCGACGGCCATTTCGGCGTCGGGGAGGAGTTTCGACGCTATTCGCAGAACACCCGGACCCTGGCGTCGCTGGAGTCCACGTCGACCGTGAGGTCGTCGAGGTGGCTGATCAGTTCGTCGAGGTTTTCCGGCTTCAACTGGCCGATGTCGAAGGGCACGCCGTTCTTGGCGAGTTCGGCGTTCACTTGGTCGCGCGCCTCCGGCGGGATGATGCTGGTCAGGCGCACGCCCGCCCGCAAAAGGGCCATGGGCACCCGGATATTGACCTTGGTGGCGTCGCCGTGGACGTCGGCGTCCACGGAGACCCGCAGGTATTTCGGCGGGGCCTTGTTGGGGCCGGCCGACGGGCCCTCCAGCGGGCGCGGCGCCGGGCCGCCCCGCTCCATGGCCGAGATCAGGCGTTCGGCCTCATCGGCGGTGATCTTGCCATCGGCCAGCATCTGCAGGATCGCGCGGCGGTCGTCGTTCATGGGAGGTCTCCTTAGAAGAGCCGGATGCGCACCAGCGCCTCGGGCGTGTCGACGTCGACGACTGTGCCGCTGAGCGCGAGCAGGGCGTCGCCGAGGACGAAGACCGCGGCGGCGCAATTGATGCGGCGCAGCGGCGGGGCAAGGTAGAGCAGCGGAATCAGCAGCAGCGCGAAGGGCGCCAGCAGCAGGAAGATCGGCGTGCTCGGGATCCACAGCCGCACCACGACGCGGCGCGGCCGAGGGGCCGCCTCAACCGGGGTCGGGTCGGAGGCCTGGGCCATGGGCCGGGCCGCGGCGCGCACGGTTTGCCCCGTACGGCTCGCGCGCGCCTCCAGGGCTGCCAGGCCGAAGTGGCGCACCGCCCTGGGCGTCAGCAGCGGCGGCGTCAGATTGCGGGCGTCGGTCATCAGCGGCCCTCCAGTTCGGAAATCGCCTGGTCGGCGGTGATCTCGCCGCGGGCGAGGCGCTCCAGCACCTCTTCGCGGCCGGGCGTGGGATCGGTCTCGACGAACTCAAGGCTGCCGGCGATGCGGTTCAACCGCGCCTTGATGGTCGGGTAGGAGACGCCGAACACCTGCTCCATCTCCTTGATCGAGCCGTGGCTCCTCACGAAGGCGGCGACGAAGACCTGGTCCTCGGCCGATAGCTGCGCCAGCCGCGGCAGCTCGAAGGCGCCCTCAATGGTCACGCCCTGTTCGATCAGGCGCACCCGCTCGACGACGATGGGGCGGCCGCGGGTCAGCTCGCTCAGCGCCTGCCAGTCTTGGGTTTTCGCATTGCTCATGTCCTTCAGATTAATTTTATCAATCCGCGAGTCAAGTTTTTTAATTCCGAGGTCGCGTGGCGTGGAAAATCGTTTGCCGGGACGGTTGAATCCGGCCGGCGGCTCTGCAACACCGAATGCTGCAGCTTGGGAGAGTGGGATGGCGTGGAAACTGGCGATGGCGGCGACGGCCGCGGCGATGCTGACCATGGGCGCCGATCCGGCCCCTGCCCCGGCGCCGATGGCGACCCCGGCGGGCCAGGGCTATCTCGGCGACAGCGGCCCGGACACCTACAAGATCCTGCCGCCCGCGCCGGTCGTCGGGACGCCGCGCTATGAGGCGGACCGGGCGGTCTACAAGGCGACCCGGGCGCTGAAGGACTCCCCGCGTTGGTCGCTGGCCCAGAACGACGTCAACCAGGGCGCCATCCTGAAGGACCTGAGCTGCGCGGTGGGCGTCGAGCTGACCGCCGCCAATGCGCCGAAGACCTCGGCGATGATCCTGCGGATCGGACGCGACGTCAGCCGCGCCACCGACCGGCCGAAGGACATCTACAAGCGCCAGCGGCCGTTCCTGATCGACAAGGGGGAGACCTGCATCGATCAGAGCCCCTCCCTGGCCAAGAGCCCGGACTACCCCTCCGGCCACAACACCTGGGGCTGGACCGTGGGCCTGGTCCTGGCCGAGCTCGCGCCGGACCGGGCGACCGAAATCCTCAGCCGCGCGCGGGCCTTTGGCGAAGGCCGCCTGGTCTGCGGGGTGCACAACCTGAGCGCCGTCGAGGGCGGGCGGATGAATGCCTCGATCGTGGTCGCCGGGCTGCACGGCAATACCGAGTTCCGCAGGGACCTCGATGTCGCCCGCTCGGAAGTCGCCGCCGCCCGCAAGGCCGGCCCCGCGCCCGACCCCGCGGCCTGTGCGAAGGAAGCCGCCGTGGTGGCCCAGAACCCCTACTAGACGGCCTTGACCCCGGCCTTCGCCGGGGTGAGTCGCTACGCGCTCAGATTCCCGCGTACCACTCGTAGCCGCGGTCTTCCCAGAAGCCGCCGCCGCCGCGGCCCAGATGGCGGTAGTCCTCCACCGCCTCGAGCCGCATGATGTATTTAGCCTGCTTGTAGCCGAGCTGGCGCTCGACCCGCAGGCGCAGGGGCGCGCCATGCGCCACCGGCAGCGGCCGGTCGTTCATAGCATAGGCCAGGATGGTCTGCGGGTGATAGGCGTCGATCAGGTCGATGCTCTCGTAATAGACGCCCGTTCCGTCCAGCGTCTCTTCCAGCGTGTCGCCGCAGTGGAAGACGATATAGCGGGCGTTCTTCTTGAGGCCCGCCTGGTCGAGCAACGGGCCCAGCCGTGTCCCCGTCCACTTGGCGATCGACGACCAGCCTTCCACGCAGTCGTGGCGGGTGATCTGGGTGCGCGACGGCAGCGCGCGCAGGTCCGCGAGGCTGAGCGAAAGCGGCTTGTCGACCAGGCCGTCGATCACCAGGCGGTAGTCGGCGAAGGCCTTGGCCTTCAGCGCCAGATAGTCGGCGTCCTGCGGGTCGATCGAGCCGTTGGGCCGGAAATCCGGCGAGATGTCGGCAGGGGCGAATTCCCGCGCCAGGGCCTTGCGGTTGATCAGCAGGCGTTGCGCGCGTCGGGTTAGGCCTTCGGCGCTCTGCAGGACCGCGATCCCCTTGGGGCTGTTGGTGATCTTGTCGCAAGCGCCCAAGACAAGCGCCCCGGCCGAGGCCAGGCCGGCGCGCAGCCAGCCGCGGCGATTGGCGGAAAGGCTCATGCCGCGCCTCCGGTCTTGTCGCGCACGATGGCGTAGCGGCCGGTGATCATCGAGCGGATGTTGTTCCAGGTCCCCGAGGCCACCACCATGAACAGGTGCAGCAGGATGAAGCCCACAATGCTGAAGGCGGTCAGGAAGTGGATGGTCCGCGCCGACTGTCGCCCGCCAAAAAAGTCCACCAGCCAGGGCGCGCCGGCGTCGAACCCTGGCGACATGCAAAGCCCGGTCAGCACCATCAGCGGCAGCAGGATCGCGATGACCGCGAGATAGGCGCCCTTCTGCAGCACGTTGTAGTGGCGCGCGTCCTCGCCCTTGGGGAACTTCAGTTGCGCGTGGGTGACGATCTCATGCCAGACGTTCTTCGGCTTGAGGTCGGCCTTGGTGGGCGCCAGGTCCTTGACGATGTGGCCCCGGCTCAGGCCGACGAGCCAATAGACCAGCCCGTTCAGCACGAAGAGCCACGCGAAGAAGAAGTGCCAGTGGCGGCTGTCGGCCAGGTCGCGTTCGCTGGGCACCGTCGCCCAGGACGGGAAGGCCACGGGCTCGCGGGAGCCCGGCTTGCCGGAGTAGCCCAGGACGCCGGTGGTGTTGAACCTGGCCGAGCCGATCTGGGTGACACCCACCATGTCGGCGCCCTTCATCTCCGCGCCGATGGAGACCCAAGGCCGCGCGAAGGTCGATTTCTGGCCCCAGTAAAGCGCCGGATGGGCGCCGAAGATGTTCAGGCCGCTCATCAGCAGCAGGGTCAGCGCCAGGACATTGATCCAGTGGGTGATCCGCGTCACCGCCGCGTGGCGGTAGACCAGGACCTTCTGCGGATTGGCCATGTTCGCGAACGTTCCTCGCCCAAAGCCCGCTGACGAGCCGCCCTATCTGACACGAATCCCTATTCGGAGGCGAGACGGGCGAGGTTACAGGGGCTTCGGGCGCCCCTAGGCTGGGCGAGGCATTCGGGGAGGGGATCGTTGGGCGAAGCGGTGGAGGTCTGGCGGGGCAGCGTCGCCACGTGGGAATGCGACGCCATGGGCCACCTGAACGTCGGCTTCTACGTGGCCAAGGCCATGGAGGGGTTGGCGGGTCTGGCGGCGGAGCTGGGGATGCCGGGCGCCTTCGCCGCGGACGCGCGGGCGACCCTGATCGTGCGCGACCAGCACATCCGCTTCCTGCGCGAGGCCCGGCCCGGCGCGCCGCTGGTGATGTCCGGCGGGGTCGTGGAGATCGGCGAGAGCGAGGCGCGCCTACTGCTCCTGCTCCGCCATCGCAACGGCGAGCTGGCCGCCAGCTTCCAGACCGTGATCGCCCACGCCACCGTCCGCGACGGGCGGCCGTTCCCCTGGCCGGCGCGGGTGCTGGAGCGCGCTCAGGCCCTGGCCGTCGAGATCCCGCCGGAGGCTGCGGCGCGCAGCATTGGCCTGGAGCCGGTGACCAGCCGCGCGAGCCTTAAGCGGGCCGATGAGCTAGCCCTGCCGCGCACGGCGCTGGGGACCGTCAGCGCCGCCGATTGCGACATCTTCGGACGTATGCGCACCGAGCTGATGATGGCGCGGATCTCCGACGGCATTCCGCATCTCTTCGACGGCCGCCGCCCCGGCAGCGATGAAGCGGGCAAGCAGGCCGGCGGGGCGGCGCTGGAGTACCGGCTGATCCATCTGGACTGGCCCAGGGCCGGCGACCGGGTGGAGCTGCGTTCGGGCGCGTCCGGCGGCGACGCGCGCTTCCGCAAACTGACCCACTGGCTGCTGGACCCGCTGAGCGGCAAGGCCTGGGGCGTCGCCGAGGCAATCGCGGTCTCCTTCGATCTTGAGACCCGCAAGATGATCACCCTCAGCGGCGAGGCCCTGGCCGAAGCCAACGCCCGCATCGTGCCCGGCCTGACCCTCTAGAGCACCATGCAGGCGCGGAGTGTCGCGCGGACCAGCTCCGGACGCTCCATCGGCAGGAAGTGGGTCGTGCCGGGGACCGTCTCGATCCGCACCCGGTCGCCGAGCCGCGCCAGTTCGGCCTCGCGCCCTTCCAGCCGGAAGGTCGAGGCCACGTCCGCGCGCAAGACCCTGATCGGGCAGTGGCTCTCCGCGAAGGCCTTCCAGGGATCGTAGTTGTGGGTGCGGAAGTTGGACGCCTCCCAGTCCGGCGTGCAGGTCAGCGTCACCTCGCCGTCCGGCGTCTCGCGGAATCCGGCCTCGATGTAGTCAAGCAGTTGCGCCTCGCTCCAGCTCCTGAAGGCGCCGCGGCCCAGGTAGGCTTCGAACACGGCCTGGCGGCTCGGGAAGGTCGCCCGGCGGCGAACGGCGGCGGCCACCAACGGCGATTCCGCCGTCCCCGCGCCCTGGGCCTCCACCGGAAAGATCACGGGATCGAACAGAGCCAGAGCCCGGACGCGGGCCGGCTCAGCCGCCGCGGCCAGCAGGCTGGAGGTCCCGCCCATGGAATGGCCCGCCAGCACCACCGGCGCCTCGCAGGCCGCCGCCAGCAGAGCCAGGAGGTCGTCGCGGAACTCCAGCCAACCCTGGCGGCCTCCGATCACCGCCGGCAGCGTGCTCGCCCCGTGGCCGCGCAGGTCGAGGGCCAGGATGCGCAGGTCCGCCGCCAAGGGCTCAAGAATTGTGCGGTAGGTGCGGCCATTGAAGCCGTTGGCGTGTGAAAAGACGATGTCGACCGGCCGGTCCGTCGGCCCGAGCTCCAACGCCGCCACCGCGCCGCCGCGCGCCGGCAGCGGGATCATCCGCAGCTGCGGCTCTTCAACACTGGAACTCATCGCGCTCCCCGGCTTACGCTCCCCATATAGCCGGGGCTGCGCCGAGGAGAAGCCATGAAGCTCGCGACCATCGGCTATGAGAAGGAAACCCAAGCCGTCGTCATCGGCAAGCTGAAGGACGCCGGTGTGGAGCTGGTGGTCGACGTCCGCGCCGTGGCGTCGTCGCGCCGGGCCGGCTTCTCCAAGACCCTGCTCAGCGCCAGCCTGAACGAGGCCGGCATCGGCTATGTGCACCTGCGCCAGCTCGGCACGCCGAAGCCCGGCCGGGACGCGGCGCGCAAGGGCCACATCGCCGCGATGCACGAGATCTTCCACGCCCACATGGTCGAGCCGGGCGCCCAGCTGGAACTGGCCAAGGCCACCGAGTTCGCGCGCGGCAAAAAGGTCGCCCTGCTCTGCTATGAGGCCGATGCGGCGGGGTGCCACCGCACCATCCTGGCCAACTGGATCTGCGAAGACCTGAGCGCCGAGGTCGGGGGCTGTGAGATCGAGAACTTGTGACCCTCCTCTCCCCCGACGCGTAGCGCGAGGGGAGAGGCGACGCCTCTAGACTTCCAGCTCGGCGTCCGTCAGGTCGCAGCCGGCGAGGTTTGCGCCGTTCATATCGGCTTCCAGGAAGCGGGCGCGGTGCGCATGGGCGCCGCGCAGGTCGGCGCCGCGCAGGACGGCGCGGGTGAAGTCGGTGCGCACGAAACGGCCGTTGCCGATCGTCAGGGGGCCAAGCTTGGCCCCCCGCAGGTCGGCGCGCGTGAAGGACGCGCCGGAAAGCTTGGCGCCGCGAAGGTCAGTGTCGCGCAGGTCGCAGCCGCGGAGGTCGCCGCCCGACAAGTCTGCGCCCTGCAACTGAGCGCCTTGCAGATCGAGCCCGAAGAAGACGCCGTTGCGCGCCACCAGCGCGGTCAGCCGGCGGCCCTTCAAGCTCTTCATCGGACGGAAGTCGACGCCGCTCATCTCGATCACCGAGCCGCGGGCGCCGCTGGAATCGCAGAAGGCCTCATGCTCGGCCAGCACCTTGTCGAGCGGACGGTTGTCGACCATCACCACCGGCGGCGGCGCGCGCAGCACATCGCTCATGTCGACGTCGTCGAGGATGGTGTGACTGAGGTTCGCGCCGGAGAGCACCGCGCGCTTCATCGAGGCACCCGACAGGTCTGCGCCGGAAAGGTCAGCGCCGGTCAGGTCGGCCCCGTCCAGCACCGCGCGGGTCAGCTTGGCGCCGGCCATCTGGGCGCCGGAGAGGTTGGCGTCGGTGAAGTCGCTGGACATGGCCACCGCGCCCGCCATTTGGGCGCCGGCCAGGTTCGCGCCCGACAGGATGGCGTAGTTCAGCTCGCCCGGGCGGTGTTCGTGACGCAGGATGCGGAAGCCGTCGAGCTTGTCCTGCAGGGCGATGCGGCCCTCGCGCAGGTCGCAGCCGGGCAGTTCGGCGCCGGCCAGATTGGCCCCACGCAGGCAGGCGCCGCGCAGATCGGCCCGGCTGAGGTTAGCGCGGCGCAGGTCGGCTTCGCGCAGATCAGCGCCGAACAGGATGCCGCGGGTCAGGTTGGCGCGGGCGAGGCTCGCGCCGTGGAAATTGGCCCCCGCGAAGTCGGCCTCGCGCAGGTCGAGGCCCTCCAGCGTGCAGTTGGAGAGGTCCGCATAGGTCAGGCTGAGGCGCCGTCCGCCGGAACGGCCGCCCAGATAGCGCTGGTGCGCTTCGACGGCCTCTCGCAACGCCTGGGCGTCGAGGGCCAGATGGTGGGGCTGGGCTTGGGATGCCATGGATGACCTTTGCAGGGTCAAACTGCGCCCGCGTCACTTAAAGAACGGTTGCGTATAGCCTCTCGAAGATCGGGTTATTTCAGAACCAGCCGCGGCGCTTGAACCACGGCGCCGGCATGATCGCCGAAATCGCCATCAAGCACAGCGCCGAAGGCGTTTAAGCCTGCAAGCCCTCCACGAGCGCTCCTACTGGAGCCCCGGCGGGATCCGTCAATTCGTGGATGACCGAAGCTAGTTGCTCGGCGCGTCGCCGCGGGTGGCCTTGGCGATCAGCGCCGCGATGCGGTCAGTGGAGTCGGCCGCCTGGGTCAGCATCTGCAGCGGGCCGGAGCCAGGACGCACGGCCGAGGCCATGTGGCTGGCGGCGGACTGGGCCATGGCGATGGCGGTGTTCTCGGCGTTGGAGACGCCGGTCGACGCCATGATCTTGGCCGTGGCGTCCTGATAGATGAAGCCATAGGTCTGATAGGTGGAACCGCCCAGGTCACGGCTGGGGTCGTACCAGACCTTCACCTGGCTCCAATTGCCCTCGGGCGAGACGTCCACGAGGGTCACGTCCTTCTCGACCTTGCCGCGCGAACCCTCGATGGGCGACCAGTTGGCGTGGGTGATCTGGACGATACGGTCGGTGAGCACCTCGGAGACCACGGCCACGTGGCCAAGGCGCATGCGCTCGGTGGGCTTGAAGCAGAGGACGGCGCCGGCCTTGGGCTGGAAGCCCTCTTCGTACTTGCCGAGGGCCTGCTGCCACCAAGTGTAGGCGTCGCCGAAAATCTGGATGCCGGACACCAAGCGCGCGAAGGGAACGCACTGCCAGTAGGTCTCGGCTACCGCCCCACCGAAGCTGGGGGCGAGGCTCATAACCGCCGCGACGGCGAGGGAACCCAGCAGGGTTCTCGTCCGCTTAAGCATGTTTCTGGAACTCCCCGGAACGCACTGAATGGGAGATAACCCTATCTGCGTTTAAGTGAAAAGAGGGTTTAGATTTGAACGAAAGATAGCCGCGTGCGGACTATCTCGACCTTCACCATGGGGATTGGCTGAATAGTTGCCAATTTCGAGAGTTGACAAGAAAAATCTGAAAATCAATCCCACCGGATAAAGATATCAATCCCACCCAATCCGTCTTTGCGACATCGCTATATCTGTTTTGTCGCAGACTATTATCTTTGATTTACGCTGTACGTATTATTCTGTACTTGAATCACGCGCCTGTAACGGAATGAAACAAGAGGTCGCGCCGGCTGGCAAGGTGTTCGCGTTTGACGCGAATTTCGCTGCCTGCAGGATCACAAGTTTGCGACACAGGCGCCGCGGCGCCCGGATCGCCCGCGAATCAAGCAAATCGGCCGGATCGGCGGTCTCTAGCCCACGCGGACCAATGCGCTAGAAGTCCCTGGAGGCGGCCGGAAGGGACGACAGATGGGTGATGTTGCGGGCGGACTCGCCACGCTGCTGGTGAGTCCCGAGGCCTGGATCGCCCTCGTCACGCTGATCGTCATGGAAGTGGTGCTGGGCGTCGACAATCTGGTGTTCGTCGCCCTGCTCTCCAACAAACTTCCCGAAGCGACCCGCGGCCGCGCCCGGCGGATCGGCATCGGCCTGGCGCTGGTGCTGCGGCTGGTGCTGCTGTCGGGCATCGCCTTCATCGTCGGCCTGACCAAGCCCGTCCTGGTGCTGCCCTTCCCGGTTCCGTCCCTGGCTGACGGCCACACCATGGTCGATCCCAGCTTTTCCTGGCGCGACCTGATCCTGCTGGCCGGCGGCCTGTTCCTGGTCTGGAAGGCGACCAGTGAGATCCACCACACCGTTGATCCGGAAGAAACCACGGATCTGCTCGACAAGAAGGGACGCGCGGTCCTCAGCTTCGGCGCGGCCATTGTGCAGATCCTGGCTCTGGACGTCGTGTTCTCGATCGACTCGATCCTGACGGCGGTCGGCATGACCGAGCATCTGCCGATCATGATGGCCGCGGTCGTCATCGCCGTGGGCCTGATGCTGGTGGCCGCCGGGCCGCTCGCCCGGTTCATCCACGACAATCCCAGCGTGGTGATGCTGGCGCTGGGCTTCCTGCTGCTGATCGGCGCGACCCTGATCGCCGAAGCGTTCGGGGTGCATGTGCCCAAGGGCTACATCTACGCCGCTATGGCTTTCTCGGGCCTCGTCGAGGGGCTCAACATGGTCTCGCGGCGCAAGCGCCAGGCCGGCAAGCCGCCGTCGGACGGCCCGACCCTCCACTAGCTCCGCGCAACTCCAGCCCGGCGACCGGCGTTTGGTCCCCGCAGACTGGAGTAAGTCATGAGAATCCTGAGCATCGCTTCGTGCCTGGCGGGGGCCGTCTTGTTCGCCACCGCCTCCCTGGCCGTCGCGCTGGCCGAGGACAATGAGGCCGGCGTGCCCCTGACGCCCAAGGAAGCCGTCGGCGCCTGGACCGTCTCATCCGGCGGCCAGGACCTCTGCGTCCTGACCCTGGGCGCCGCCCACACCGTGAAGGCCGCCTCGAGCTGCGGCGACGCCCTGCCCGGCGCCCCGACCGCCTGGCAACCCACCAGCGACGGCATGCAGTTGATGAGCGGCGGCCAGCAGCTCTTGGCGTTCCACCGCTGGAGCAACAGCCTGTTCGTCTCGCACCGGGCTAGCGGCGTCGATATCCAGCTTCGCCGGAACTATTAGAGGCCGCGATCGGCGGGCGTCACAGGAAGCTGTACGGATCGATGTCGATGGCCACCCGGATCGCGGCCGGCGGCTTCACGCGCGCCCGCCAGGTGGCCATGTAGGCCGACAGGTCCACCGCCCGGTCCGCCCGCACCAGGAACCGCTTGCGGCGGCGTCCGCGCACCAGGCTGAGCGGCGCATCCGCCGGTCCGTAGACCTCGACTCCCGCTGAATTGGGCGCGGCCTGGGCCATGGCTTGGGCGAAGGCCTCAAGCTGGGCCGGGTCGATCCCAGAGATCACCACCGCCGCCAGCCGGCCGAACGGCGGCAGCCCCGCCAGCTCACGCTCGGCCATCTCCGCCTCGACAAAGGCGTCGCGGTCCTGGGCGGCCAGGGCCTGCATCACCGCATGCTCCGGCGCCCAGGTCTGCAGGAGCGCGCGGCCGGGCTTGTCCTTGCGCCCGGCGCGGCCGGTGGCCTGGGCCAGCAGTTGATAGGTCCGCTCGGCCGCCCGCAGATCGCCGCCGCGTAAGCCCAGGTCCGCATCCACCACGCCGACCAGGGTCAAGTCCGGGAAGTTGTGGCCCTTGGCGGCGGCCTGGGTGGCGACGAGGATATCGATCTGGCCATCCGCCATAGCCTCGATCAGCCGGCGGCCCTCGCGGGCGTCGAAGGCGGTGTCCGACGAGAAGACCGCCACGCGCGCCTGCGGGAACAGGGATCGCGCCTCCTCCTCCACCCGCTCAACCCCGGGGCCGATGGAGACCAGGGCGTCGTGCGCGCCGCAGTGCGGGCAGGCCTTGGGCTTGGGCATCGAAAAGCCGGTCAGGTGGCAGACCAGGCGGCCGGAGTAGCGATGCTCCACCAGCCAGCTGTCGGTGTCCGGCGCGGTCATCCGCTCGCCGCAGGCCTTGCACAGCACCAGCGGCGCATAGCCCCGGCGATTGAGGAACAACAGCGTCTGTTCGCCCCGCGCGAAGGTCTCGCCCATGGCCTTGACCAGCGGCGGCGACAGCCAGCGGCCGTGATCCGGCGGGGTCTCGCGCAGGTCGATCAGCGAGATGTCCGGCAGACGCGCCTCGCCGTGCCGGGCCGACAACCGCAGCCAGCGATAACGCCCTTGTTCGGCGTTCCGCAAGCTCTCCAGCGATGGCGTGGCCGAGGCCAGGACCACGGCGGCGTTCTCGATCTTGCCCCGCGCTACGGCCAGGTCGCGGGCCTGGTAGATGAAGCCCTCCTCCTGCTTGAAGGAGGCGTCATGCTCCTCGTCGACGACGATCAGCTTCAGGTCGCCGAACGGCAGGAACAGCGCCGAGCGGGCGCCGACGACGATCCGGCAGCGGCCGGTGGCCACCGCCTCCCAGACCCGCCGCCGCGCCGGTGGGGTGACGTCGGAGTGCCATTCCCCCGGCTCAGCCCCGAACCGCTCGGCGACGCGGGCGATCACCGCCTGGGTGAGCGCGATCTCCGGCAAGAGGATCAGCACCTGCGCCGTCTCGCGGGCGGCCAGCGCCGCGGCGGCGGCCTCCAGATAGACCTCGGTCTTGCCCGAGCCGGTGACCCCGTCGAGCAGCGCGACGTTGAAACCGCCCCCGCCCAGCATGGCCTTCAGCTCATTCGCTGCAGCGGCCTGACTGAGGTTGAGCGCGGCGCCCGCACGGACCGGATCGGGCGGGTCGAACCGCGCCACGGCCTCGACCAGCCGCACCGCCAGAACGCTCTCGTCGATCAACCCCTTGACCACGCCGGCGCCCACGCCCGCCGCGCGGGCCAGGTCGGGCGGGCTCAGCGCCCCAGCCGCGGCGGCCTCCAGCACCTTCGTCCGCGCCGGCGTCGGGCGCGCCGGGTGCACGCCGGTCAGCTCCACGATACGCACCGGCTTCGGCTTGGGCGCCCGCGCCCCGCGCAAGGCGATGGCCAGCGGCTGGCCCGGCCAGTCCACAGCATAGCGCGCCGCCCACTGCACGAACTCGACGGTGCCTGGCGGCAACGGCGGCTCCTCCAGCCGGCTCTCCAAAAGCTTCAGCGGCCGGTTGCCGCCCACGGCGTCGCGCAGGCCGACCACCACGCCACGCAGCAGCCGCGGGCCCAGCGGCGCGGCCACCTGATCGCCCAACTCCAGGCCCATGCCCTCAGGCTCGGCGTAGTCGAACGCCTCGGGCAGGGGCATCGGCAGGAGAACGGAAGCGATACGGCTCATCTAAAGGGGTTTTGCGCGCATCTCCCCTGCCGCTACAAGCATCGTCCACATTCCCCGGGGTCTTTCCGATGCAGCTCTTCCTCGACACCACCGACGTGGCCGTCCTCAGGGACCTCGCCGCCACCGGCCTGGTGGACGGCGTCACCACCAATCCGACCCTGATCGCCAAATCGGGCCGCCCGATGCTGAAGGTGATCGAGGAGATCTGCGCCGCTATCGACGGCCCGGTCAGCGCCGAGGTCGCCGCCATGGACACCGCCGGCATGATGGACGAAGGCCGCAAGCTGGCCTCCATCGCGCCGAACGTCGTGGTCAAGGTGCCGCTGACCCGCGACGGCCTGATCGCCACGCGCGAGTTCGCCCACGAGGGCATCGCCACCAACGTCACCCTGTGCTTCTCCGCGGCCCAGGCCCTCTTGGCCGCTAAGGCCGGCGCGACCTACATCTCGCCGTTCATCGGCCGGCTGGACGACCACGGCGCCGATGGCATGGACCTGATCGTCGAGATCCGCGCGATCTACGACAACTACGACTTCGACACCGAGATCCTGGCCGCCTCGATCCGCAGCCCGGGCCATGTGACCACCGCCGCTCTGGCTGGGGCCGACTGCGCCACGATCCCGCCCGACGTGTTCAACGCCCTCTTCAAGCACCCGTTAACCGAACGGGGCCTTGATCAGTTCATGGCGGACTGGGCCAAGACGGGTCAGTCGATTTTGTAAGCGCGCGTTTCCAGGCGAAGCCGTCCGGAAGAGCGCCAAGTAAAAACCGGGGAATGGCATGGACGGGTCACAGGGCGATCTCTACGAGCCCCGTCTGCAGGCCAGCGACGTGCGCCGCTTCCTCTCGGACAATCCGGAATTCCTGACCGGCGACGATGGCCTGCTGGACGAGCTCGGCCTGAAGGTCGCCGCCGGCGGCAACGTCGTCGAGTTCGCCCCCGCCGCCATGGCCCGGATTCATGCGGCCCATCAGCAGGAAGCCAGCCAGCGCCAATATCTGGAAGAGACCGCGCGGGCCAACTTCTCCGCCCAGGCCCAGGCGCACGGCGCGGTCGTTGACCTGCTCGACGCCCGCAACCACTCCGACCTCGCCCGCCGCGTCGACGACCTGGCGCAGCAGCGTTTCGGCCTAGCAGCCGGCGTCATCGCCCTGGAGATCGACGGCCATCCGCCGGCAGGCTGGAAGATGCTGGTCGAGGGCCAGGTGGACATGATCCTGGGCGGGTCGCAGCGGCTGGCCCGCATGGGCTTCGCGCCCACCGCGCTCGGCCTGTTCGGCGAGCGGGCGGAGGCCATCGCGTCCATGGCCATGGTGCGCATGGCGATCTGGGAGCCGTCGCGCCAGGGCCTGCTGGCCTTCGGTTCGACCGATCCGCAAGGCTTCACCGAGGACATGGGGACCGAGCTGGTCGCCTTCCTCGCCCGCGTGGTCGAGCGCACCGCCGAGCGCTGGCCGCTGTTGTGACCGCGCAAGAGGCCCTGGCGCTCTGGCTGGAGCACCTGGCCCACGAGCGCCGCTCTTCCCCGCGCACGTTGGAGGCCTATGGCTTCGCCGCGCGCCGCTACATCGCCTTCCTGGAACAGCATCGCGGCGAGGCCATCACCCTGGCCGTTCTCGGCGAGATCACCGCCGGCGAGGTCCGCGCCTGGCTGGCGCACCTGCGCCAGGGTGACAGGCCGCTGTCGCCGCGCTCGCTCAGCCAGGCGCTGTCGGCGATCCGCACCTTCCACCGCTTCCTGGACCGCCGGCTGGATGCGCCCAACGCCGCCATCGCCCTGGTCCGCGGTCCCCGGGTGAAGCCCGGCGCGCCCCGGCCGGTCAGCGAGGACCAGGCCCGTGGAATGCTGGCCGAACCTGGCCTCGACCCCGACCGCGAGGACTGGGAGGCCGCCCGGGACGAGGCGGTGCTGACCCTGCTCTACGGCTGCGGCCTGCGGATCTCCGAGGCCCTGTCGCTGAGACGCTCCGACGCGCCGTTCCCGGACAGCCTTCGTATCCTGGGCAAGGGCTCCAAGACGCGGATCGTGCCGGTGCTGCCGGCAGTCCGCGACGCTACGGCGGCCTATCTCGCCGAGGTTCCCTTTACGCTGGCGCCGGAGGAGCCGCTGTTCCGCGCCAAGCGCGGCGGCCCCTTAAGCCCGCGGCACGTCCAGGCGACCGTCCAGAACCTCAGAAGCCGCCTCGGCATGCCGGCCAGCGCTACGCCGCACGCGCTGCGTCACTCCTTCGCCACGCACCTCCTGGGCGCCGGCGCCGATCTGCGCTCGATCCAGGAACTGCTGGGGCACGCCTCGCTCTCGACCACCCAGCGCTACACCCAGGTCGACGCCGCGGCCCTGCTCAGCGCCTATTCGAAGGCGCATCCTCACGCTTAGCGGCGGGGTCGGCAGCGCCCGGCTCTAGGCTCGGGTGATAGCCGACGGGCGTCGGGACCGAGCATCCATTGAGTTCCCGGAACACCGCATACTGCAGCCCGCCGACGAGGCGGCCCTTGAGCGCCACCTGTTGGCGCGCGACCTCCGCCTCCACGACGGGGCCGCAGTAGCTCGGCTGGTGATAGAGGTTGGGCGTCCGCTCGGCTGTGGGCGGCAGCGCGGCGCCGCCGATCGTTGCGGCGGCGAGCAGGGGCAGGATCATCGGGCAGCCTCCACAAGGCAGAGTTGGCCGTTCGGATAGTCGATCCAGTTCTTCAGACCATGCGCCGGGCGGTCGCCCTTGCGGTAGAGAGCCGCCGGCTCGGCCAGCGACACCTCAAGACGGCCGGCGTTGGGGCCGCCGCAGACCCCCTTCTTGGGCAGCGCGCGGATAATCTCCGACGACCGGGTCTGCGAGGCGGCGTCGAAGAGCTGGACAGCCGGCGCGGCGGGCAAGGCCTGGGCGCTGAGCTGGGCGGCGAGGAGCAGGGCGATCATGGCGCGGTCTCCGGTGCGTACCGCGAGGCTCTCACCGCCGGCGTCCGGCGCCAAGTTAACTCTTGGAAGGAGTCCCCGGGCGCACCAACCGCAGCCAGGCGATGTCCGAACCCGGATCGCGGCCATGTTCGGTGCAGAGGAAGCCCTCGCGGCGGTAGAAGGCCTGGGCGCGCAGGTTGGGCGCCTGCACCTTCAGCGACAGCGGTCCGCGGGTCGTAGCGGCGATGTGGTCGAGGAGCGCCTTGCCGACACCGTGGCCTCGCGCCTCCACATAGAGCGAGTGCAGGAAATTCTGCGGCCGGTAGAAGCCGGCGATCCCCAGGATCGTGCGGCCCTCGACGGCGACATAGATCTCCTCATCCCGGGCGGCGCGCAGGAAATCCTCGCGCTTGTGCCGTTCGGGCGGAAGCCAGGTGAAGGTCTCGCACAGCACCCGCACATAGAGGTCCGCGCAAGCGCCGAGCTCGTCGGACCTGGCGTGGCGGAGCTCCATCGCGGCCGGCGTCAGGCCTGCATGGTCCACCCCTCGACGCCCATGGCCGCCTGGCGCAGGGCCTCGGAGCGGGTGGGGTGCGCGTGGCAGGTACGGGCCACGTCCTCGGACGCGGCGCGGAACTCCATGGCCACGCAGTACTCGCCGATCATCTCGCTGACCGAGGGGCCGATCAGGTGGGCGCCCAGGACCTCGTCGGTGACCGCGTCGGCCAGGATCTTCGCGAAGCCCTCGGTCTCGTGGTTGATCTTGGCGCGGGCGTTGGCGGTGAAGGGGAACTTGCCCACCTTGTAAGCGCGGCCCTCCGCCTTCAGCTCCTCCTCGGTCTTGCCGACCCAGGCGACCTCAGGGGCGGTGTAGACCACGCTCGGGATGATACCGTAGGCCACATGGCCCGCCTTGCCGGCGATGGTCTCGATGCAGGCCACCGCCTCGTCTTCGGCTTTGTGGGCCAGCATCGGGCCATGAGTCACGTCGCCGATCGCCCAGACGCCCGGCGCGGAGGTCTTCCAGTGGTCGGTCTCGATGAAGCCGCGGGTGTCCGGCGTGATGCCGACGCTCTCCAGGCCCAGGCCCTCGGTGTAGGGCTTGCGCCCGATCGCCAGCAGCACGTAGTCGGCCTCCAGCGTCTCGGCGTCGCCGCCCGCCACCGGTTCGACGGTCAGGCTGACGCCGGTCTTCGAGGTCTTGGCGCCGGTCACCTTGCTGGAGAGCTTGAAGACCATCCCCTGCTTGGTCAGCGATCGCTGGAAGGTCTTGGCGACCTCTGCGTCCATGCCGGGTGTGATGCGGTCGAGGAATTCCACCACCGTCACCTGGGCGCCCAGCCTGCGCCAGACCGAGCCCAGCTCCAGGCCGATGATGCCGGCCCCGATCACCAGCAGGGACTTCGGGACTTCCGGCAGCGAGAGCGCGCCGGTGGAATCGACGATCCGCTTCTGGTCCACCGTCACCCCCGGCAGGCCCGACGGCAGCGAGCCGGTGGCGATGACGATGTTCTTGGCCTCCAGCGCGGTCACCGCGCCATCAGGACCAGTTAGATCGACCTTGCCCGGTCCGGTGATCTTGCCGGTCCCGTGCAGCCACTCGACCTTGTTCTTCCTGAACAGGAACTCGATGCCCTTGGTCAGCTGGCCGACCGAGGTCGCCTTCTGGGCCATCATCTGAGTCAGGTTCAGCTTCGGCTTCACGTCGATGCCCAGCTCGGCGAAGTGGTTGGCCGCCGCGTCATACATCTCCGACGCATGCAGCAGGGCCTTCGACGGCATGCAGCCGACGTTCAGGCAGGTGCCGCCCAGCGTCGCGCCCCCGTCGATCCCCTTGTCGACACAGGCGACCTTCAGCCCAAGCTGGCCCGCGCGGATCGCGGCGTTGTAGCCGCCGGGGCCGCCGCCGATGATGATGACGTCGTATTGAGCCATTCTAGCTTTCCAAATCTGTCGGTGCGGTCCGTGGGCGTCAGAGGTCCAGCAGCAGGCGCTGCGGCTCTTCGATGGCTTCCTTGACGTGGACCAGGAAGGTCACCGCGCCCTGGCCGTCGACCACGCGGTGATCGTAGCTGAGCGCCAGGTACATCATCGGCCGGATCACCACCTGGCCGCCGATGGCCATGGGGCGCTCCTGGATCTTGTGCATCCCGAGGATGCCCGACTGCGGGGCGTTGAGGATCGGCGTCGACATCAGCGAGCCGTAGACCCCGCCGTTGGAGATGGTGAAGGTGCCGCCCTGCAGGTCTTCCAGCGCCAGCTGGCCGTCGCGGGCCTTCTTGCCCAGCGCGCCGATGGCCTTTTCGATGTCGGCTAGGCTCATGGCGTCGACGTCTCGGACCACTGGCGTCACCAGCCCGCGCTCTGTGCCGACGGCGACCGAGATATCGTAGTGGTTCTTATAGATCAGGTCCTGGCCGTCGATCTCGGCGTTGACCTCGGGGACCATCTTCAGGGCGTGGGTCACGGCGCGCACGAAGAAGCTCATGAAGCCGAGCTTCACCCCGTGGGTCTTCTCGAAGACGTCCTTGTACTGGTTGCGCAGCGCCATGACCGCGGTCATGTCCACCTCGTTGAAGGTGGTCAGCATGGCGGCGTTGTTCTGGGCTTCCTTCAGACGGCGCGCGATGGTCTGGCGCAGGCGCGTCATGCGGACGCGTTCTTCGCGCTCGTGGACTTCACGCGGCGAGGCGGGAGCCGACGGCGCGGGCGCCGGCGCCTTGGCGCGGGCCTCCAGGGCGGCGAGCGCGTCGCCCTTGGTGATGCGGCCGTCCTTGCCGGTGCCGGCGATCGCCGAGGCGTCGAGCTTGTTCTCTTCCACGACGCGCTGAGCCGAGGGCGCAAGCACCGGTTCGGCGGCGGCCTTGGCCGGCGCGGGGGCAGGTTCCGGCGCCGGAGCAGGGGCGGCTGCCTTCGCGGGCTCAGGCGCCTTGGCCGGTTCCGGAGCCTTGGGCGGCGCGGTGGCCTTGGGCGCGGCGGCGCCCTCGGTGATCTTGCCCAGTACGGCGCCGGGCTCGACCGTGGCGCCTTCCTCGGCGTTGATCTCGGAGAGCGTGCCGTCGGAGGGCGCGGCGACCTCCAGGCTCACCTTGTCGGTTTCCAGCTCGACGAGGATCTCATCCTTGCGCACCGCATCGCCGGCCTTCTTGGTCCAGCGCGCCACCGTCGCTTCGGTGACGGACTCGCCCAGCGCTGGCGTCATGATGTCGGCCATAGGGAATGCGCTCCTTAGATCTTAGGACTGTCGTTCGGGATTTCAGGCGAAGGCTTCGGTGAGGAAGGCTTCGAGTTCTTTCATGTGG
>NZ_DATAPY010000109.1:0-42955 GCF_036264965.1 Phenylobacterium sp.
CGACCGCCAAAGACATCCTGGCCCAGATCAAGGAGAAGGACGTCAAATACGTCGACGTGCGCTTCACCGACATCCGCGGAAAGATGCAGCACGTGACCTTCGACATCGACCTGGTCGATGACGACTTCCTGACCGACGGCACCATGTTCGACGGCAGCTCGATCGCCGGCTGGAAAGCCATCAACGAGAGCGACATGAAGCTGCGTCCGGACCTGGACTCCGCGATCATCGACCCGTTCTACCAGCAGACCACGATGGCGATCTTCTGCGACGTGGTGAACCCCGACACTGGGACCCCCTACGAGCGCGACCCGCGCTCCATCGCCAAGGCCGCGCTGAACTTCGTGAAGGCGTCGGGTATCGGCGACACGGTGTTCTTCGGGCCGGAAGCCGAGTTCTTCATCTTCGACGACGTGCGCTGGTCGGTTCAACCGAACAACACCGGCTACTCCTACGACTCCGTCGAGCTGCCGATCAACACGGCCAAGGAGTATGAAGAAGGCAACATGGGCCACCGCCCGGGGCCCAAGGGCGGCTACTTCCCGGTGAATCCGGTCGACTCGGCCCAGGACCTGCGCGGCGAGATGCTGGCGGTGATGGGCGATCTCGGCATGAAGCCGGAAAAGCACCACCACGAGGTGGCGCCGGCTCAGCACGAGCTCGGCCTGAAGTTCGACACCATGGTGGTCATGGCCGACCGGCTGCAGCTCTATAAGTACGTCATCCAGAACGTCGCCCACGCCTACGGCAAGACCGCGACCTTCATGGCCAAGCCGATGTTCGCCGACAACGGCTCGGGGATGCACGTGCACCAGTCGATCTGGGGCGGCGGCAAGCCGCTGTTCGCCGGCGACAAGTACGCGGGCCTCTCCCAGATGTGCCTCTGGTACATCGGCGGGATCATCAAGCACGCCAAGGCGATCAACGCCTTCTCGAACTCGACCACCAACTCCTACAAGCGCCTGGTGCCCGGCTATGAAGCCCCGGTGAAGCTGGCCTATTCGGCCCGCAACCGCTCGGCCTCAATCCGCATCCCGCACACCGACAGCCCGAAGGGCAAGCGCCTGGAAGCCCGCTTCCCGGACCCGATGGGCAACCCCTACCTGACCTTCACCGCCCTGCTGATGGCCGGTCTCGACGGCATCATCAACCAGATCGATCCGGGCGGCCCGGCCGACAAGAACCTCTATGACCTGCCGCCGCGCGAGCAGAAGAAGATCCCCGAGGTCTGCGGCTCGCTGAAGGAGGCCCTCGACAACCTCGACAAGGACCGCGCCTTCCTGAAGGCTGGCGGCGTCATGACAGACGACTTCATCGACAGCTACATCGAGCTGAAGATGGAAGAGGTGATGCGTCTCGCCCTGCACCCGCACCCGGTCGAGTTCGACATGTATTTCAAATGCTAAGGGCCCTCCCCGAAAGCTAAACTTGAAGGGCCGTGGGGCGAACCCGCGGCCCTTTTTTCGTCAGCCCTTCGGGACCTTGCACTTCCCCTTCGTCGCAACGTTCGCCCCAGCGCCGCTCGCCACGCAGGCGTTGCTGTAGGTCTTGCCGTCGCAACCGCAGACCGGCGCGAAAAGCTCCGGGCATATCTTGGGTTTGCGGGTGCACACGCCCTTAGCGTCGGCCACCTTGCACACCCCGGTCTTAGTCTTGCAGTAGTCGCCTTCGGAAGCGCACTTCAGGCCGGCGATCGTGCCGCATGTTCCACCTGTTGGAACCCCGGCGGCCGGGGCAGCCACGGCTGCCATGCCGGCGCTGGCGATGCCCAGGGCCGCAACGAAAGCGATGAGTCCCAATGATCTGGTCATGTCTCCACCCCTCGCGTGATCGTAATGGTTGTGTTTGTAGCGCCAACAACCATCGATGAATAGCGGTGTTCGCCGACCATAGCTCTTAGACGGATCGCACGAGGAGCGGCGCTTACAATCCGTCAGCTCGCACCCACCTTTGAGTCATGACTGCCTGGCTCGGCTATCTCCTGGCCCTCGCGGCTCTGATCGTCCTGGCGCCGCTGATCGGCTGGCTGGGTCACCAGCATGCCCGGTCGATCAAGGGCGGGGTGGCGCTGGCGTCGATCCTGCTGGGCTTCGGGGTCCCGATGGACCCGCCGAGCAAACATCTGATCGAGGCCAAGGAGAGCCGCGTCGCCGGCGACGACGAGAGCGGCGCCCCGCCCGATCCGGACATTGCACGGACGAAATCATCCGACGGTTGAGCTTTGCCTCAAACCGGCCCTAGATCGGGAAATCCTTTCCCGAATTGAGGTCGTCACCGTTGAAGCCAGCCCTGTTCGCCTGCGCCGCCGCCCTCGTGCTCGCCACGGCCGCCCCGACCTTCGCCCAGAGCCCGGGTCCGCAGCCCTACCCCATGCCGCCGAAGACCGAGACGCCGCAGGACACGCCCTATTCGGGGCTGCTGAAGGTGCAGGTGGACGCCACCGACCTCGACCATCACATCTTCCGCGTCCATGAGACGATCCCGGTCAGCAAGGCCGGGCCGATGACCATCCTCTATCCGCAGTGGCTGCCCGGCAATCACGCGGCCAGCGGCCCCTTGAAGAACATTGGCGGCATCGAGTTCCGCGCCGGCGGCAAGCCCGTTCCCTGGATGCGCGATCCGGTCGACGTCTTCGCCTTCCACATCGATGTGCCGGCGGGCGCGACCAGCGTCGACGTCGATTTCGATTTCCTCTCGGCGGTGACCGGCGACGAGGGCCGCATCGTCATGACGCCGGAGATGATGAGCCTGCAGTGGATCAACCTGGCCATGTACCCGGCCGGCCACTTCACGCGGCGTATCCAGATCGAGCCCAGCGTGCGCTTCCCCGAAGGCTGGACGCCCTTCTCGGCCCTGGAGACCAACGGGACCTCCGATGGCGTGACCCACTACAAGTCCGTGGATTTCGACGTGCTGGCTGACTCGCCGATGATCGCGGGCCGTTACGCCAAGCGCATCGACCTTGATCCCGGCGCCACGGTTCCGGTGCATCTCGACGTCATCGCCGACCGCCCCGAATTGCTGGAGGCCACGCCCGACCAGATCGAGAAGCACAGGGCGCTCGTGCAGCAGGCCTACAGGCTCTACGGCTCGCACCACTACAACCACTACGATTTCCTGTTCTCGCTGTCGGACCGCATGGGCGGCAGCGGCCTGGAGCACCACCGCTCCAGCGAGGACGGCACCATCCCCGACTACTTCACCGGCTGGGCCAAGAGCCCGGCCTCTCGCGACCTGCTGCCGCACGAATACACCCACTCCTGGAACGGCAAGTTCCGCCGCCCGGCGGACCTCTGGACCCCCAACTTCAACGTGCCCATGCGCGGCTCGCTGCTGTGGGTCTACGAGGGCCAAACGCAGTACTGGGGCTTCGTGCTGTCGGGCCGTTCCGGGCTCCTGACCAAGCAGGAGGCGCTGGACGCCCTGGCCGCCACCGCGGCGACCTACGCCAACCGCGTCGGCCGCGATTGGCGCACCGTCGAGGACACCACCAACGATCCGATCATCGCGTCCCGCCGTCCGCAGCCCTGGCTCTCCTTCCAGCGCAGCGAGGACTATTATTCGGAAGGCCAGCTGGTCTGGCTCGACGCCGACACGCTGATCCGCGAGAAGTCCGGCGGGAAGAAGTCCCTCGACGACTTCGCCAAGGCCTTCTTCGGCGTCGAGGACGGCAACTGGTCGGAGGTGGTCTACACCTTCGACGACGTGGTCGCCGCCCTGAACAAGGTCGAGCCCTACGACTGGGCCAAGTTCCTCAACGAGCGGATCAACCAGGTGGCGCCCAAACCGCCGCTCGACGGCCTGGCCCGCGGCGGCTGGAAACTGGTCTACACCGAGACGCCCACTGACTATTTCAAGTCGGCGGAAAGCCGCCGCCATGCCACCGACCTCACCTATTCCCTGGGTCTGGTGCTCGGCCGCGACGCCGACATCACCCAGGTGCAGTGGGACGGCCCGGCCTACAAGGCCGGGCTGACCGTCGGCGCCAAGCTCCTGGCGGTGAACGGCATCGCCTATGACGCCGATCGGCTGAAAGAGGCGATCAGCGAGGGCAGGAAGGGCGGCGGCCCGCTCAGTCTTCTGGTCAAGAGCGGCGACCACTACAAGACCGTGGCGGTCGACTACCACGGCGGCCTCCGCTACCCGCGCCTGGAGCGGATCGAAGGAACGCCGGACCTGCTGAGCGCGATCTACACGCCGAAGAAGTAGCCGGGGTCGACGCGCGCGGCCCTTACAGCGTCGGGGCCGCTCCGTCCGGCGCCAGGCCATAACGCCGAAACTCCGCGGTCATCGTCGGCGTGATGGCCAGCGCGGCCGCCAGATCGGCGTCGCCTTCGGTCTTCTGTCCCTTCTTCTGCTCCGCCAGCCCGCGGCCATAGAGCGCCCGCGGCGCCCGGGGTTGGGCCTTGATCGCCGCCGTGTACTGGACGATCGCCTCGTCCCACTTGCCGAGCCGGAGCAGTACGAGACCCCGGTTGACCATCACCTCCGCGGTGCGGTCGTGACGCAGCGCCTGATCGCAGTCGGCCAACGCGAGGTCCAGCTGCTGTCCCCACGCGGCGCGGGCGAAGCAGCGGGCGTTCTGCGCACGCGGCAGGTCCTCGTCCCTGGGGTGCGCGGCGATCCAGGTGTCCAGTTCACGGATTGCGCTCTCGTACTGGCCGGCCCGCGCATAGGCCATGCCCGCCTGGGCCACCAGGCTGGAGTCGGCCGGCGCCAGCTTGAACGCCGCGTCGAAGTCCGCCTTGGCGCGGGGGACGTCGCGGTTGGCGAGATAGAGTTCGGCGCGCCGCATCAGCGCCTCGGGGTCGTCCGGCTGACGCTTCAGGGCCTCGTCCAGATCCGCCATGGCCAGCACCGGCTGGCGGGCTTCCAGCCGCGCCATGGCCCGCGCGCGGTAGTGGCGCGGATCGTTGGGCTCCATCTCGATAGCGCGGCTGTAATCGGCGATGGCCAGCTGGAATTCATGCCGCGCCGCCTCCGCCGAGGCTCGTCTGGCGAACTCCCCGCCGGTCTTAGGCTCTTCGCCGGCGATCGCGGGCGCGGGCGCTGTCGCGGCTACCACGGCTCCGGGCGTCGCGCCGGGCGTCGCCACAGGCGCCGATCCGGCCTGCGCCTGCTGCTGACCTGCCTGGTCGAGCCGGAACACCGGTCCGCCGTTGTAGGTGAAATAGACCCGCTTCTGGCTGTTGGAGATCAGGATGCGGTGCGACAGGAAGAAGTCCGCGCCCAGGAGCATGTCGCTGGCCGGCAGGTCGATGTCGGCCACCCGCAGCCGGGTGTTCTTGATCTCCTCGTCGCCGATCGCAAAGCTGGCGAAGGGCGCGAGGAAGGTCTCCATGCCACGGCCGTAGATCCCGTAGGTCGTCCCGGAGCCGACGACCGTCTGGGCGCTGATTCCGATGCCGCCGCGCGCCGCGGCGTTTCGGCTCATCACCGAAACATCCGAGCCGGAGTCGAACGTCACCCGGATCGTATGGCCATCCACCTTGGCGTTGGTGATCACCTTGCTGATGATCTTGGTGGGTTCGATGAGTGGCAACCGCGAGACCGCCAAACCCTGCGACCAGTAGGCCAGATTGGTGTCATATCCGCAGCCATCCGCCTTGAAGTAGCGGATCGCGCCGTGAGCGAAGTCGTACTCCACGTCGAACGGACCCATCAGGTTTTCGCCGATGGCGCCGGCGATGCCCGCGCCGCCGATCCGGCCCAACAGCAGGAACTGGGTGTTGCGGAAGCCGACGCCGGCGAAGGTGAAATTGTCGGCCTCCACGGCCCGGATATCGCGCTTCTGGCCGCCCACGCCCTGCACCATCATGCCGAAGGGCGCGGATGAGCGTTTCATGCCGTACTTCGCCACCGTCTCCGGCGAGACCGCGCCAAAGAACGCGCCGGTGTCGATCAAGAATCTGGCGTCCTGGCCGTTGATCTGGGCTGTGATCGTCGGGCGCAGGCCTTCCATGGTCACCGCCACCTCGGCGAACTTCTGGAACTTGCACTCCGCCTGAGCCGCTCCAGCGGTCAGCAGGCCGCCCGCCACGAGGCCCGCAGCAAGCGCCGAAGTCGCGACGGAAGGCTTCATTCTACAACCCTTTGGCGAGATTGCCGGCGCAACACGTGGCAGTTATGGATTGCGGTCAAATTTCACCCACCCAGCTTGCCGTCCATCCACGCCCCGGCCGTGGCGATCGCCCGCCGCGCCGCCCCAAGCTGGCCGCCGAAGGCATGCCAGACGTGGATCATCTCGGGCCAGACCTCCAGGCGCACCTCGACGCGGGCATGGCCGGCGCGTTCGGCCAGCATCAGGCTGTCGCCCAGCAAGGTCTCCTCGGAGCCCACCTGGATCAGCAGGGGCGCGAGGCCCTCGAAATCTCCGAACACCGGCGAAGCCAGCGGATGCCTGGCGTCGGCGCCGCCCAGGTACTCCGCTGCGCTCTCGTTGCCCCGATCGCGGGCGATCATCGGGTCGTCGGCGGCCTTGGTGTCATAGGTGGCGTGGCTCTGGGTGAGGTCGGCCCACGGGCTGATGACGAACAGGCCCGCCGGCTGTGGCAGGCCCTCGTCCTTCAGCTTCAGGGCCACGCCCAGCGTCAGGCCGCCGCCCGCGGAGTCGCCGGCGATGATGGTCCGCTCTGGCCAGACGCCCTGGGCCATCAGGTCGCGATAGGCCTCTACCGCGTCGTCCACCGCGGCCGGGAACGGGTGCTCCGGCGCCAGGCGGTAGTCCAGCGACACCGCGGCCGAGCGCGCGGCGTCGGCCAGGCGCGCCACCAGGGGCCGGTGACTGCGCGGACTGCCGCCCACGTAGGCGCCGCCATGCAGATAGAGGATGCGGCGGCCCTCGATGGCGCTGACCGGCGCGATCCGTTCGGCCTTTACCCCACCGAGCGTCGTGGGCTCGTGCTGACAGCCGGGCGGCAGTGAGCCCATCTCGCCAAAGGCGTCCATCGCAGCACGCCGCTCCGCCCGGCTCGGCAGGGGCTCGCCCGGCGCCGGCCGGCGCGAGGCCAGCAGGGCGCGAACACCGGCGATCTCAGGGTCCTTCCAACTGGACATGCCCTTCCACCCTTTTTTCTTTGGATAGGAGCCCGGCCGTGAGCGACTGTCGAGGGGGATTGCGACCACGCCGCATTGCGTTCGCCTGCTGGGCGATTCATATCGGGCGGGCCCCAGGAATCGTCCCACCCTAGCGACCAGATGTCCCCGCCTTCCAAGTCCTCCGCCCAGCCGCTTCCCGACCTGTTCGACAGCGCGATGAATCCTGCGCCGGCGTCGCCGCTGGTCGAGAGCCATGAGCCGCGTCCGGCGCTTGCCGCGCCAACGGTGACGGGCGGCTATTCGGCCAAGGACATCGAGGTCCTCGAGGGCCTGGAGCCTGTGCGCAAGCGGCCGGGCATGTACATCGGCGGCACCGACGAACGCGCCCTGCACCACCTGTTCGCCGAGGTGCTGGACAACGCCATGGACGAGGCCGTGGCCGGCCACGCCAAACTCATCTCTGTCAGGCTGGACGCCGACGGGACGCTCACCGTCACCGACGACGGCCGCGGCATTCCCGTCGACCCACACCCCAAGCACCCGGGCAAGTCGGCGCTGGAGGTCATCATGACCGTCCTGCACTCCGGCGGGAAATTCTCCGGCAAGGCCTACGAGACCTCCGGCGGCCTGCACGGCGTCGGCGTATCGGTGGTCAACGCGCTCTCGGAGCGGGTCGAAGTCACCGCTTGGAAGGACGGCTTCGAGTGGCGCCAGGCCTTCACCCGCGGCAAGCCGATCGGCGGCATAGAGAAGCTGGGCGCGACCCGCAAGCACGGCACCGCCATCGCCTTCAACCCCGACCCGGTGATCTTCGGCGAGGGTGTGGCGTTCAAGCCGGCGCGCCTCTACCGCATGGCGCGGTCGAAGGCCTATCTTTTCGGCGGCGTCGAGATCCGCTGGTCCTGCGACCCCAGCCGCATCCACGACCAGACGCCCGCGGAGGCGACCTTCCGCTTCCCCAACGGTCTGGCCGATTTCCTGGCCGAGCGGATTAAGGACATCGAGACCGTCACGCCGGAGCCCTTCGCGGGCCGCTATTCCAGGCCGGGCGAGAGCGGCAAGGTCGAGTGGGCCATCGCCTGGACCCCGGCCGGCTTCGGCGAGGCCGACGGCTTCATGCAGTCCTACTGCAACACCGTGCCGACGCCGGAAGGCGGCACCCACGAAGCCGGCCTGCGCGCCGCCCTCACCCGCGGCCTGAAGGCCTATGCGGAGCTGACGGGCGAGAAGCGGGGCGCAATCCTCACCGCCGACGACGTGATCGCCCAGGCCGGCGCCCTGGTCAGCGTGTTCGTCCGCGATCCGGAGTTCCAGGGGCAGACCAAGGAACGCCTCTCTTCCGCCGAGGCCCAGCGGCTGGTGGAAAACGCCCTGCGCGACCCCTTCGACCACTGGCTGACCGCCCAGCCGAAGGTGGCCTCGGCCCTGCTCGAGTTCGTCATCGAGCGTGCCGAGGAGCGGCTGAAACGCCGCAAGGACAAGGAAGTCGCCCGCGCCAGCGCCACGCGGAAACTTCGCCTGCCCGGCAAGCTCGCCGACTGCTCCAACTCGGGCACGGAAGACAGCGAGATCTTCCTGGTCGAGGGCGATAGCGCCGGCGGTTCGGCGAAACAGGCCCGCAACCGCAAGACCCAGGCGATCCTGCCCTTGCGCGGCAAGATCCTCAACGTCGCCTCGGCCACATTAGATAAGCTCGGTCAAAACAAGGAGTTGAGTGATCTTCTTCTGGCGCTTGGCGTCCAGGGCGGGGCGAAGTTCAAGGAAGAGGACCTGCGCTACGAGCGCGTGGTGATCATGACCGACGCCGACGTCGACGGCGCCCACATCGCGAGCCTCTTGATCACCTTCTTCTACCGGACCATGCCCAATATGATCCGCTCGGGCCGGCTCTTCCTGGCCCTGCCACCGCTCTATCGCCTGAGCCACGGGACCAAGATCGTCTACGTCCGCGACGACGCCCACCGCGACGAACTGCTGGCCGGAGAATTCAAAGGCAAGACGCCGGAGATCAGCCGCTTCAAGGGCCTGGGCGAAATGATGCCGGCGCAGCTGAAGGAAACCACCATGGATCCTTCCAAGCGCACCCTGGCCCGCGTCACCCTGCCCCGCGCCGAGGAGCTCGTAGAGGAGCTGGTGGAGAACCTCATGGGCCGCAAACCCGAGAGCCGTTTCCGCTTTATCCAGGAAAACGCCGAGTTCGCCACGGCCGACCTCGACGTCTGAAGCGGCTTACCAAGCGTCAGGACCTCGGCTACCAATTCCCCGCTGAGCGGTGGGGATGTGTGAATGACGATCTGGCGGATGGCGATGGCCGCGGGCGTGCTCGCGGCGGCCCTGGTTGCGGGCGGCGTTCAGGCTCAGCCGCCGGCGCCCAAGCCGGCCCTCGCCACGCCGGCCCTATCGCCCGACGGCTCGGAGATCGCCTTCGCCTCGGGCGGCGACATCTGGACCGTGCCCTCCACCGGCGGCGTCGCGCGCCTGCTGGTCACCGACCCGGCCACCGAGGACCGGCCGATCTATTCGCCGGACGGCAAGCAGCTGGCCTTCACCTCGACCCGCAACGGTGCGGCCAACATCTACATCCTGACCTTGGCCACGGGTCAGATCCGCCGCCTGACCTGGTCGGACTCGGCTGAGCAGCTCGACGCCTGGTCGCGCGACGGCAAGTGGATCTACTTCTCCTCCAACGCCAATGACGTGCGCCGCACGACTGACGTTTTTCGCGTCGCCGCGACCGGCGGCACGCCGCTGGAAGTCAGCCGCGAGCGGTTCCTGTCCGAATTCAACGCCGCGCCCTCGCCCGACGGCCAGACCCTGGCGGTGATGGCCAAGGGCAACTCAGGCGTCCAGTGGTGGCGCAACGGCCACGCCCATATCGACGAGGCGGAGCTGTGGCTGAAGCCGGTGGCCGCCGGCGCGCGCTACCGCCGCCTGCTGGGCCCCGACGCCAAGCACCTGTGGCCCATGTGGAGCCCCGACGGAAAGACCGTCTTCTACATGAGCGACCAGAGCGGTTCGGAGAACCTGTGGCGCCTGCCCGCGGCGGGCGGCGCGCCAATCCAGATCACCCATTTCACAAGCGGCCGCGTGCTGTTCCCCGCCATCGCCCTGGACGGCTCGGCCATCGTCTTCGAACGCGACTTCGGCCTTTGGAAGCTCGACCTGAAGTCCGGCCAGGCGTCGCCGCTCTCAGTCACCCTGCGCGGCGCGCCGGCCTCGGCCGGCGACCGCCACCTGCGCGAGACCGAGTTCCAGCAGATGGCGCTCTCGCCCGACGGCAAGAAGGTCGCCATCGTCTCCCACGGCGAAGTCTTCGCCGCGCCCGCCAAGGACGGTGGCCCGGCGCAGCGGATCACCGACGCCGGCGGCATCCAGAGCGACCTCTATTGGGCCCCTGACAGCCGCCGGCTGGTCTATGTGGCCCAGCGCGGACTCTCCAGCCACCTGATGGCCTACGACTTCGCTGCGCGCCGCGAGCGCGCGCTCACCAAGGGCGAGGCCTATGACGGCTCGCCCTCCTGGTCGCCGGACGGCAAGTCCCTAGCCTATGTCCGGGGCCGCAAGGAGCTGCACATCATCGCCTTCAGCGAGGCCGGAGAGCCGCAGAAGGATGCGGTGATCTACACGGGCCAGATCGCCGGTTTCGGCGGTTCGGCCCTGGCCTGGTCGCCGGACAGCCACTGGCTGGCGTTCGCGATCACCGACGCCAAGTCGTTCCGCAATGTCCACGTGATCCCGGTTGCGGGCGGCGAGCCCAGGGCCGTCAGCTTCCTGGCCAATGGCGACACCGCCTCCTCCATCGCCTGGTCGAAGGACGGCAAATATCTGCTGTTCCCGACCTCGCAGCGTTCGGAGGACACCCACATCGTCCGTGTCGATCTGCTGCCGCACGTGCCGCGCTACCGCGAGGACGAGTTCCGCGAACTCTTCAAGTCACCGGAGAGCCCCGACCGCAAGGCCCCGCCCACGACCCCCGCGTCGACACCGGGCGCCCGGCCCGCCCCGGCCACGGGCCCCACACCGCCGACGCCGCCCGCGCCCACGGCCCAGGACACCGAAACCAAGCCGGCCGACGAAGCCGCCGCCGGCGACAAACCCGCGACACTAGGCGCCAAGCCCAAGATCGAGCCGGTGAAGATCGTCTTCGAGGGCATCCGCGAGCGCGCCACCTTCCTGCCGCTCGGCATGTCGGCGGACTCCCCAGTGATCAGCCCGGACGGCAAGACCCTGGTCTTCCGCTCCGACGTCGACACCCGCCACGCCATCTACAAGTACGACCTGGACGAACTGGCCAAGGAGCCGCCGACGCCGCAGCAGTTGGCCAGCACACGTCGCGCCAAGCGCTTCATCGCTTTCACCCCGGATTCCAAGCGGATCTACTATCTCGAGGGCGGCTTCGTGACCGCCACGCCGCTCGACACGCCGCGTCAGGAGTACGTCAACATCGCCGCCGAGATGGACGTCGCCTTCGACCAGGAGAAGCTGACGACATTCGACCAAGCCTGGAGCCTGCTGGACCGCAGGTTCTTCGACCCGAAATTCCACGGCCAGGACTGGGCCGCGCTGCACGACCGCTTCGAGCCTTATATCGAAGGCGCCCACACGCCCGACGAGATGCGCCGGATCACCAATCTGATGATCGGCGAGCTCAACGCCTCGCACTCCGGCATCAACCCGGCCAACCCTACAGCCCGCCGGGTCGCCGACCTGGGCCTGCGGTTCGACCGCGAGGCCTATGAGGCCGGCAAGGGCCTTGTGGTGCGCGAAATCATCAACCTGGGCCCCGCCTCCATCGAGGGCTCGATCAAGCCGGGCGATGTGCTGGTCGCCGTGGAGGGTCACGCCATCGGCCCCAGCGTCGATCTCGACCAGCTGATGCTCGACCGGGCGGAGAAACGCACCGTGCTGACCGTGCGCACGGGAAACGCGACGCGCCAGGCCGTGGTGCGTCCGGTGTCCTCCGCCGTCGCCTCGGGCCTGCTCTACCGCCACTGGATCGGGCAGCAGCGCGCCTATGTGGACCGCCTCAGCAATGGCCGCCTGGGCTACGTCCACATCGCCGACATGTCCTCTGACGCCCTGGACCAGCTCTATCTGGACCTGGACGCCCAGAACCAGGGCAAGGAAGGCGTGGTCGTCGATGTGCGCAACAACAACGGCGGCTTCGTGAACGGCTATGTCCTCGACGTCTTCACCCGCAGGAACTACCTGACGATGACCGGGCGCGGCGAAGCCGGCGTGCCGAGCCGCCAGGCCCTGGGGCAACGCGCGCTGGGGCTGCCGACGGTGCTGTTGACCAACGAGTCGTCGCTCTCCGACGCCGAGGACTTCACCGAGGGCTACCGCGCCCTGAAGCTGGGCAAGGTGGTGGGCGTGCCAACCGCCGGCTGGATCATCTTCACCAGCGACGTCCCGCTCGTGGATGGCGCCTCGGTCGTGCGCGTGCCGTTCTCCCGCATCCAGGGTGCGGCGGGCGACGACATGGAGCTGCATCCGCGGCCGGTGGACGTGACGGTGGAGCGACCGCTCGGCGAAAGCCTCACTGGCAAGGACGCCCAGCTGGAGGCCGCCGTCGCCGAACTGCTGAAGGGGCTGGGGCCGAAGCCGGCCGCCCACTGAGGCTTCGCTTGCCCCGCGTGAAATCCGCCCGCAATCTCACGGGCAAAGATTTCAAAGAAAAGCATTTCGGGGGAAGCGATTATGAGACCACCCATTTGGATGGCGGCGTTAGCCGCCCTGGCCTTGCCTGTGGCGGCGCCCCTGGCGGCTCACGCCCAGGACGCCGGCGAAGGCGTCTTCAACACCCGCTGCAAGGCCTGCCACGACCCCAATATCGACCGGGCGCCCAGCAAGGCGACCCTGGCGACGTATCCCGCGGCCCAGATCGTCGACGCCCTGACCAATGGCGTCATGAAGCCCATGGCCGCCGGTCTCTCGGACGTGGACAAGCAGGCGGTCGCCGCCTACCTGACCGGCGCCAGGCCCGCCCAGACCGCCGCGGCCGCGCCGGCCGGCCGTGCGGCGCCCGCGGCGGTCGGCATCGACGTGAAGTGCGCGGTCAATCCTCCGATCCACGCCACCGGCGGCGACTGGACCAGTGTCGGCTTCGACCCGACCTCGCACCGCTACCAACCCAAGCCGGGCCTCACCAAAGCCGACGTGCCGAAGCTGAAGGTGAAATGGTCCTTCGCCATGCCCGGCGGCATGCCCACGGTGATCGGTGACTGGCTGTTCGTCACCAACCGTTCGGGCAAGTTCTACGCCCTCGACGCCGCCACCGGCTGCGTGCGCTGGGTGGTCGAGGGCGCGGTCTCACGCACCACGCCGATGGTGGTGAAGTCCGACATTTCGCCCAGCGGTTGGCTGACCGTGATCGGCGAGCGCAACAAGACGGCGCGGGCCTTCGACGCCCAGACCGGCAAGGAGATCTGGCGCTCGGCCCCGCTGGAAGCCAACCCGGTGGCGGGGATCACCGGCGCGCCGGTGATCTCCGGCGATCAGGTCTTCGTGCCGCTCACCTCGGGTGAGGAAGGCGCCGCGCGTCAGCCCACCTATGCCTGCTGCAGTTTCCGCGGCTCGGTCGTCGCCCTCGATCTCAAGACCGGCAAGACCCAATGGCAAACCTATGTGATCGACCAGCCGCCACACCCGACTCATAAGAACTCCGCCGGGACCCAGATGCTGGGTCCCGCCGGCGGGGCGATCTGGTCGGCGCCCAGCGTCGACGCCAAGCGCGGCCTGGTCTACGTCGCCACCGGCGACAGCTACACCGAGGTCGACACCAAGGGCGCCGACGCGATCTTCGCCATGGATATGAAGACCGGCAAGGTTCGCTGGTCGAACCAGGTGACCGAGGCCGACAACTTCATCGTCGGCTGCAACGCGGCAACCAAGCCGGCCAACTGCCCGAGCCCCGATGGGCCCGACTACGACTTCGGCGCCTCGCCGATCCTGTTCCACCTCGCCTCTGGAAAGGACGTGGTGCTGTCCGGCCAGAAGTCCGGCGTCGCCTTCGGCATGGACCCCGACACCGGCAAGACGCTCTGGAGCCAGCGCGTGGGCTCCGGCTCCTCACTCGGCGGCATCGAGTGGGGCATGGCGGCGGACACGAGCCGCCTCTACGTCGCCAACGCCGACACCGTGAACCTCCTGGAAGAGAACCTGAAGAAGCTCGGCCGGTCAGCGGTGGCGACAGTGCTCGGGCCGCCGAAGCCCGGCCTCACGGCGATCGATCCCGCCACCGGAAAGGTGCTCTGGAACGTCCCCGCCCCAGTCGCGGACTGTCATTACGCCGGCGACCGGTCCCGTGATCGTGGCGGCGGCGCCTGTGTGCGGGCCCAGTCCCAGGCGCCCTCGGTGATGCCGGGCGTGGTGTTCTCCGGGACCATGGACGGCTGGCTGCGCGCCTACGACGCAGCCACCGGCAAGGTCCTGTGGGCCGACTCGACGACCGACCGCACCTACGACACCGTCAACCAGGTGAAGGGCCAGCCTGGCGGCAGCCTGGACGGCCTGGGCGCCGCCATCGCCGGCGGCCGGGTCTTCGTGATGAGCGGCTTCAACGGCGCGGCCAACACCGGCGGCAATGGCACGAACGTGCTGCTGGCCTATTCGGTCGATGGCAAATAGCCAGGCTTTCGGGCGCCGGTCCCGGCGGGACCGGCGTCAATTCCTACTAAAAGTTTAGTTGACGATTCCGCCTCACCGGGGCGATGACTCCGAAAGTCTTAGGAGTCCCAGCCATGGCGGCCTCGCCCCGCGCCAAATCGACCGGCGTGCTGACGCCCCTGGAGCTGCAGATCATGCAGGTCCTGTGGGACGCCGGCCCTAGCACGGTCTCCGCCGTGCAGGAGAAGCTGGGCTCGGACCTGGCCTACACCACCGTCCAGACCATGCTGAACGTGCTGCTGCGCAAGAAGAAGGTGCGCCGCGCCGCCGTCGGCCGCGCCTTCGCCTACCAGGCCGCGGTCAGCCGCGAACGCGCCGTCGGCACGGCGCTGAAGGACCTGGTCTCGCGGATGTTCGGCGGCTCCGGCGAGGCCTTGTTGATGGCCTTGATCGACGCCGAGCAGATCACCCCGGAAGAGATCGCGCGGGCCTCGAAGTTGGTGGCCCGCGACGACAAGACGGAGGACAAGTGATGCGCGACCTGCTCGTCGCCTACCTGCTGAACGCCGCCTGGCAGATCCCCCTGGCCGCGATCGGCGCGCCGCTGGTCTGCCGCTTCGCCGGCCTGACGCCCAAAGCCCGCAATCGCGTCTGGCTGGGCTTCCTGCTGGCCGCCACCCTGCTGCCGGCTTTCGTCTTCAAGGCCCCGGCGCCGCCCGCCGTCGCCGTGCAAGCCGCGTCCGACCCGGCGCGCTTCGCCCTGGTCGAGACCGCGCCGTCGCCCAGCCTGCTTTCCGAAGAGTGGCAGGCGCTCCAGGGCATGATCGCCGGCCTCACCGCCCACGCCGCCCCGTTCCTGATGGCCCTCTTCGCCCTGGCGGCTCTGATCGTCGGCGTGCGCCTGATGATCGCCGGCCTCGCCGCACGTCGTCTGCTGCAACGTTCGCGGCCAGCCACCCTGGCCGATGAGATCACGGCCGCGCTCGACGTGTTCGCCGCGTCGCACGGCCGCCGCGCGCCGCCGGTCCGCTGCTCCCCGGATATCCGCACCCCGGCCGTGGTCGGCGCGCTGAGACCCGTGATCCTGATCCCCGAGCGCCTGGCGGTCGGCCGCGAGGCGCTGCGCGCGGCCCTGCTGCACGAAGCCGCCCACGTGGTGCGCCGTGACTACGCCATCAACCTGGCCTGCGAGGTCCTCACCCTGCCGGTCAGCTGGCACCCGGCGCTGATCGCCCTCAAAGGCGGCGTGCGCCGCAGCCGCGAGCTCGCCTGCGACGCCATGGCCGCCTCTGCGATGACCTCCGACCAGGCCTACGCCAAATGCCTGCTCGCCCTCGCCCGCGCCCTCGGCGCCAACCCGCCTGTCCGTGACGCCGCCCTGCTGGTCGGCCTCTTTGGCCGCACCGACCTGGAAGACCGCGTCATGCATCTGATGAACCCCGCCCGCGCCGTGCGCGGCCCGCTCCATGCCGCGCGCCTCTGCGGCGCCGGCGTCCTCGCTACCGGCCTGCTGACCACGGCCCTCGTGCTGCACGTCTCGCCCGCCGCCGCCCAGCAGCCGGTGGTCAGCCGCACCGCCCTGCCCGCATCCGCCGCCGCGATCCCGGCCGCCGCCGTCGAAGCCGAGCCCGCGGAACCCGCGGCTCCGGCGGAACCCGCCAAGCCTTCGCCGAACCACCACCGCTCGGTGACCATTTCGCACCGCGGCGTGATCCTCAACGACGACGGCGGCTACGAGCGCCGCTGGACCTCCGCCAACGGCCGCGAGATCACCATCTTCACCAGGAGCGACAAGGACCTGACGCCGGACCAGAAGGCCCGCCTGGAAGCCTCCGTCGCCGAGGCCGAGAAGGAAGGCGAAGCGGCCCGCGCCCTGGTCGAAAGCCCCGAGTTCAAGGCCAAGATCGCCAAGGCGAAGGAGGCGGGAGAGGCCGCCCGCAAGTACACGGAGTCCGCCGAGTTCAAGGCGCAGATCGCCAAGGCCAGGGAAGCCGGCGAAGCGGCTCGGAAGCTGACGGAATCTCCGGAATTCAGGGCGCAGATCGCCGCCGCGCGGGCGGCCGGGGAAGCGGCGCGGGCGTCCGGCGACGCCGCGCGGGCCGCCGGCGAAGCCGCTCGCAAGATGACCGAGAGCCCCGAGTTCAAGGCCCAGATCGCGCAAGCCCGGCTATCCGGCGAGATGGCGCGCAAGATGACGGAATCCCCGGAATTCAAAGCCCGCATGGACGCGGCCCGCCAGGCCGGCGAGGCCGCCCGCCAGCTGACCCAATCGCCGGAGTTCAAGGCCAGCGTCGCCCGCGCCCGGGCCGCCGCCGAACGCCTGCAACACGAAGTCGACGAGCTGGACGAACAACCCTCCCGCGCCACGCCCTGATCACCGTCAGGGTGTCGGGCCGCCGCCGTTCTGGAATTCGAATGCCGGCTCCTTGGGCTTCCCGCCGCCGAACGACCAGCTGAAGCCGACGCGGAACTGGCGAGTGTCGAAGTCCGCCTTGGTCCGCTCGATCAACACCGGCGTGTCGGCGCGGTAGAAGCTGTAGAAGCTGTGGAACACGTCCTGGGCGGTGACCACCAGGAACAGCTTGTCGGTGAGCTTGCGGCGATAGCCGAGGTCGAAGCCCAGCAAGGGCGATTGCGCGCCCTGCGGGGTCAGCTCCTTGCCCTGCACGAAACCGTTGAACTGGACGAGGTCGTTCGGCGTCGCCTGCCAGGAGATGCTGCCGTGCCCCTCTCCGCTGACGAGCGAGCGCCGTGGCGCGAACATCGGTCCCAGGCTGTCGAGCTGGTTCCAGCGCAGGTTGACGCTCAGGTTGTAGCTGATCTTCGAGGTGATCTTGCCGCTAGCCACCTCTTCCACGCCGGCGAAACGGCTTTGCGCGGCATTGTCCCGTTCGTTCAGGAAGACGCCGCCGCCGAGGTCGTGCAGCACCTGGGCGAAGCCGTCGCGGTTCTCGCGATAGTAGAGGGTTGTGACCAGCACCAGCGGTGACTGCCGATACTCGTAGCCCAGCTCGAACGACTGGGTCTGCTGCGGCTTCAGATGTGCGTTACCGGATTGGAAATTCAGCGGGTCGAGTTCCAGGCGGAATGAATTGAACGCACCGGGGTCCGGACGCTGGATGCGGTGGCTATAGCTGGCGGTGAACTGCTGGGTGTCGGCGAGCTTCCAGCTCAGGTGCAGGGTCGGATAGGCCCGCAGGTAATCGATCTGGTTCTCCTGCCCGAGTGTCGCCTGGTCGAGATGGATCTGCATGTCCTCGACCCGCAGGCCCGCCAGCAAGGTCACCGGCCCCACCGGCCGCTCATAGGTCACGTAGGCCGCGGCGACCGTCTGGCGGAATTCAAAGAGATTGGTCAGCGTCGGATCGGGCGCCTCCGTATCCAGCGCGCCGCCCGCGAACCCGCGGTTGCGGTAGCTGTTGTCCACGTGGTCGACGTCGAAGCCGGCCTTGAGCTTCGACATATCCGCCAGCGGCTGGGTCCAGTCGCCCTTCAGTTCGATGTGGTGCTGGTGGTTGTTGATTGCCTGCCGGTCGAATTCCTCCGGTGCGGACGGGACCTGATCGAGGGTGTGGCCCGAGCGGGTGCGCGCGTCGTTGATCTCCTCGAGGCTCAGGCTCGTGGCGAAGTCGCCCTCGCCGGCCAACTTCTGGCGCAGGTTGACGCTCACCCCGCCCAGGGCCCGCTTCTGATGGATATCGAGGTCGCGCTCGAAACGCGCAGCGGGCGCGCCACCAGGGCCGAACTCGCCGATCCGCGAAGGCCCGTTCAGCAGGAAGTCCGTGAAGTTGCCGTGGGTCTCGAAGCCGACGCGGGTCTTAGGCGTCAGGTCGTAGTCGACGCCGAGCCGCGCGTTCACCGACTCCGCCAGGAAGTGCTGGACCTGCTCCTGATCGACGCCGTCGAAGCCGCCGGCCGGATCGGGCGTCAGCCGGTCGTCGGCCTGGTTCAGCTTCTGCTTGTCGCGCCGCACGCTGAGATCGCTGGAGACCGTCAGCTTGTCGGAATTGTAGCCCAGGCTGACCCCGGTGTTGGCGCGTAGCTCGTCGCCCACCGTGCCCCGCACAGAGCCGGTGAAGCCGAGGCCCTTCGAATGCTTGGTGATCAGGTTGATGATCCCGGCCGAACCGTCGCTCTGGAACTCAGCGGAGGGGTTGGTGATCACCTCCACCCGCGCGATGGAATCCGCCGGCAGCGACTGCAGCGCCTGGGCCTTGTTGTCGCCCTGGAACAGGCTGGAGGGCTTGCCGTCGATCAGGATCGTGACATTGCCATCGCCGCGCAGGCTGACGTTGCCCTGCACGTCGACCTGCACCGAGGGCACGTTGCGCAAGGCGTCGGTGATGGCCCCGGACTGAGCCTGCAGGTCCTTGGTCACGTCGTAGCTCTTGCGGTCGATGGAGGTCTGCACCGGGACCGCCGCCTCGCCGGTCACCACCACTTCGCCGACCGTCCGGCCCGCCGCCCCGTCCGCGGGCTTCGGTTTGGCGGGCGGCGTCGCGGACGGTTGAGCCGGCAGGGGCGCAGGCGCCTGCGGTGCGACCTCCTGCGCTGCGGCCAGCGACGGCAGGATGGCGGCGACCGCCACGGAGATGAGGCTCGTGCGCACGATTCATGTCCTCGAATTTACTGGCCGTCCCGGCCCGATGGCCTATGATACAGACGTATTCTAGATGAAAGTACACGTGTATTTTCGATAAGGTGCGGGAAGATGGCGGCGACGCGCATCTCGGGAGCCGAGAGTCAGATCATGGAGGCCCTCTGGGCCAAGGGGCCGCTGACGCCGGACGGAATCGTCGAGGCGGTCGGCGAAGCGCACGGCTGGGCGCCGGGCACGGTGAAAACCCTGATCACCCGTCTGCTGCGCAAGAAGGCCATCGAAGGCCGCCGCGAGGAGGGCGGCTACCTCTATCGCCCCCTGCTCAGCCGCGCGGACTATGTGCAGTCGGAAAGCCAGGGCCTGGTCGACCGCCTGTTCGGCGGCGAGGTCGCCCCGCTGGTCGCCCACTTCGCCGAGCACCGCGCGCTCACCGAGCGCGACATCAAGCTGCTGAAGAGCCTGATCGCGAAGCTCGAAGACGACGATGAGTGAGCTTCTCGGTCCCCTGCTGCGCCTGAACCTCGTGGCCGCCGCGGCGATCGGCATCGTGCTTGTCCTGCGCGTCCCGGTCCGGCGCCTGTTCGGCCCGCGCCTCGCCTATGGCCTCTGGACCCTGGCGCCGCTCGCGGTCGCGGCCATGCTGGCGCCGGCGCGGACGGTGTGGCTACCGGGCCCCACGAGCGCCGCGCCGACCGCTGGCCCGGACGTCCTGCTGATCGCCCACCCGGGATTCGCGCCCACCCTGCGCCTTGCATCCGCGCAGGGCTTGTCGACAGCGCTCGCCGTCATCTGGATCGCCGGCGGCCTGGCGGCCCTCCTGTGGCTGGCCTGGAGCCAGACGCGCTTCGACCGGGCGGTGCGCGCAGGCGCCGCCGGCCCGGCCGTCGTGGGCGTGGTGCGGCCCCGCATCGTTGTCCCGGACGACTTCGCCCAGCACTATTCCCCATCGGAGCAGCGGGTCGTGCTGGCCCACGAATCCACTCACATCCGCCGCCAGGACTCCCGGATCAACGCGCTCATGGCCCTCGCCCGCTGCGCCAGCTGGTTCAATCCGGCGGTTCATTTGATGGCCCACTACCTGCGGATCGACCAGGAGTTCGCGTGCGACGCCCAGGTGATGGCGCGGCATCCCCGGGCGCGGCGGACCTATGGCCAGGCGATGCTGAAGACCCAGCTCTCCCACCGGCCGCTGCCACTTGGCTGCTACTGGCCGGCGCAGGCGACCCATCCGCTGGTCGAGCGCGTCCGCCTGCTGTCGCGTCCGCGGCCGGGCGTCATGGGACGGAGCATCGGCCTCGGCCTCGTCGGCCTGATCGTGCTGGGCGGCGCGGCGACGGTCTGGGCCACGCGGCCGGCCCGCGTGGTGCTCGTCGCCGCGCCGCCAGCGACCGCCCGACCCGCCGCCGGTGAAAGCCTCGCACCGCGATCGGCGGTCGCCACCCTCGGCCCGCCAGCCAGGCTGCAGCGGATTTCGACCGAGCCCGAGCCCGAGCCTGAACCCGACCCCGTGGCCGAAGCCGCCGCCGAACCGCCAGCCAACGCCGGCATGACCGAAGCCACCGACGATCCCCAGAAGGCCGGCGCCGGCCGCCGACTGCTACCGCCGGGCTCCTTTGGCCCGCTGCGCCGCATCCGCGGCCTTGCCGACTGGTCTGCGGTCGAGCCGGGCGCGGCGGTCCGCGTCGTGGCGACCATGAAGGATCCGGATGGCGTCCCGCTGACCACCGACCTCACCGCGTTCGGGTCGCAGTCCCGCTACCGTCTGGGCTACATCGCCAACGCGCCAAGCCGCTATCGGCTGTTCACCAGCGTCACCCAACACGGCGAACGCCTGGCGGTCACCGCCGGCCTCAACCGCAGCTTCTCGCCCATGGTCTCCGGGACGATCGAGCTCGCGGCCGGCGAGACCGGGACCATCGCCCTGCCCAATGGCCTGCAGATCACCGTCACGCCCACCATCCGCTCCGAGACGCCCGAAGAAATCGCCGAAGCCCGGGGCCGCGCCCGCGTCGACGTGAGGCTGGCGCCGGGCCAGGCTTAGAGCGCGCAATTCTGCCCGCGAGGTGGCTGCAAAGCGGGCGCTGGCGCCGCTGCTGAACCGCAGAGGCAGCCAACGCGTTGACTTGACGGTCGCGGCCCGTATGTTCCGGCCCGTGCGACGATCTCCGTTCGCGCCGCCGCGGCGCGCCCGTCCATTCGTGGGCGGCCTCCCCGCACCTAACCGTACCGAATGACAGAATTTTCCGAACTTGGACTCTCGCCTGCCACGCTGCAGGCCGTCGCCGACACCGGCTACACCACCGCGACCCCCATCCAGGCCGAGGCCATCCCCTACGCCCTGGCCGGCCAGGACGTCCTGGGCATCGCCCAGACGGGCACGGGCAAGACCGCGGCCTTCACCCTTCCGATGATCGACCGGCTGAAGGCCGGACGTTCCAAGGCCCGCATGCCGCGCGCCCTGGTCATCGCGCCCACCCGCGAACTGGCCGACCAGGTCGCCATGTCCTTCGAGAAGTACGCCAAGGGGCAGAAGCTCAGCTGGGCGCTGCTGATCGGCGGGGTCTCGTTCTCCGACCAGGAATTGAAGCTCGACCGCGGCGTCGACGTGCTGATCGCCACGCCCGGCCGCCTGCTCGACCACTTCGAGCGCGGCAAGCTCTTGATGACCGGCGTGCAGATCATGGTGGTCGACGAGGCCGACCGCATGCTCGACATGGGCTTCATCCCGGACCTTGAGCGCATCTTCAAGCTGACGCCGGTGAAGAAGCAGACCCTGTTCTTCTCGGCGACCATGCCGCCGGAGATCACCCGCCTCACCAAGCAGTTCCTCAAGGATCCGATCCGGATCGAGGCCTCCCGGCCCGCCACCACTGCCGAGACCATCACCCAGTATCTGGTCCGCATCCCGACCCAGGATCACAAGGCCAAGCGCACGGCGCTGCGCATGCTGATCGACCGCGACGACGTGAAGAACGGCATCGTCTTCTGCAACCGCAAATCCGAAGTCGATATCGTCGCCAAGTCCCTGAAAACCCACGGCCTCGACGCCGCACCGATCCATGGTGACCTCGACCAGCAGACCCGCATGCGGACCTTGGCGAGCTTCCGCGACGGCAGTCTGAAGCTCCTGGTGGCCTCCGACGTGGCGGCCCGCGGCCTCGACATCCCCGATGTCAGCCATGTCTTCAACTACGACGTGCCGATCCACGCCGACGACTACGTCCACCGGATCGGCCGGACCGGCCGCGCCGGCAAGTCGGGCCAAGCCTTCATGCTGGCGACGCCGGGCGACGCGAAAAACCTCGACAAGGTCCTGAAGCTGATCGGCAAGCCGCCGGAAGAAATCGCCCTCGACATTGACTGGGCCAGCATCAAGGACGAACCCCGCAACAGCCGCGGCGGCGACCGCGGACGTGGTGGGCCCGGCGGCCGAGGCGGCGCCTCGTCCTCCAGCCGTGAACGCGACCGTGACCGCCGGCCGCGTCCCGTGCCGGTGCATGGCGAGGTCGCGGCCATGGCGCCCTTCGATCCCTCCACCGCCCCGCAACCCGCCGCCGGCGAAGCCGCGCCGCGCCCGGAACGCAGCGCGCGGTCCCCCGAACGCACGGGCCGCACCCGTGGCCGCCGCAGCGGCGGCGAACCGCGCCCCGAGCCGGAGGCCGCACCGACGCCGGCGCCGGCCGCCGCTGTCGAAGCCCGCGAACCCGAACGCGCGCCTCGCGAGCGCGGCGACCGCGACCGGCCGGCCCGGGCTCAGCCGGACCGGCCGCAGCAGCAGCAGCAGCACGACCGGCAACCGGACCGTGGGCAGGACCGCAACGAGCGCGGCCGCCGCGACCGGGACGACGGCGACGACGGCGTGGTGGGCTTCGGCCGCGACGTGCCGGCGTTCCTGTCGCGTCCGCCCCCGCCGCGCAGCGAAGACTAGGTTTAAATTCCTGGTGAAAGCGGGTGCGACAAGGTGCGCGCCTTAACGCTTAGTTGGCTGTTCCGGTCGTAAATTCCTTTCCGCTACAGGCGGTTCGCATAAGGCGGCCAGCCTCCTCGGGAAGACCAGCACATGTCGGTGGACGTCCAGACCGCGCTCCGCAGCCCCAGGTCCTATGAGCTCGCGCGTAAGGCGCTTGAGGTCATGGAAGCGCATCAGGTCTGGCCGACGGTGCGCAACTTCGAGCTTTGGGTGCACTACGTCGCCGAGAAGGAGAGCCCGCTCGCGCAGGAGATCGATCGCCTGCTGGCGGCTGGCGAGCCGATCACCGAAACCGTCGGCGAGGCGCTCGCCGCCCAGTTCCTGCCCGAAGCCAAGCTAAACGGCGACATCCTGGAAGCCGGCGATGTCCTGTCCAAGGAATTGCAATCGGTCACCGCCGCCATCGAGAGCGCCCAGCGGTCCAGCGAAGAGTACGGCCAGGAACTGGCCATCGCGTCCGGCCGCCTGGAGGGCGACGACGCCACGACCGTCAAATCCGTCGTCGAGGACCTGACCGCCGCCACCAAGAAGGTGCAGAGCGAAAACTCCCAACTGGAGAGCCAGCTCGCCGACACCACCGCCGAACTCGGCCGCCTGCGCGAGAGCCTGGATCAGGTGCGCCGCGACGCCATGACCGACGGCTTGACCAACCTGGCCAACCGCAAGGCCTTCGACGAGGGCCTGGAAAGCGCCTGCGACCACGCCGACGCCGCCAGCGAAGGCATGACGCTGGCCATCATCGACATCGATCATTTCAAGGGCTTCAACGACGCCTGGGGTCACCAGATCGGCGACCAGGTGCTGCGCTATGTGGCCAGCGTCATCGGCCGTATGGGCGCCCATCCGCGCATGGCGGCCCGCTATGGCGGCGAGGAATTTGCGATCATCTTCCCCGCCGAGAACGGCCGCGCCGCTAAGGCCGTGCTGGAAACGATCCGCGAGGAAGTCTCGTCGCGTTCGCTGAAGCGCCGCTCGACCAACGAGGACCTCGGCACCATCACCGTCTCGGCCGGCTACGCCGAGCGGATCGCCGGCGAAAGCACCATGAGCCTGGTGGAACGCGCCGATGCGGCGCTCTACGCCTCCAAGCACGCCGGCCGCAACCGCACCACCGCGGCCCCGCCCATGGCGGCCGTCGCCGCGGCCTGAGCTATATAAACCGCTCGTCCCGGCGAAGGCCGGGATCCAGATCTCAAATCTGGATGGCGGGTTGGCATGACTCCGAGATCAAAGAACCCACATCTGAGCTATCCCATCTGGGTCCCGACCTTCGCCGGGATGAGCGGGCGCCTGACGGCGCGCGCTTTCAGCTAGGCTTCCGCAAGGGTAAAGTCCTTTAGATCGGGCGAGACAGCTCGAGCTGGAGGAATTCCCATGGACGGCGCGCAATCGCCCGCAAAGGTCCGGACCGAGGTCCAGGGCAAGATCGGCATCATCACGCTCAACGATCCCGCGACCTTGAACGCGGCCGGAATAGAACTGATGGACGGCCTGACCGCCGCCTTCGACGGCTTCGTGGCTGATCCCGCCGTGCGCGCTATCGTGCTGACCGGCGAAGGCCGCGGCTTCTGCTCGGGCGCCAACCTCTCGGGCGGCGGTGGGCGGATCACCGAGAACCCGGGCGGCCCCAACCAGTCGCTGATCAAGGTCTACAACCCCTTCGTCAGCGCCGTGCGGAAATCGCCCAAGCCGCTGGTCGCCGCGGTCAATGGCGTGGCCGCCGGCGTCGGGGCCTCCCTGGCCCTCGTTTGCGACCTGATCGTCGCCGCCGAGAGCGCCTATTTCCTGCAGGCCTTCCGCCGCATCGGCCTGGTGCCCGACGGCGGCGCGACCTACCTGCTGCCGCGCCTGGTGGGCAAGGCGCGGGCCATGGAGCTGACCCTGCTGGGCGAGAAGCTGCCGGCCGGGACCGCCCTCGAATGGGGCCTGATCAACCGCTGCGTGCCCGACGCCGAGCTGATGCCGACGGCGATGGCGCTGGCGACCCAGCTCGCCGAGGGTCCGATCTCACTCGGCTACACCCGCAATCTGATCTGGGCCTCCATGGACGCCGCCTGGCACGAACAGGTGGAGGCCGAGGCCTACGTCCAGGGCGACGCCTCGCGCACCGAGGACGCGCGCGAAGGCATCATGGCCTTCGTCCAGAAGCGCCCCGCTGAGTTCAAAGGCCGTTAGGGTCGTCCACGAACTACACGAACGGGCTCGCTTCCGAGGCTCCGCGCAGCGGAGGCTCAGTCTTCCAGCCACGGAAAACACGGAAAGATCACGGAAGACGCCGATGCTTTCCGTGTTTTCCGTGGTTCCAATTGGAAGGCGCCCGCTGCGCGGGCCTCGCAGGACGTGGCCCGTTCGTGGAGTTCGTGTGGTTCGTGGACGGTTTCCCTTCTAGAACCGCGCCATGACCTTCGAGCGGCCCCGGGCGGTCTTCGCCTACGATTTCGACGGGACCCTCGCGCCCGGCAACATGCAGGAGCACGGCTTCATCCCCGGCGAACTGGGGATCGCCAATCACCAGGACTTCTGGGACGAGGTGACGGTCCTCGCCAAGACCCAGCGTGGCGACCCGATCCTGGCCTACATGCACCTGATGCTGGCGAAGGCCCGCGAAAAGGGTATCGACCTCACTGAGGCCAGTTGGCGCCAGCGCGGCGCCAACCTGCCGCTGTTCCCCGGGGTCCTCGACTGGTTCGACCGCCAGAACACGCGCGCGGCCAATCTGGAAATGGACCTCTCCCACTTCATCATCTCGTCGGGCAACCGTGAGCTCATCGAGGGCTCGCCGATCGCGCGTCATTTTACGAAGATCTACGCCTCGGCCTTTATGTTCAGTGAGGCTGGCGACGCCATCGGTCCAGCGCTGGCGGTCAACTACACCTCCAAGACCCAGTTCCTCTTCCGCATCAACAAGTGGACATTGGACGAATGGGACGACGTGGCCATCAACAAGGTGATGGCCAAGGACGACCGGCCGGTGCCCTTCGACCGCATCGCCTTCTTCGGCGATGGCCTCACCGACATTCCCACCATGCGCCTGGTGACCGACCAGGGCGGCTCGGCGGTGGCGGTCTACAATCCCGATAGCCCCCACAGCATGGCCGCGGCGCGGGAGCTGCGCGATGACGGCCGCGCCCACATGGCCGGCCCCGCCGACTATGCCGACGGATCGCCGCTCGATCAGCTGGCCCAGGCGTTGTTGACCGAAATGGCCGCCCGCGCTCACGCGCGCAATCTGGTGCAATGGCCAAACGAGCCCGGCTGATCTAGCGCAGGCGCACGACGGCGACCGCGATGGCGATCGCCACCAGGCACAGGACCAGCACGATCGCGGCGCTGCGCAACGCCAGCTTCAGCAGGCTGAGCTGCAGCGCCCATTTGGGCCAGGGCCCATGGACCACGCGATATTCCGCGTCGATGTCTGGCGGGCGTTCCGGGTCCATAACCCATGATGGCGGGGTCCGCCTCGCAAGTCACCGCCTTGCGAAAGACATCGGTGCTTTTCATTATTTGCGTTGCGTCAAGGGTTTGTGGCGTGAGAATGGACAGATTGTCGCACTACGACACAGTGGCTTCCCCTCGGTTCTCCATGACGGATTCTCGCCCCGGCCGACACGCCCTCATCATCGAAGACGAGATGCTGATCGCCCTTGAAGTGGAAAGCCTGCTGTACGACTTCGGATTCGAGAGCTGCGACATCGTCGACAATCCCGCCGACGCGGTGAAGAGCGCGCTGGCTCACCGCCCGGATCTGGTCACCGCCGATATGCGTATCCTGGGCGGCACCGGGGTCGAGGCAGTCACGGCCATCACCGCGCAGCTGGGTCCGGTGCCGCACATCTACCTGACCGGTAACCCCGACATGCTGGCCGGCCAGACAGCCGCCCCGGTGGTCGACAAGCCCTTGACCCGCCGCGCCCTCGCTGAAGCCTGCGAACGCGCCTGCGCGGCCTGAGAGCCCTTATTCCTCCGCGGCCAGCTCGCTCACGAAGTCCGGCAGCCAGGGATTGCGGCCGGGCTTCATCCGCTCGGCGCGGTAGATGTGAATCAGATCGGCGTAGGCCCGGTCGAAGTCCTTGTTGACGATCACGTAGTCGTACTCGCCCCAGTGGGCGATCTCGCGCTTCCCGAGCGCCAGGCGCTGGTCGATGATCGCCGTCGAATCCTGCGCCCGCGCATGCAGCCGCCGCGCCAGGTCCGACCAGGACGGCGGCAGCACGAAGACCCGCACACTGTCGTTCGGGGCCTTCTCGGCCACCTGCCGCGCGCCCTGCCAGTCGATGTCGAACAGCACGTCCTTGCCGGCCTCCATGGCCGCGATCACCGGCGCCTTGGGCGTGCCGTAGAGATTGCCGTTCACCTCGGCCCATTCGAACAGCTCGCCGGCGGCGATCATCGCCTCGAACTCATCGCGGCTCTTGAAATAGTACTCCCGCGCCTCCTCCTCGCCGGGCCGGGCTGGCCGTGTGGTCGCCGAGATCGAAAGCACCATGTCGGCGTAGTCGGCCACTAGCCGGCGTGACAGCGAGGTCTTGCCGGCGCCGGCGGGGCTCGACATCAGCAGCAGCAGGCCACGGCGGGTCGTTTCCCAGGGCTTGGAGTGGTCGTCGGCGGCGGTGGTCACCCGGGATCACTCCACATTCTGCACCTGCTCGCGGAACTGCTCGATGGTGGCTTTGAGGTCCAGGCCGACCGCGGTCAAGGCGCCCGAGGCGGACTTCGAACAGAGCGTGTTGGCCTCGCGCATGAATTCCTGGGTCAGGAAGTCGAGCTTGCGCCCCACGCCGCCGTCCGCGGCCAGCAGACCGCGCGCGGCCTCCACATGCCCGCGCAACCGGTCCAGTTCCTCCTGCACATCGGCCTTCACCGCCATGGCGGCCGCCTCCTGCAGGATTCGCTCCTCGCTGGCGGCTTCGCCGGCGAGTTCGGTCAGGCGCTTTTCGAAGCGGGCCTTGATCAGCACAGGCTGGCCCTCCGCCAGGGCCGAGGCCTTGCCGGTGAGGTCGCCGATCCGCGCCACCAAGCCGTCCAGCACCCCGCTCAGGGAACGGCCTTCCTCGGCGCGCCCTTCCGCCAGACCATCGAGCGCCAGGCTGATGGACGCGGCCATGGCGGCTTCCACGGCCGCCTGGGCGTCCGGATCATCGACAGTGTCGGCGGTCTCGATGACGCCTCTGAGGCTGAAGAGGCCGTCCAGGGTCGGGGCCGTGACCATACCGGTCGCCACATAGGGCCCGCCGGCTTTCAGGTACTGTTCCAGTTGCTCGATGTTGACGTGGACCGCGCCGCCACTGTCGGCGCGCTTGGCCTGCACGCCCAGGGTCACCTGCCCGCGCAGGAAACGGCTCTGGGCGCCTTCCCGAGCGGCGCGCTCCAGCCCCTCGAACCCTGGCGGACCGCGAAAACGGACCTCCAGGTTGCGGCCGTTGACGCTGCGGGCCTCCACGGCCCAGCTCCAGGCCCCCAGAGCGCCCTCGGCGCGGCCGAAGCCGGTCATGCCGCTGATCATCGTCATCCCTCCCCGTGCCGGGGAGGGATAGGCCGCAAAGCGGCCAGGGTGGGGCAGTCGCGTTCAAACTCTGACTCGGCGCTCCGGCCCACACTTCCCCACCCGTCCCGAGCTTCGCTCGGTCCACCCTCCCCGAAACGGGGAGGGATGATCTTGGCCCTTTTCATTTCGCTCGCGCCCGCTCGATAGCCCGCCACTTGGCCACGTTCGCCTGATGCTGCGCGAAGGTCGAGGCGAAGACGTGCCCACCGGTGCCGTCGGCCACGAAGTACATCTCGTCGGACTTCGGCGGATTGAGCACCGCGGCCAGCGACGCGCGGCCCGGATTGGCGATCGGCGTCGGAGGCAGGCCCACGATCCGGTAGGTGTTATAGGGCGTCGCCGTGACCAGCTCCTTCATGGTGATCCCCCGGCCCAGCGGGCGGCCCTTGGTGATCCCGTAGATGATGGTCGGGTCGCTCTCCAGCTTGATCCCGGCGCGCAGCCGGTTCTCGAACACCGCGGCGATCCGCGGCCGCTCGGACGGGATGCCCGTCTCCTTCTCGACGATGGAGGCGAGGGTCACCGCCTCTTCGGGCGTCTTCAGCGGCAGATCCGGCGCGCGGCCGGCCCAGAGCTGGGCCAAGAGGGCGTCGCGGGCGCCCATCATCTTGGCGATCACCTCCCCGCGGTCCTCGCCACGCTGGATCTGATAGCCGTCCGGCAGGATCGATCCCTCCGGCGGGGTCTCGATCGCGCCGGTCAGCACCGGCTGGGCGCGCACCGCGTCGGCGACCATCTCGCTCGTCCAGCCCTCCGGGGCCACCACGAAGCGTCGGACCACCCGGCCCTCGGCGATGTCGTTCAGGACCTCGGCCATGGAGGCGCCGCTTTTGAACTCGTATTCGCCAGCCTTCAGATGGCGGCCGGAGCCGCTCAGCTTGGCGGCCAGGTAGAAGATTTCCTTCGAGCCGATCACGCCTGCGGCCTTCAGGTCGCTGGCGATCTGGCCGACGCCGACGCCCTTGGGCAGGATCACATCGGTGAGGCCGTCGGCCCGCGCCGCAGGCCCCGGGCCGCGGTAGGTCCAGATCACCCAGCCGCCGCCGAGCACCGCAAGGAGGAACAAGGTGGACAGCACGCGGCCCGCGGTCCGGAACATGCCCTGGTCCTTCCGGACCGGCCTGCGCCAGCGGAACCTGCGGCTCACGAGACCTTCTTGAACACCACTGACGCGTTGGTCCCGCCGAACCCGAAGGAGTTGGAGAGCGCGACGTCGATCTTCATCGGCTTGGCCTTGTTGGGCACCAGGTCGATCTTGGTCTCGACGGACGGATTGTCGAGATTGATGGTCGGCGGCGCGATCTGGTCGCGGATCGCCAGCACCGAGAAGGCGGCCTCGATCGCCCCGGCCGCGCCCAGGAGGTGCCCGGTGGCCGACTTGGTAGAGCTCATGGTCGCCTTGTCGGCCGCATCGCCCAGCAGGCGGGTGACCGCGCCCAGCTCGATCTCGTCGCCGAGCGGCGTCGAGGTGCCGTGGGCGTTGATGTAGTCGACGTCGGCCATCTCGATCCCCGCATCCTTCAGCGCCGCCTTCATGGCGCGGAAGCCGCCGTCGCCGTCATCGGCGGGCGCGGTGATGTGATAGGCGTCGCCCGCCAGGCCGTAGCCCACGACCTCGGCGTAGATCTTCGCGCCGCGCGCCTTGGCGTGCTCGTACTCTTCCAGCACCAGGACGCCGGCGCCCTCGCCCATGACGAAGCCGTCGCGGTCCTTGTCGTAGGGCCGGCTGGCCTTTTCCGGCGTGTCGTTGAAGCCGGTCGACATCGCCCGCGCGGCGATGAAGCCCGCCATGCCGACCGGGCAGATCGCCGCCTCCGCGCCGCCCGCCAGCATGACGTCCGCGTCGCCGTATTTGATCAGCCGGGTTGCGTCGCCGATGGCGTGGGCGCCGGTGGCGCAGGCCGTCACCACGGCATGGTTGGGCCCCTTGAAGCCATAGCGGATCGAGACCTGCCCGCTGCCCAGGTTGATCAGGGCCGAGGGGATGAAGAAGGGGCTCACCCGGCGAGGGCCCTTCTCGTGCATCTCGATGGAGGTCCGCTCGATGGTCGCCAGGCCGCCGATGCCCGAGCCGATCATCACCCCGGTGCGCTCGCGGCCTTCGGTATCGTCCTCGCCGGGTCGCCAGCCCGAATCCTTCACAGCTTCGTCGGCCGCGGCGATGGCGTAGAGGATGAAATCGTCCACCCGGCGCTGGTCGCGGGTCGAGAGCGTCTGGTCGGGATCGAACGATCCGGGGACGTCCGGCCCGCCGCCGCCGCGCCCGTCGACGCGAGGCACCTCGCCGGCCACGCGGCAGGCGTATTCCTCGGACATCTCAAAGGTGGTGACGCGGCCAATGCCGGACTTGCCGGCCAAAATCTTGGCCCAGGTGATCTCCGTCCCCTGGCCCAGGGGCGTGATCAGGCCGATACCGGTGACGACGACTCGACGCATGGCGATCAGCGGTCCTCAAAGGAAGACCGCCGGAGCCGGGGCGAAACCCCGACCCGGCGGTCTGAAAACCTTAAGCCGAATCAGGCGCTTAAGCGCCCAGCTTCTCAGCGATGAACTTCACGGCGTCGCCGACCGTCTGGATATGCTCGGCCGCGTCGTCGGGGATTTCGATGTCGAATTCTTCCTCGAAAGCCATGACCAGCTCGACGTTGTCGAGGCTGTCAGCGCCCAGGTCGTCGATGAAGCTGGCCTTCTCGGTCACCTTCTCCGGATCGGCGTCCAGGTGCTCGATGACGATCTTGCGGACGCGTTCTAGGACGTCGGACATTAGGTAGGTCCCTCTAAGTTCAGGCTTTGCATCGGCGAGCCGGGCCTTGAAGTCAACCGCAAGGGTCAGGCTCACCAAGAGTCATTCGGGCGTTAGCATGTTCCCATGTGGGAAGGCGAGGCCTTCAAATCACCTCTGCTAGATCATCGCCATGCCGCCGTTCACATGCAGGGTCTGTCCGGTGACATAGGCCGCCTCTTGCGAGGCGAGGTAGACGCAGGCCGCGGCGACATCGGCGCCGACGCCAAGCCGGCCCGCCGGGATGGTCGCCATGATCTGCGCTTTCTGGGCGTCGGTCAGGGCGTCGGTCATCGGGCTTTCGATGAACCCCGGCGCCACGCAATTGACGGTGATGCCCCGCGTCGCGACCTCGGCCGCCAGGGCCTTGGAAAAGCCGATCATGCCGGCCTTGGAGGCGGCGTAGTTGGCCTGGCCGGGATTCCCGGTGACGCCGACCACCGAGGTGATGCCGATGATCCGGCCATGGCGGCGGCGCATCATGCCCTTGGTCGCCGCGCGGCTCAGCCGGAAATAACTCTCCAGATTGACCTTCAGCACCTCGGACCAGTCTTCGTCCTTCATTCGCAGCAACAGACCGTCCTTGGTGATCCCGGCGTTGGCCACCAGGATATCGAGCGGCGCCCCGGCCGCCGCCTCCGCGGCCTCCACCAAGCCATCGACGGCCGCGGGATCGGAGAGGTTGGCCGGAACCGCCGAGACCCGCGCGCCGAACTCCGCCGCACGCTCCTGCAACACCGCCTCGCGGGTGCCGGACAGCACGACATGCGCGCCCTGGGCGTGCAGGGCCGCGGCGATGGCTGCACCGATGCCGCCGGTCGCGCCGGTGACGAGGGCGGTCTTGCCGGTCAGGTCGAACATCGGCTCTCCTTTAGAGGCTCTTGGCGAAGGCTTCGAGGTCGGCAGGGCCGTTCAGCGGGGTCGCCTCGGCGTCCGGGGCGATCCGCTTGGCCATGCCCGACAACACCTTGCCGGCGCCCGCCTCGGCGAAGCGGGTCACGCCGCCCTCGCCGGCCAGCCAAGTCATGCTCTCGCGCCAGCGGACACGTCCAGTGACCTGCTCGACCAGCAGGCCGCGGATCAGCTCCGGATCCAGGGTCGGGCGCGCCGTCACATTGGTCACGATCGCGGCCCGGGGCGCGAGGATCGTGGCGGTCGCCAGGGCCGCGGCCATCTCGTCGGCCGCCGGCTGCATCAGCGGGCAGTGGAAGGGCGCCGAGACGTTCAGCAGGATGGCCCGTGCGCCGAGTTCCTTGGCCTTCTCGATGGCCAGGTCGACGGCGGCCTTGGCGCCGGAGATCACCACATTGCCGGCGTTGTTGTCGTTGGCCACCACGCAGACCCCGACCGCCGAGCCGGCCGCCGCAGCCTCTTCCGCCAGCGCCACGTCGGCCTTGGGGCCGATCAGGGAGGCCATGGCGCCCTCGCCCACCGGCACGGCGCGCTGCATGGCCTGGCCGCGCAGCTTCAGGAGGCGCGCGGTGTCGGCCAGGCTGATCGCGCCCGCCGCGGCCAGCGCTGAGTATTCGCCCAGGCTGTGGCCGGCCACGAAGGCCGCCTTGCCGATCCCGACGCCGAACTCCTTCTCCAGGGTGCGCATCACCGCCAGGCTGACCGCCATCAGCGCCGGCTGGGCGTTCTCCGTCAGGGTCAGCTGATCCTCAGGCCCCTCGCGCATCAGCTTGAAGAGCTTCTGGCCGAGCGCATCGTCGACCTCCTGGAAGACCTCGCGCGCGGCGCTGAAGGCCTCGGCCAGGTCGGCGCCCATGCCCACGGCCTGGCTGCCCTGGCCGGGGAAGAGGAAAGCGAGGCTCATGCGGTTGGCTCCGAAAGCTTGGGATCGGGGGGCTCTATCGATTCCGAGCGGCGAGGGTTACGGAATAAGGAAAGCCCCGGCAAGGCGGCGAAATCCAGGGACGAACGCGATGCGGGCGGTGGTGCGGCGCAACAAGCAACTGGTCTGCGACGAGATCGCCGATCTGGAGCCGGCGGCCGGCCAGGTGCTGGTCAAGACGCTCGCCTGCGGCATCTGCGGCTCCGACCTGCACGCCCTGCATCACATGGAGCACATGATCGAGCTCGGCCGGCGTGGCGGAGGCGGCGACAACGGCTTCGATCCCGGCGCCGACACCGTCTTCGGCCACGAGTTCTGCGCCGAGATCCTTGACCACGGGCCGGGTTCGCCCAAGACGCTGAAGGCCGGGACCCGCGTGGTCAGCGTGCCGGCGACCCTGACGGCCACAGGCGCGGAGATGCTCGGCTTCTCCAACCGCCTGCCCGGCGGCTTCGCCGAGCGGATGATCCTGAGCGAGGCGCTGATCCTGGAGGCGCCGAACGGCCTTTCCACCGAACATGCGGCCCTGACCGAGCCCTTCGCGGTCGGCTTCCATGCGGTGGCCAAGGCGCGGATGGACGCCAACTCGGTGGCCCTGGTGATCGGCTGCGGGCCCGTGGGCCTGGCGGTCATCGCGGCGCTGAAGGCGGCCGGCCACGGCCCGGTGATCGCCGCCGACTTCTCGCCTCGCCGCCGCGCCGCCGCGGAAAAGCTGGGCGCCGACGTCGCCCTCGATCCGGCAAGTGAGTCCCCGCACGACCGCTGGGAAGCCCTGGGCGTGCCCAAGACGCGCGCCGCCCAGCAGATGATCCGTATGATGGGCGGGAACTTCGGACGTCCGGTGATCTTCGAATGCGTCGGCGCGCCGGGCGTCGTCCAGAGCCTCATCGAGGCCGCGCCGGCCGGCGCTCAGATCGTCGTCGCCGGCGTCTGTATGGAGACCGACCGCATCGAGCCCTCGATCGCCATCACCAAGGAGATCGAGCTGACCTTCGTCTTCGGCTACACGCCCGAGGAGTTCGCACGCACCTTGCGCAACATCGCCGAGGGGGTGATCGACGTCTCCGGCCTGGTCACCGGCCGAGTCGGCCTGGAGGGCGTCGCCGGCGCCTTTACCGCCCTGGGCGACCCGGAAGCGCATGTGAAAATCCTGGTGGAACCCGCGTCCTAAGGCCGCACCGCGCGTCGTCGATGGGAGGCAGATTGTCGCGATCCGCAACCCCTGGTGGCCGCGCTCCGGGCGACCCCACCTGGCTGCGGTTGCATCCGCCGCCGGCAGACGCCTCCGCAACGGTTAAAGGCGGCGCTGTGGGTGACAAATCAGCTTCGCGGAAGCCCCCGGGGCCGCCATCAAAGCAGTTACTATTCCCCTCCGAGGGAAGAATGGAAGTCAAGGGAGGTCGACGTCTTTGGCTTAACTTGAGGAAATTCCATCATCGACATTCAAGACTGTTGCAACCTGGACGATTGGCTGCGTTTCCACCCGGATTGCTTGCATTGACACTAGGATATCGTGGATTTAAGTGACACTCCTAATGCCACGTTAAGCTTGATGCGTCGACGCCAAGTTCGACGCCTTATCCGGGGGATTTCATGACTATCCGCAACGCCCTGCTCGCGGCCGGCTCGATTGTCGCCCTCTCCGCGCTGGCCGGCAACGCGCTTGCCGCCGGCAGCGTCCAGGCCACGGCCAACGCCAGCGTCACGGTCGTGTCGCCCACCAACCTGACCAAGACCCAGGACATGGCCTTCGGTACGGTCACGCGCCCATCGACCGGCACCAACACGATCGTGCTCTCCGGCGTGGATGACTCGGTGAGCAAGACGGGCGCCGGCGACGCTAGCCTGGTCGCCAGCACCACCAGCGCCGCGAAGTTCAGCCTCGCGACCGTGGCGGCGATCAACTACACGACCACCCAGAGCCTGACCTTCACCCAGACCGGCCTGACCAACATCGCGGCCGGAAACCCGGTGGCCGGCAGCGGCACGCTCGGAACGGTGCCGGCCAACGGAACCCAGGTGCTGAAGATCGGCGGCCAGTTCGACATCAGCTCAGCGACCACCGCCCAAGCCTACACCGGCACCCTGACGGTCACGGTCAACTACAACTGAGCCCTGGCCGCCCCGCAAGGGGCCCAAGCCTGCCTCGGGGTGCGACCTTACGGCGCCCGCAAGCTATGGAGCCGCAAAAGGGGCGTTAACTCTAAACAGCCAAGGTTCCGACTCGCTGAAGCCCGATTCTGGGCCCGGCCGGCAGGACGATCCGTCGCACGGGCCTGAGGCCGGAACAGAGCTTGCGAGCTAGACCGTCGCCAATGGATACCGCCCACGCTCAAGCGCTCCGCGCGCCCGGCCTCCGCCCCGTACCGGCGTCACATCCATGAAACCCCGCACCCTGCTGACCGCGCTGATGTTTCTGGCGACCCTGGGGGTTGGCGCGGCGTCCGCTCAGCCTGCGGCGGCGCCGGCCGAGCCCGTGCGCGGCGCACCGGTCGTCTCCACCCAGGCCAGCGGCGCCAACCTGAACATCTCGCCCAAGCGGGTGACCTTCGACCGCGGCCATCGCTCGGCGACGGTTTTCGTGTTCAACCAGGGCTCCGCGCCGGGGACCTTCGACATCTCGCTGGTGGACCGCGTGATGCTGCCCGATGGCCAGATCCTGCCGATCACCGACGCCCAGGCGACGCCCGAGACCAAGGCGGTCGCCGACCGCGTGCAGTCGGCGCAGGGGATCCTGCAGATCTCGCCCCGCCGCGTGACCCTGAACCCCGGCCAGGGCCAGATCGTGCGCCTGCGGGTGACCGGCGCGGCCGCCGACGCCGGCGTGGTCGAACTACGAAGCCACCTGACCATCGCCACGCTGCCCCCGCGGGAAAGCGGCACGACGGCAGAGGCCGCCGCGGCCGACCGTCCGGCGGGCCAGCTCAGCTTCCAGATCAACGCCCTGCTGGGCCTCAGCATCCCGGCGATCGTGCGGCTGAACGATCCGGACATCCGCGCCCGCATCGAGAACGCTCATGTCACGCTTGAGGCCCTGAACGGCCCGAACGCGCCGCCGACGCCGACCCTCAGCCTCGAGCTGGTGCGCGCGGGCGTGAACTCCCTGTTCGGCAATTTCGAAGTCCGCTCGGCCGGCCAGCCGAAGAGCCCCGTGCTCGGCGCGTCGCGCGGCGTCGGGGTCTATACTGAGATCGATCGTCGCTCGATCCGCATCCCCCTCACCCGCGCGCCGGTCCAGGGGGAACATCTGGAGGTGACTTTCACCGACGACGACACATCGCCGGGAAAAGTCCTTGCGAAGCTCACGCTCTAGCCGCGCGGCGCTGTTCGCGACCGCAGCGGTCCAGGTCTGCGCCGTCGGCCCGGCCCGCGCGCACACGCCCGACCCGGAGGCGATTGCGAAGCTGATGCTGGGCGCGCCCGGGCCGCTCGTCGGCCCGCCCGGCGGCGGCGAGGCGATCGCCCGGTTCCTGATCCGGGGCGCGCCGCCCCACGCCGTCGCGCGCGCGGCGGCGGTCGCCGCCGCAAACCCCGTGCGGCTGGCCCAGGTAAGTCCGCCGCCCGCCACATCCTTTACCGGGCCTCCGCCCGCGCCCGCGCCGGCCCGGGCGCCGCCTCAGACCAGCCGCAGCACAGAGCGCGTGCTGGCCGTCGACCCGCGCTTCCCCGCGCCCGACCCGCAGACCTTGCTGCTGCTGCTCGTCCAACTGGACAACCTGACGCTCACCGATGGCTTGACCGCCTATGGCTCGCCGGACGATCCCCTGCTGCCGGTCGGCGAGCTCAGCCGCCTGCTCGAACTCGATGTTGAGGTCAGCCCGACCGACGGGCGTGTAACCGGCAGCCTGGGCGAGGCCCGCCGCGCCCTGCTGATCGATTTCCTGACCAACACCGCCCGGATCGGTCCGGTGGCGGTCCCCCTGAAGCCCGGGGACATCGCCGTCGACCCGGCGGAGATCTATGTGCGCGCCTCGGTGCTGGCCCAGCTGCTGCCGCTCACCTTCGCCGTCGACGCGCCCAGCCTGCAGATGAAGCTGACAGCCACCGAGGTGCTGCCGATCCAGAGCCGGCTGCAACGCCTGGCGCGCCTGCGCGACGGCGGGCCCAAGGCCAATACCCCGGTGATGCGGGTCGATACGCCGTACAAGCTGTTCACGCCGCCGTCCTTCGACGTGGCGCTGGGCCTGGGCGCCCAGACCATCAGCCCCAGGGCCCAGACCCAGTACGACATCCGCCTGGGCGGCGACCTGCTCTACGCCGGCCTGCAGGCCTATTTCGGCTCCGACGACACCGGACGGCTGACCACCAGCCGCGTCCTCTTGGAAAAACGCTCTCTGGAGGGCGACCTCCTGGGCCCGCTCCACGCCCGCGACGTCAGCGTCGGCGATGTCTTCACGCCGGGACTTTCGATCGGCCCGAGGAGCCTGGGCGGGCGCGGCTTTGCGCTGTCCACCGTGCCGCTGGACCAGACCAACGTCTTCAACCGCGTCGACCTGCGCGGCGAGCTGCCGATCGGCGACGACGTCGAGCTCTACGTCAACGACGTGCTGCAGGGCGCCCAGCAGCAGGCGGTCAACGGCCGCTACGAGTTCCTCAACGTGCCCCTGACCCAGGGAATCAACATCGTCCGCATCGTCACCTATGGCCCGCGGGGCCAGCGGAGCGAGGAGACGCGGGTGATCAACGCCAGCGGCGGCCTTTTGCGCCCGGGCCAGGTGACCTTCGAATTTGGCGCGGTCGACCAGAACGAGCCGTTGCTGCGGATCAACGACGTCAATCCCTTTGTCATCGACCGCGCGACCGGCAAGCCGCGGGTGGTGGCCAATATCAACTATGGCCTGACGCAATATCTGACGGCCACCGTCGGCGCCGCGACCTACACCGACCAGCTGGGCGTGCAGCGCGACCTCTATACCGGGGGTCTGCGGACCTCGATCGCCGGTGTCGCCACGGAAGTGGACGTGGCCGGCGACAACCGGGGCGGCCAAGGCGTCTCGGTGGACATCGCCGGACGGCTGTTCGGCGCCAACGCCGTCTTGCGCCAGTCGGCGTACCGCGGTGGTCTGCTTGACGAGAACAATTCCGAGGCCGATCTCGACCGGCCGGTGAAAAGCCGCACCGAGCTCAATCTCGACCAGAACTTCCGCTTCGGGACCCAGGTGATCCCGCTGTCGGTGCGGGCGCTGCGCGACATCTACGCCGACGGGGGCGACGCCTGGATCGGCCAGGTCCGCGGCTCGGCCTCGCTCGGCAGCATCCTCTATTCCACCGGCTTCGAATACGACCGCACCACCGTCGCGACCGGCCAGACCAGCGACATCCTGCGCGGGTTCTTGGGCGTCTCGACTTACCGTGCCTACAAATGGCAGGTCCGCGCGACGTTGGACTATGAGGCCCTGCCCGACTTCCGCGTGAGCGGGGTGGAAGTGCTGGTCGACCGGCCGATATCCAACACCTGGTCGCTGCGCTTCGGGGCCACCGAACGGCTGGACACGCCGAAGGACCTCTCCCTCGTCGTCGGCAGCACCACCAAGACCAGGTTCGGCGACCTGGCGATCACCGGGCAATACGACACCAACCAGAACACCTGGCGCTTCGGGGCGCAGATGAACTTCGGCCTCGGCTATAACCCACAGGCGCACAGTTACGAGCTGACCCGGCAGGGGCCCGGATCGGGCGGCTCGGTGCTGTTCCACGCCTTCCTGGACGCCAACGGCAACGGCAAGTTCGATCCGGGCGAGCGGCCGGTGCAGGGCGTGACCATCGAAGGCGGCGAGTACAAGACGGTCACCGACGCGCAGGGCGAGGCCTATGTCAGCGGCTTCGGCGCGGGGCCGACCGCGCGGCTCATCGTCGGCATCAGCCAGGTTGAGAACCAGGCGGTCAAAACGCCCCCGACCGTCATCGAGTTCGTGCCGCGGCCGGGCGGCGTGACCCAGGTCGAGTACCCGATGCGTCCCACCGGCGAGGTCATGGTCAACATCAGGCTGCGGCGGCCGGATCAGCAACGCGTGGGGCTGTCGGCGACCCGCGTGCGGCTGGTGGACGACAAGGGCGTCGCGGTGGAAGGCGTGACCGAGTTCGACGGCTCGGTGAACTTCCAGGACCTGCCCGCCGGGACCTACCGCCTCGAACTCGACAAGGACCAGGCGGCGCGGCTGCGCATGCGCCTGCTGGCCCCCGTCACCGTCACGATCCGGCCCGACGGATCGATCACGCCGGACGTCGCCGCGGAGGTCGAATTCGAGCCCCGCGCGGATAGTCCCGCCCAGCCGCCTGGCCAGCCTGCGGCAAGGCCGCCGCTGTGATAGACTGGCAATCCTTGCGGTTGGGGCGCGTGCGTTCAGCAGTGGCTATGATCAGGCTCTTCACGCCGAGGTGGATTTGGCGGGGCGCGCGGACGCTGTCCCTGGCTCTGATCCTCCAGGGGTTGGCCTTCGCCGCCCAGGCCGCCTCCAGCTACACCGTGCAGGCGACCACCAACGTCGACCTCGGCGTCATCACCTCCGGGGCCACCGGCGACACCGTCTTCCGCATCGACCCGACGACGGCCGCGGTGACGATCGTATCGGGAACGGCGACGCGGGCGACCAACAGCTCCACACGCGCCATGGTGACCATCAGCTGCGCCGCCACCGTGGCCGGCGACTGTACGAACACGGTCACCGTCAGACTGGCTTCGGCAGGTTCGCCCACCGGCCGCGCGCGCGCGCTGTCCCGCATCAGCTTCACCATGGGCACGGCCGCTTTGTCTGGCCCGCCGGGCCCGCCGGGCTCTGGGACCTTCACCATCGCCGCGATCGGGGCGAATTCGTCGAAGACCTTCTTCGTCGGGGCCGACATGGGGATAGGCGGCGACGATTCCGGCCTCGCGACCGGGCTTGCGGAGGCCGACTTCAGCGTCAACACTACCGAGGCCACGACCGGCGCTGTCGGCGCCGGCACAGGCCGGTTCCTGGCGACGGTCATCCGCTCCATCGCGATCTCCAAGATCTCGGACCTGGTCTTCGGCCGGGTGGCCACGCCGGCCAGCGGCTCCGGCGTGGTGGTGATCGACGCTGCGACCGGCGCCCAGTCCAGCACCAACGGCGTCGCCACCTTCGCAAACCCGGCCCCCAGCCGCGCGGCCTTCAATGTCACCGGCGAGGGCGGCCAGGCCTTCAGCGTTACAGTGCCTGCGAGCTTCGTGATGAGCGGGCCGCAGAGCATGACGGTGACCACCACCAGCTCGGTCACCGGCTCGCCGCTGCTCAGCGGCAGCCTGGGCTCCGCCGGGTCCTTCACCTTCGGTGTGGGCGGCTCGGCGCCGATCAGTTCGACGACCCTGAACGGCGATTACGCCGGCAGCTTCACCGTTACGGTCGCCTACAATTGACCTAGCGGAAGCTTGCCGCGACAATCTGTCAGGGCCGGTGTAGAACGCCCGTCGAACCGAGTGGAGACCACATGAAGAACCTGATCGTCGCTGCTGTCGCCGGAAGCCTCATCGCCGCCGCCCTGGCCACGTCCGCCGCCGCCGAACTGAAGGCCGGGGACAAAGCCCCCGACTTCTCGGCCCCCGCCTTCCTGGCCGGCCAACAGTTCAACTACAAGCTCGCCGACGCCCTGAAGAAGGGCCCCGTGGTCGTCTATTTCTTCCCGGCCGCGCACACCCAGGGCTGCAACATCGAAGCCCACCTGTTCTCCGAGGCCATCGACCAGTTCAAGGCACAGCACGCGACGGTCATCGGGGTGACCGCCGGCAACGTCGACCAGCTCGCCGACTTCTCCAAGGAGACCGAGCATTGCGGCGGGAAATTCCCGGTCGCCGCTGATCCGGGCGCGAAGATCGCCCAGCAATATGACTCGATCCTGGCCAAGAAGCCCGACTGGTCCAATCGCACCTCCTACGTCGTCGCCCAGAACGGCACGATCGCCGACGTCTATTCGTCGCTGGACCCCTCCGACCACGTCAACAAGACGCTGGCCGCGGTGAAGGCGCTCAAGAAGTAGGATCTCGAATCCGCGCCGCTCAGGTCTTGGGCCTGGGCGGTGCGCTCATCTTCGAGCAATCGGTTTTCGAGCAGAGCCGCCGCAACACGTCGGCGGTCATTGCCGGCATCAGTTCGGTCATGGTCGGCCCGATCTGGCTCATCATCACAGGCATCTTGTTGAGCACTGCCTGACCGCTGGGGCTGTTGTAGAAGTTCACCACGTCCTGCAGCTCCTTCTCCGTGAAGGTGCTGGCGTAGAGCGGTATGAATTTGTCGGTGATCTTGCCCAGCATGTCGGCAGTGGATTCCGTGACGGCCTCGGTCATCGCCGCCGCCTGTTCGTCGGTCAGCGATGGGTTGGCCTTGCGCGCCTGGGCCATCATCGCCGGGACCATGGACTTCATCATCTGACCCACCATCTGGTCCATGTGCATCTCGGCGAACAGCTGCCGCGAAAGCTCCAGGCTGTGGGCGCTGGGCGGCGCGTCGGCCGAGATGGCGGGCGTGGCGGCGGCGATGGCGCCGGCCGCGGCTAGGCAGGCGACGAGGCGGCGAACGGACGGCATGGAGGCTCCCCTGGGGTTTGGACAGCGCGAGGCTGCGCGCCGCCGGGGCGTCTGACAAGGCGCTGACTCTTGCTTCCCAGGCGTTTTTCCCCTATCAGCCCGCCTCTTCACGGAGAGCGGTCTCTCGCGGAACACCAAAGGGTTCGGGAAACTCCCGGCCGCCGCGCCAGAGATCCATCGCGTCCAGCGGACCTTCCGCCGCCGGACGCGCCGCCCTCCAAGCCGGAAGAAGGAACCTATGGCGCTCTACGAGCACGTTGTTATTTCGCGGCAGGATATTTCGCCGCAACAGGCCGAAGCCCTCAACGACACCCTGAAGCACCTGATCGAAGAAGGCGGCGGCAGCGTCGCCAAGATCGAGTACTGGGGTCTTCGCAACCTGACCTACCGGATCAAGAAGAACCGCAAGGGTCACTATTCCCTGCTGGCCATCGACGCCCCGCCTGCGGCCGTGCAGGAGATGGAACGCCAGCTGTCGCTCAACGAAGACGTGCTGCGTCACCTGACCGTGCGCGTCGAAGAGCTGGAGCTGGAGCTCTCCCCGATCCTCGCCCGCCGCGATCGCGACCGCGAACGCCGCGATGACTTCCCGGCCAAGGAAGGAGCCTTCTGATGACCGACGAAACCACCATCGATGACGCCCCCGCCGCTGGCGGCGCCTCGGGCGGCGCGCGCCGTCCCTTCTTCCGTCGCCGCAAGGTGTGCCCGTTCTCCGGCGCCAACGCCCCGAAGATCGACTACAAGGACGTGAAGCTGCTGCAGCGTTACGTCTCCGAGCGCGGCAAGATCGTACCCTCGCGGATCACCGCGGTGTCGGCCAAGAAGCAGCGTGAGCTCGCCAAGGCGATCAAGCGCGCCCGCTTCCTGGCGCTCCTCCCGTACGTCGTGAAGTAAGGGAGCCGCACAGATGAAAGTCATTCTGCTCGAACGGGTTGAAGGCAAGGGCGGCCTCGGCGACGTGGTCACCGTGAAGGACGGGTACGCCCGGAACTTCCTGCTGCCGCGCTCCAAGGCGCTGCGCGCCAACGCCGCCAACCTG
>NZ_DATAPY010000110.1:0-38009 GCF_036264965.1 Phenylobacterium sp.
GAAGAACGGCCTGTTCACCGACCAGCGCTGGATGGACCTGTCGCCGGGCTTCGTGGACAGCCTGGCGATCCTTAGGACCCCGACGCTCAACCTCGCCTACTGGAACCTCGAGGGCCGCACCCTGGCCAAGGGCCCGGACGGCTGGACCGTCAACGGTGAGCCGCTGCAGTTCTTCCACTTCTCCGGCTTCGACCCGTCGCGGCCCGACGTGCTGTCGAAGCACCAGGACCGGGTGCGCGTGACGCCCGGCTCGCCGCTGGCCGAGCTGCTGGCCGACTATGCCGCCGCGATGCTGCGCAACGGCCATGAGACCAGCCGCGCCATCCCCTACGCCCACCTCAAGTTCCCATCGGGCCGCTTCATCACCCCGGCCATGCGCCGCCGCGCCCTGCGCGCCGCCCGTGACGGCAAGGACTTCGACGCCGGCCTGACGGCCGCCGTCGAAGCTTGGGTCGATGCGCCGGATCCGGAAGCCGCGCTGGCCGGCCTGCCCGACGTGACGCGCACCATGGATCAGGTCTGGCGTGACGTTGCCACCGGCTTCCAGCTCGACCACGAGGCCGGCCGCCTGGGTTTCCACCAGTTCTTCGCCGAGCACGCCACGACCCTGGGCGCCGACGCCATTTCCGGCTCGGCGGCTGAGGCCCTGCTGGCCGCCTGGCGCAGCGGGACGCGCGAGTCGGACGCCTCGGTCTGGGGCGAGGCGCCTTGGCAGGGCCCGGCCTCCGGGGCGCTGGACTGGCTGCGCGAGCCCTCGGCGGACGGGACGCCACGCGCGGCGAAGGCCCTGCTGGCCGCCCGCGGCGACCTGCGCGCCAAGTTCGCCGGCGATCCGGCGGGCCTGATCGCCTGGTGCCTGGGCGCCGAGGCCGCCGCCGGCCGCTTCGCGCCGGACCTATTGCCGGCCGGCGTGATCGAGGGGCTGGTCCGCGATCCCGCCCCGCTGCTGGCCGCCGCGCGACTGGCCGAGCCGGGCGCCAACGACCTGAAGCGGCGGCTCTCCGCCGGCTTCGGTGTCGCCGCCCGCGCCGGCTGGCCGGAGAGCCTGACCGAGGCCCTGCGCGCGCCGTTCCTCACCCCCGCGCCTGCCCAACCCGCGCCGTTCATCCGCCTGTTCCTGGAGATCTGGGAAAGCCGCGTCGACCTGCAGCGCCTCTTCCCGCTGCGCTCCGGCGCCGAGCGGTTCAGGTTCCTGCGCTGGCTGGCCGGCGGAGGCCTCGCCGAATACGGCGTCGAGTTCGAGGCCCTGCCGACGGCTATCCGCCTGCATCCGCGGATGCAGCTCGCCCGCCTGACCGTGCGCCAGCGTCAGCCGGCGGCGCGCGCGCCGGTCGGCAATCGGGTCGCCGAGCTTTGGGTCGTGGAGGGCGCGGAGCTGGCCAAGGAGGCCGCCGCCGACCGTCTGGTCTATGAGGCGACCGCGGGCCAGTTCTTGGGCCCTGCGGGCCCGGCCTCGGCCCCGGCGCAGGCCGATCTCGTGCGCTTCCTGACCCATCCGGATCTGGTTCCCGCCGACGCCATCGCCCTCCACAGCCGAGGCGTCCGCTGGAGCCGCGCCGTCGGCGTCTGGGACGCCGGTGTCGCCGCCGCGCTGGGCTCCGACACTGTGGGCCTCTCCTTCGTCGATGAGGTGTGGGCGCCGGCTGCGCCGGCCAGCTTCCGGCCGGTGAAGGGCCAAGCGCCCGTCGCCGCATGAGCCTCCTCGGGGCCGCCCGCAGGCTCTGGAAATCGGCCCTGCCGGCGCCGGTCCGCAAGCTGGCCGCGCCGGCCCTCAACCTTGCCCTGCAAAGCTATGTCCGCCGCGCCGCCCGTGCGCCGCACGGGGCTGGAGGCGCAACCGGGCCGATTAAGATCGTGGGCTATTTCGCGGGTTCCCACGGCATCGCCGCCTCGGCCCGGTTGGCGGCGCGCGCCTTCGAGGCGTTGCAGGTGCCCGTCGAGCGCCTCGACGTCACCGACGCCAAGCTCGACTGGGATGGCCGGCTGACCGCGCCCGTCTCGGCGGGCGCCTGGATTTTCCACCTGAACCCGCCGGAGCTGCTGGCCGCACTCGCCTGCCTGGGGCCGAAGCAGCTGGTCGGGCCGCGCTATGGCTATTGGGCCTGGGAGCTGCCGCGCGCGCCGCCCCTGTGGCTGAAGGACGCCGCCCTGGTGGACGAGGTCTGGGCGCCCAGCCGCTATACCGCCGAGGCCCTGGTCGGCGCCGCCTCCCCGGTGCGCGTGGTGCCGCACCCGCTGTTCATTGAGGACTACGCCGCCGTCGCCCCGACCCCGCGCGGCGCTGCGTTCCAAGGCGTCAGCGTCTTCGACTTCAACTCCTCGCTCGCCCGCAAGAACCCGCAGGGCGCGATCGCCGCCTGGGCTCAGGCGTTCGGCGGCGATCCGGCCTGTGAGCTGACGCTCAAAACCCAGAACGGCGGCCTCTTCCCGGCGCAGCTCGCCGCCCTGCGCGCCGCAGCGCCCGCCAACGTCCGCATCGTCGACGAAGTCTGGCCCTACGCCGACGTCCAGAGCCTGATCGCCGGCGCCGACGTCCTGGTCTCCCTGCACCGCGCCGAAGGCTTCGGCCTGACGCCCGCGGAGGCCATGGCGCTGGGCACGCCTGTCCTGGCCACCGCCTTCTCCGGCGTCCTCGATTTCATGGATGAGACCTGCGCCCTGCTGGTCCCCTCGCGCCCGACGCCGGTGGCCGATCCGCAAGGCGTTTATCGCGGTCAGACCTGGGCCGATCCGGACATCGCCGCCGCAGCCGAGGCCCTCGCGCGGCTGCGCGCCGACCCGGCACTCGGACGCAGGCTGAGCGCCGCCGCCCGCGAACGGGTTGCTCGTCAGCTCTCGCCGCAGGCCTGGTTCGACACTCTGCCGGTGTCCGTCCAGGCCGCCGCCCGCGCCGGCAGAGCCTAGTCTGCTTCCTCCGGCGGCCGCACCTGTTGGAAGCGCCAGAGCAGCAAGGCGTCATAGAGCACTTTCAGCGACCCGCCGATCACCAGGGGCCAAGCAAAGGGGCTTAGGGAAAACAGCAGCCCCGAAAGCGCCGGGCTGAACGCCGAGGCCAGGCTGCGCGGCACATTGGTCACCCCGGCCGCCGCCGCCCGTTCTGCGGGCGTCACAATAGCCATGACGTAGGAGGTCCTGGCCGGCACATCCATGTTCGACAGCAAGGCGCGCACCACCAACAAGGCAAAGGCGATCTCGACGCTGGGCGCGAAGGGCACGGCGATCACGCAGAGGTTCGCCGGCACGTGGGTGAACACCATGGTGTTGATCAAGCCGATGCGCTTGGCCAGGAGCGGCGCGGCCAGCTGCGAGACCGCCGAAAGCGCTCCGGTCCAGAAGAAGAAGCCGCCGGCGACCGCCAGCGACAGGCCGAAACGGTGGAACAGCCAAAGCGCGAACAGCGACTGGACCATGAAGCCGCTGCCGAACGAATCCAGGCTGAACAGCGCGGCTAATCCCAGCACATTGCGCTTTGAAGGCCCCAGCGCTGTGCGCGCTACGCCCGCCTCGACCGGCTGGTCGGGCAGACTTCGGTAGAGGGCGGCAGAGACGATTCCCAGCAGGCCGTAGGCCATGAACGCCCATTCCATCAGATTGAGCTGCGGCAGGCCTGTGAGCGCCTTCAGCGGCCCAAGCAGACCGACACTGAGCGCGCCGACGGCGGTCATCAGCGTCCCGGTCAGGCTGTAACGGGCGAAGAGGTGCGTGCGCTGCGAGGGCGCGCCGGCGTGGGCCAGCAGCGACTGCTCCAACGGTAGGAAGGGGCTCACGTCGCCGCCCGACGGGTTCAGGGTGCCCACGAACCCCACCAGCACCAGCGGCCAAAAGGCGTGCGCCTGGGAGAAGGCGAGGCCGGTCAGCCCCATCAGGCCGCAGGCCGCGAACAACAGCCGCTTGGTCGCCACACGGTGCCCAGCCAACCCGACCGCCAGCGTCAAGCCCGCCGAGCCCAGCAGGGTTGCGGTTGTCAGCACCCCGATCCTGAAGGCGTCGAAGCCCAGGCTCGCCAGATAGACCGGCAGCAGAAGGCCGGTGAACCCGTCGCCGAACCCGCGCACGCCCCGCGCGGCGATCAGCGTCACGGCGGGACGCACCGCCTCACGGCCTCTGCGTCGTGATATCGGTCAGCGGCCCGCCCTCGCGGACGGTCTTGTTGCGGTAGATCACCGCTCCGATGACGTTCGGCCGGCGGCTGATGGCGGCCAGGAACTCCGGCCAAAGCTCCGACGGCACCCACAAGCAGGGCGCCCGAGGGTCCTCGTCGATCGCCACGTCCACCAGGTCGCGCGTATCCATGACCCGCAGCTTAGGGCAACCAGTCGATCATGCCGAGCTTGGCCATCCAGACGAGGCCCATCTCCAGCATCCGCCGCCGCTCCATCGGGAACGCCGACAACACCTCGCGCCCGGTGCGCGCCTGGCCGGACGCCAGCAGGTCCAGCGCCTGCGCGCACTCCTCCAGCGGGCTGCGCAAGGCGGCGAACGCGGTGTCGAGCGCCAGCGAGAGGCCGAGCACATCCTTGCCGTTGACCCCGGGAACAGCGGCGATGGGCATGTCCAGGGTGAACAGCTGGGTCGGGAAGCCAGCGAAGCTGACGAACGGGTCGGGCCGCACGGGGTCGGCCTTGACGCGCCGCGGCGGATCGGGCGAGGCGGCGCGCACCGCCGCCATCTCGTCGACCAGGCCGCTGATCTGGCGCGCGACGATCGGCCAATCGAACGCCGCGGCGACCCGCTCGCGCCCCGCCGCGCCCATCTTGCGGCGCAGCTCCGGCGAGCGGCCCAGTTCGGCGAGGGCTGCGGCGGCGCTGCCGATGTGGACGGGCGTGTACTGCGCGATCTCGCCCACATAGGTCTGGTAGGTGGTCAGCTCGAAGAGGTGGCGCTGGACGATGGTCACCCCCAGTCCCGAGCGCGGACCGCCCAGCGTCGGGATCAGGAAACCGTCGACCCCGTGGCGCACCGTGGATCGGTAGCCGTCCCAGTCGCTGGCGACTACCGGCAGGCCCGCGGCCATGGCCTCGATCGGCGTGATCCCGAAGGTCTCCTGGACATTGTCGACCAGGGAAATGAAGATGTCCGCCCCGGCCCACAGCTCGCTCAGCAGCTCGCGGTCGTTGCCGTCCAGGAAGTGGACCGGCACGTCCGGCGCATGGGCCTTGGCCGCCGCCTCAAAGCGGCCGCGGTCCTTGTCGCCGGGGAACCAGCCGGCCATGGCGAAGTGCAGGGGCACGGGCGCGCCGCTGCCCCGCGCCGCCAGCTGGGCGGCCTTGAACATCGGCTGCGGGTAGGCCTTCTCGAAGAACGACAGCCGCCCGACCCAGAGCATCAGGGCGTCGTCCTCGCCAAGGCCCAGCCGCGCGCGGACCCTGGCCCGCGCCTCCGGCCTGTCGGCCATTGCCGCGAAGCGAGCGGCGTCCACGCCCAGCGGGATCACCGGCAGGGCGGCGCGCGGCGGCGGCGAACCGCCGGTGCGCTCGGCCAGGAACTCGCCCCACTCGTCGAACATCTCGCTCACCGCGTCGCGCACGCTCGGCGAGGTGCAGATGATCGCGTCCCACGGATAGACCGGCGAGACCGAGGCCATGGCGATGCTCTGACGGATCGCCGGCGGCGCCAGGGTGTGGACCAGGCCGATCAGGCTGAGGTCGCGATCATTGCCGGTCAGCCGGCGCAGCCACGCCAGGTTCTGCAGGCCGGGCTGGCCGCGCAGCACCGCGCCCGCGGCCCGCATCGGCCTGTTGCTCAGCATCGAGCCCGGCGTGACGCGGACCGCCGCCGCCGGGTCGTCGAGCAGCAGCTGGCGCGCCTGCGCTTCCGTGGCGATCTCGGCGCTCAGGAACTCCACCTGGCTGAAGCCGCCGTGGCGCGCCATGGCCTGCATCAACTCGAGGTTGGCGACATCCTTGCCGAAGATGTCCTTGCCGAGCCCCTGGACGCCGCGCGGGTGATAGAGCGCGAGTCTATCGGCCACGGCGGCTCGCCGGCATGGGCTGGGGCTCGGGGAATGGCGCGGTCACTGGGGCTCCTCGTCTGGGGCGTTCAAGGTTAGATACAGCGGCCGGTCCGGACAATCACGCCGACCGAAACCCGCTGGGACAGATGCCGGACGAAACCGACGAAGAACAGTACCAGCGCGGCCTCGCCCTGCAGCGCGACGGCCGGTTCGGTGAGGCGGCGGATACCTACCTGCCTCTCGCGCGCCGGGTGCTGACCGTCAAGCTGGCCACCAACCTGGGCATCGCCCTGACCGAGATCGGTAAGTTCCAGCAGGCGATCCACTATCTGCAGCTGGCGTCCGGCCATCGGCCGGACGATGCGGGCCTCTTGCGCCTGCTGGGCCGTGCCTGCGGCGAGGCCGGCGAGGTCGCCCAGGCCGAGCAGGCCTATCTGAAAGCGCTCGCCGTCGACCCGGACGACGCGCAGGCCCAACTGGCCCTGAGTGGAATCTACCTTTCAGTCGGCCGCTACGCCGAGGGATGGCCGTTGATGGCGGCGCGCATCGGCCTCAACCCCGACGTGGTGCCCCCGTTGTCTCTGCCCTACCCCGAGTGGCGCGGCGAGCCGCTCGACGGCAGGTCGATCCTGATCTGGGTGGAACAGGGCTTCGGCGACAAGATCCAGTTCGCCCGCTTCGCCAGCAGCCTGAAGGCGCGGGGCGCGGGCCGGGTCAGCCTCGGCTGCTCGCCCAGCCTGGCCCATCTGTTCTCCACCCTGGCCGGCGTCGACACGCTGATCCCCATCGGCGTCGGCGGCTCGGCCGAGGTGGCCCGGCACGACTGCTGGAGCCGCTACTTCTCGCTCCCCGAACATCTCAAGATCACGCTGGAGACCCTGCCGGCGGAGCCCTATCTGACAGCGCCGGGCGACCGGCGGGCGGCCTGGGCGGGCTTCGCCGGCGGCGCACGGATCGGCCTGGCGTGGCGGGCCAGCCCGACCGGCTTCAACGGCGCAAACAAGGGCCTGTCGGACGCCCTCGCCCAGCGCCTGCTCGACCTGGGCGCCATGAGCCTGGACCCGGCCGACACCGGCGCGAAAGACTTCGCGGACACCGCCGCCATCATCGAGACCCTGGACCTGGTGATCTCGATCGACACTTCGGTGGCTCACCTGGCCGGAGCGATGGGCAAGCCCTGCTGGACCCTGCTGCCGGCGATCCACTGCGACTGGCGCTGGCTGCGCGACCGCGCCGACAGCCCCTGGTATCCGACGATGCGCCTCTACCGCCAGACGACGCCCCGCGACTGGACGGGGACCGTCGAGCGGGTGATCGCCGACCTGCGCGCCGCGGGCCTAGCCGCGGGCGGCGTGGGCGCGGCCTAGGGCCAGAACGCCCTCCACCAGGGCCTCGATGTCGGCCGGCCCAGTGCGGTGATTGACGATCGCGGCTCGGATCGCGGTGCGGCCAGCAAGCGTGGTCGTCGACGGCGCGACCCGGCCCGCCTCGTGCAGGTCCGCCACGATCGCGGCGTTGTCCGCGCCCTTGAAGGCGAAACAGACAATGTTCAGGGCCACCGGCGCCAGCAGCTCGAGGTCCGGCTCGGCTTCGATGCGGTCGGCCAGGGCGCCGGCCAGGTCGCAGGTCCGGCCGATCACCGCGCCCAGGGCGTCCAGGCCATAGGTCTTCAGGCTGAACCAGACCTTCAGCGCCCGGAAACCGCGCGACAGGTCCGGGCCGTAGTCGCAGGGCCAGAACTCCCCGCCCGCCAGACCGCGCTCGGCGTGTCGCAGATAGGCGGCCTCGGAGTAGGTGAAGGTGCGCTTGTGGGCCGCCGCGTCGCGCACCAGCAGGAAGCCGGCGTCGTAGGGGACCTGCCCCAGCTTGTGGAAATCGAGCGCCAGGCTGTCGGCCCGCTCGATGCCCGCCAGGCGCGGCGCGACCTGGGGCGACAGCATCCCCAGCGCGCCCAGCGCCCCGTCCACGTGGAAGGCCGCGCCCTCGCGCTCGGCGATGTCGGCCAGGCCGGCGAGGTCGTCGATGGCGCCCACGTCGACGCTGCCGGCGGTGCCGACGATCAGGAACGGCGTCAGACCCGCGGCGCGGTCGGCGGCGATGGCGGCCTCCAGGGCCGGCAGGCTGATCCGGTGGTCGGAGTCCGTCTCGATCAGCCGCAGGCGGTCCCAGCCGAGGCCGGTCATGTCCATGGCGCGCACGATGCAGCTGTGCACGCCCTTCGACGCATAGGCGACGACGCGGACGTCGCGGACGCCGGTGTGGCGCACGTCGGCCCCCAGCGCCCGGTCGCGGGCCACCAAGACGGCGCAGAGGTTGGCGGTGGAGGTGCCGGTCAGGAACAGGCCGCTGGCGTCGGCGGGGAAGCCGAACAGCTCGGCCATCCAGGCCACGATCTGGCGCTCCACCTCGATCGGCATGTGGTCGCGCCCGCCCAGGTTGGCGTCGAGACCGCCGGCCAGCATCTCGGCCAGCATGCCGACCGCCGTGCCGCCGCCCTGCACCCAGCCCATGAAGCCGGGGTGGCGGTTGCCGCTGCCATAGGGCGCCACATCGGCCATGAACTGGGCGTGGGCGTCGGCCAGAGCGCCCGGCGCGCGCGGCAACTCAGCGCGATAGCGGGCGCGCTGCGCCTGCGTCGGCGCCTGCCACAGCGGTCGCTCGGTCAGGGTCGCCAGGTTGTCGAACATGTCGTCCAGCATCCGGTGGCCCTGGACGCGCAGGTCGTCCCAGTTCTCAGGATCGAGGCTGACGGTGTCGTGGCCGGCTTGGCTCATGGGCGCTCCCGTTCGAATCGCGGTCTCTCGCCCCCACGACGCCGCGACGACCCCTTATCCGCCAGGATCGTCCGCCGAAACCCCTGTGACGGTCGATTTGCTTGCGCAGCGGGCGGACGCATCCGCATAAGGGCATGGCGCGACCGCCAACCCCTGGAGACGCCGGCTTGCCGCTGACCGACGATATCCGCGACCTGATCGAGCACGAAACCAGCCAGGCGCAGGCGCTGCTGCGCGACCTGGCGACAGCCCTGCCGAAGTCGGTGGAGGCTCATATGCTGCTGGCCCAGTCGCATCTGCGGCGGCTGGAGTTCAGTCAGGCCATCATCCACTACCGCGAGACCCTGGCCATCGAGCCGAAGAACGACGAGGCCCTTCGGAGCGTCGGCTTCTGCCTCCTGGCCATGGGCGACTACGAGGGATCGCTGGCGGCGTTCCAGCAAGCCTTCAGCGTTTCGTCCGGCGCAGGGGCGCTGCGCTTCATCGCGCTCCTGTTCCACCGGCTGGGACGGGTAGAGGAAGCCATCCAGACCTATGAGCGACTGCTGGCCAACGCCCAGCCGACCAGCGCCGAGATCTCGCCCAGCCTGCAAGGCCTGGCCGCGGCCCTGCGCGACGCCGGCCGGCCGATCGACGCCGACCACCATATCCGTCACCTGATCGAACGATTCCGCCGGGAGCCGATGAGCCTCGCCTCGGGCCTGGTGAACCGGAACAACTCCGACGACTTCCACGAGTGGTCGCCGCTGGCCGACAAGTCGCGCCTGGCCGAGATGCTGACCGCCCGCAAGGCCGTCGACCCGGCGGGCCGCTTCCCCGAAAGCTTCGTCCTGCCGGCCGACCGCGCGGCCTTGGAAGCCTTCGCCAAGGGCCCCGACGCGCCGGCCCTCTACATCGTCAAGCCGATCCGCGGCAGCGGCGGCCAGGGCATCAGCGTCACCGCCGATGTCGCCGCGGCCCTCGACCAGAGCGACGTCGTGGTCCAGCGCTACATTGACCGGCCCTATCTGATCGAAGGCCGCAAGGGCCACTGCCGCATCTACTGCCTGATCGCTTCGGCCGACCCCCTACGCGCCTATGTCTATTCGGAAGGCATCGTCCGCATCGCGCCGGAGCCCTATGACCCCAGCCCCGACAGCGGCGGCGGCGCGGCGATGCACGTCACCAACACCGCGCTTCATCTGGGCCATCCGGGCCTGTCGATCAGCCAGGACCCCCAGCAGGACGACGTCGGCGCGATCCGCAGCCTCTCGGCCCTGCTACGCCGGATGACCGCCGACGGCCTCGATGGCGGCGCGGCGTTCGGCGAGATCAAGGCCCTGGTGGAGTGGCATGTCCGCATGTTGGCCGCCCACGGCCTGTTCGCCCGCCAGGCCGCAAGCTCGCCGCCGCGCGGCTTTGCCCCCAAGCTGTTTGGCCTCGACGTCCTGATCGACGCCGAGGGCCACCCCTGGCTGATCGAGATGCAGCGCACCCCGGCTGCACGCGGCGCTCCGCTGGTCGAGAAGATCAACGGCGAGATGTACCTGACCTGCTTCCGCATGGGCCACTTCCCGCTGATCGACGACGCCACGCCGCCGGACCTGCTGGCGGCCTTGCGCAGCGACGACGGCGCCCGGCGCCGCCGCGCGGCCGAGCTGGAATACGCCGCCCGCGGCAAGTTCGTGCTGCTGGACCTCTAGGGCCTCCCGCCAAGATAAGGCGATGACAGGGTGGCGCCATGCGCCTGCCGCCATTCAATCCACATTTCAAAGACCAGATGTTCTTGCTATGTTCGGGGTAGGCCAGGGACCGCCAATAGTCGAGGAATTGCGTACATCGCCCCGGCGGTGAGCGTCTCCAGAGGTCTGCGGCCCCTCGGGTCTGTACTCACAAGCCTTGCCGGGCCCGCCATCGACCATGAGGCCACTGACAAGCTTTGCGCAGGCCGGCTTTCCGCCCATGGTCGACCTCAAAGCTGACCAGCTAGGGTTGGCCGAAGCTTCGCAGGGGAAAAACATGCGAGACGCCGCGCGCGTTGGTGCGTCATTTGCCGTCGCCGGCGTCATCCTCGGGGGGCTTGGGCTCCCGACCCTGGCTACCGCGCAGGGCGCGTGCCGGGACGGCTATGAAACCGCGAGATGCCCGCTCAGCGTGGCCGTCGCGACAGCCCCAATCGCGCCTCTCTTCGCGCCTACGGGCTGGAAGACCGTGGCCCTGGACCACGTCACCATCGCCGTCGCGAACCCGCAGACGGAGGCTGCATTCTACACCGCGCTCATGGGCTGGCGGCTGCGAAGCCACGACAGTAGCCGCGCGGTGATGGATGTCGGTCGCTGGGGCTCGGTCGTGCTGGAGCAGGAGCCAGGTCTGCCGGCCGCGGTGGTCCGCGGCTTCAGCTTCGTCATTTCGCCCTGGAACGCGCAAGCGGTCCAGCGGGCGCTGAAGGACCGCGGCCTGTCCCCTGTTCGAGACGATGACGGCAAGGGGTTCCAGAGCTTCCATGTGAAGGACCCGGACGGGTTCGATATCCAGATCGGCAACAGCCGCGGCCTGGCTAAGGGCCGCAACGGTCCAGGAACGAGCAGCCCCGCCGCGCCGGCGCCCTTCAGGCCGACGGGATGGCAGAGCGTCTGGCTGGATCACCTCTCTTTTCGGGTCACCGACTACAAGCGCTCTGCGTCCTTCTATGAGAACCTGCTTGGATGGGCGCCGACCTATGACGAGGGAAGCCAGATGGAGTTGATAATCGGCGACGTGGGCGACATCATCATCCGGGGCGGCAACCCGAAGAACCCCGCGTTCAAGCGTTCAGGCCAGCCCGCCGTCCTCGACCACATCTCCATTGGCATCGCGCCCTGGGACACCGACGCGGTCCGCGCCGAGCTGGAGCAGCGAAGCCTGCCCGTCCGGGTCGACACCTCCACAAAAGACGAGATCCACGTCGCCGCCTATAAGAGCTATCACACCCGCACACCCAACGGCTTCGACCTCCAGATCAGTTACGTCACCCAGGCGAACCGGCTAGCCCTGCCGAACGCGGTGAAGCCGAAGTAGCGTTGGGGAAAGATCTGTGTGCTGACCCCGTGGCGGACGCTGGGAACGGCCGCTTTCGGGCGCCGCGTTCAAGATGGCGCACACCCATTGCCGACGTTGAGACCGTCCACTCGCCGCCCCTCTTCGCCCCTGATCTCGCGCCGCCATCGCCGCGGCCGCGATCAATCCAGGAGCCCGCGAACCTAGTCCTGGATGTGGGCGAACTGGGCGTTCAGGGTCTTGAACGCCTGCGGGATGTCGGCGTGCTTGTAATGCGCGAAGGTGGCCTTGGCGGCGTCGAGCCGGGCCTTCATCGCCTTGGCGACTTCGGGATTGCCCACCGCGACGCTGTAGTTCTCGGTCCGGTCGGCGCGGTGATCGTAGAGTTCCTGGTAGGGGAACAGCATCATCGGCAGCTTGTGATCGCGGTAGTAGATGGCGTCGACGTACTTCCAGTCCTGGGTGCGGATGGCGATCGGCGTCTCATTGTCGAACAGCACCAGCGCCTCGTGCGGCGAGGGCGCACCTTTCGTCAGCACCGCGGTGATGTCGCGCCCGTCCAACTCCACGCCCGCGAGCGGCGGCAGGCCCGCCATGGCCAGGAAGGTGGGCAGGATATCGACGCCGGAGATGATCGACTTCACGCGGCGCCCGGCCGGCAGCCGGCCCGGCGCCCAGGCCACGAACGGCACCCGATAGCCGCCGTCATAACCGCCGCCGCCCTTGCGCTCGCGCATCCCGCCAGGCGACCCCTCGAACCACGGCCCGTTGTCCGAGGTGAAGACCACCACGGTGTCGTTCTCCAACTTCAGCGCGCGCAACTTGGCCAGCAGCCGTCCGAGGATGGAATCGATCTCGGCGACCACCGCGCCATAGGGTCCGGCGTAGGTGTCGGCCTTGAAGCCCGGGTGCGGATATTCCGGCAGGTGCGGCGCCGAGAGCGCCAGCTCGACGAAGAACGGCCGGTCCTTGTTCGCCTCGATGAACCGCTCGGCATGGTCGTAGAACTGTTGCTGCAGCTGCGGATAGTCGACCGGCGACCTGGCGACCTCGTCCGACCCCGCGTGGCTCTCGAACAGCGACAGCGGCGCCATGTCGTGGCTGTAGGGGATGCCGAAGAACTGGTCGAAGCCATGTTTGGTCGGCGGCCAGGCGGCGCCCAGATGCCCCAGGTGCCATTTGCCGAACAGGGCGGTGGCGTAGCCGGCGGGCTTCAGAGCTTTGCCGATAGTGACCTCCGACAGCGGCAGGCCGCGGTCGTCCTGCTGCATGATCACCTCGTAGCCGAGGCCGGTGCGCACCGGATAGCGCCCGGTCAGCAGCCCCGCGCGCGACGGGCTGCAGAGGTTGGCCGGCGCATAGTAGTCGGTGGCGACCACGCCCTCGCGCGCCATCCGCTCCAGGTTCGGTGTCGGCAGGCCGCCGGGTCCATAGATCGACACATCGCCGTAGCCGAGGTCATCGCACAGCACGACGATGAAGTTCGGCGGCCGCTTCGACGGCGCCGGCCCGGCCGAGCGCGCGGCGGTCCCGGCCAACAGGGCGGTCGCCCCGCCGGCGGCCAGTAGGCGTCTGCGATCCATGCTCATCTCCCCGCGCCGGCCGGTTCCAGCGCTGGCCGTGCGCAAGCCTACACCGTCGCGGCTGCCGCCGCCGGAGGCAAGGTCGTCGTCGGCTCGTTCAGAGACGCATCGAGCTCGGCGCCCCGGTCGACCCAGGCTGCCACCACGCTCAACAGTTCGGCGATATTGATCGGCTTGCCGATATGGCCGTTCATGCCCGCGACGGCCCCGGCGGCCGCATGCTTCGGCAACACGTCGGCGCTCAGCGCGACGATCGGCGTGTGGCGATTGGGCGAGGCGTCGGCGCGGATCGTCCGGGCGGCGGTGTAGCCGTCCATATCCGGCATCTGCAGGTCCATCAGGATCAGGTCGAAGGGCGTCCGCCGCGTCGCATCTATAGCCTCCGCGCCGCTCGCGGCGTCGTCCACGGAATAGCCGGACGCCTCCAGGATGGTCCGCACGAGCTCGCGATTCAGGTCCAGGTCGTCGACCACCAGAATCCGCGGCGACCGTGCGACACGCATCGGGAGCGCCAGCGGCACAGCTTGTGCGATCTCCGGCATCTGCCCCGGCGGGGCGACAATCCAGACGTCGAACCTGGAGCCGGCGCCGACCACCGATGCGACGCCGATCTGCCCGCCCATCAGTTCGACAAGCGCCTTGCAGATCGCCAGGCCCAGCCCGGTTCCGCCGTGCCTGCGGGTCACCGAATTGTCGGCCTGGGAAAACCGCAGGAACAGGCGTCCAAGCTTGTCTTCGGGAACGCCACAGCCGGTATCCGCGACGGCCACGCAGAGGCGTTCCTGCTCCGCAACGTACGCCACGGTGATGTTCACCGAGCCCTGGTCGGTGAATTTGATGGCGTTCCCCAACAGGTTGAGCATGACCTGGCGCAGGCGGGTGTTGTCGGCGTTGAGCACCGGCGGGATGTCGCTGTCGATGTTCAGCCCGGTGACCAGGCCCTTGGCCGCGGCTTGGGGGGCGACGATGGCCAACGTGTCCTCAAAGAAGCGGCCGACCTCGAAGGGCCGGGGGTCGAGTTCCACATGACCGGCCTCCAGCTTGGAGAAGTCCAGGATGTCATTGACCACCGCCAACAAGGCCTGCCCGCTGGCTGCAATGCGGCTCACATGGGTCACCGCGGTCGCGGGCAGGTCCGGCATGCGGCCCAAGAGGTCTGAAAACCCGATGATCCCGGTCAACGGGGTCCGGATCTCGTGGCTCATGTTGGCAAGGAAGTCCGACTTGGCCTCCGCAGCCGCCTCAGCCTGCACCACCGCCGCGTCGAGGCGTCGCCGCTTGTCTAGCAGATCGCCCTGAACTGTTGCGAGCCATCCCAGGACGGCGAGGGGGCTCGCCAGAAGCGTGATCAACATGAGCGGTTGGTGGCCGACCAGAAGCCCTGTCGCCGCGCCGCACTGGACCACGGCGATGCACAGGATCGGCGGGACCAGGTTCGCCGCCAGCCGGCGGGGATGGGCGTAGTCCCGGGCCAGGATCCGGAACAGGACCAGGCCCATGAGCGTCACGCCGAAGCTCTGGGCGGCGCCCGTGTGGAGGGCGACCAGATAGAAGGCGGCCAGGGCGTAGCCTGCGTGGCGGATCCAGGTGAACACCATCGTTGCCCGTGCCTGGGGACTTGCGGCGGGCCGCCACAGCGCCTCGGCGGCCGCGATGGCGAACATCGTCAGCAGCCAGCCCAGGGCAAGCCGCCAGCCTGAAACGGGAAAGGCGGCCAAGGCGGTCAACAGCGGCAACAACAGGCCGCCAGCGCGCTGGATCATCGCCGTCGCGCCGCGCACAGACGGAAGAGCATGTGAATTTTGTTCGTCCCTGGCGCCCAGCCGCATCTCACGCATCCCGTTTGACCGGTTCCGAAACTACCGCCAATTGTTGAAGGACCCGTTCAGGTTGTCAGCTTTGTCTGGTCGTCACAGAGCAAGCCGAGACGCCCGCGGGGCGCGACCGCAGCCGACGCCTGGCAATCGATCGAATGAGTTCAGCGGTGGCGGGGCGGCGCCTCACCGTCCGGCGGACCTAAGCCGACAGACGCCTTCCACTCCGGGTCTCGAGCTTCCATCCGGTGCAGGGTCTCGTGGCAATCGCGGTGCAACAGGCGAAGCAAGTGTAGGCAGCGAAGAGCCTCCTGCTCGTGTTCGCGCAGACAATCACCGCATTTCGGCCGGTCGAGGACGTTGCTGCGGATGCGAGTGCATTCGTGGTCATACGAGAGGTGATGGACGACAGCGTCACCCAGCAACCTGACCATGAACGGTTTCTGGCAGAACTCGCAAAGCCCGTCCTGCCGACGGGAGAGTTCGCGCTTGATCTCGAAGTCCGTGCAAATATGCCTGACGAACTGACGCCAGCGCATCGCGTCCGAGTGCTTTGGGGCGACGACGACCTTTCGGTCCCGGCGGAACAGGTCCCGGTGCAGAACCGACGACATGCTTGTCTCCACGGCCACAAGCCTCTCACACCGGATTATTCCGCTGGCGGCGCGCGGTCCATACCCGCATCGGGCGCAAGCACCTTTCAACCGCCATGACCCTTCTGCTCCGCGGTCGTCGGCCGTGCGCTCGTATATTTGAACAAAACAAGTACATTTTTCTGATGTCAGACGACCCGCAATGGAACGCCGCACGCGACCCCAGATTCTTCGACGGCCGCAGCATCGTGCACGGCCTCTGCTGTAAACGGGAGACACAAAAGGTCGCGCGTAAAGAGCCTCGGCCCTTCAATTATCGGGTGTACAAAAACACTAGCACCATCCATTTTATGGGTGTACAAGAACCTTGGATGGAAATCGAGTTCGATCCCGACAAGAGCGCGAAGAACATCGAAGTGCGCGGGCTTCCGTTCGATCTCGTGGCCGACTTCGATTTCGACTCCGCGCTGGTCGCCCCGGACATCCGTGAGGACTATGGCGAAGATCGCTTCATCGCCTTGGGCCTCATCGGCGAGCGTCTGCACGTTGTGGCTTACACCGTGCGCGGCAACAGATTGCGGGTGATCAGCTTCCGAAAAGCCAATGCGAGAGAGGTCGAGCGCTATGAGCAAGCCCAATCCTGAACTGATCGATCACGAACTGCCGGAACTGGGCGACGACTTCTTCGCCCGCGCTCGCCCCGCCGGCGAAGTTATGGGCGAGGCCTTCATGGCGCGGGCGCGGCGCCCCGGTCGCCCTAGGTCCGCATCGCCCAAGATCGAGGTGAAGATCCGCCTCGATGCAAAGGTGGTCGAACATCTGCGCGAAACCGGCAAGGGCTGGCAGACCCGCGTGAATGCCGAGCTGGCGAAGGCCATTAAGCAAGGGCGGCTCTAACCACGAACCCGGCGCGGCGCAGGTCCAGGTGGCCGAACATGGTGGCGATGCCGGTGACGATCACCGCGATGATCGCCAGGCCCCGGACCACACTGTTGGTCAGGATGCCGATGATGTTCTGCCGCATCCTCGCTGGGCGTCTCAAGAACCTCGACGGCGCCTTTGACGGCGACTCCCGGACGATCGACTTCGACGACGACTGGGTCCGCGGGGCCGGGTCGTCCGGGGGCGGCGCCCCCGCGTCGACTAACCCGCTATCCGGCGGTGGCGCCCGTCCCTGGAGCGTGGGCCGCCACGTTCTGCGCCTTCCAGGCCAGCATGGGCATCCGGCCGATGCGGCCGATCACCTCGGCGGGCGCATCGAGGCCGCTGGGGTCGATCTCGCCCTTGTCGATCAGGGCGTCGAGGAAACGCCGCTCGCCCGCCGTCCACGCGAAAAGGCCGCCCAGCTTGTCCCGGCAGAGGGCGACCGATTCCTCGATCCAGACCCGCATGCCGCCGGCGTCCCTGAAGGTCCCCTGCGGCAGGCAGATCGCCAGCTTCTCGCGGAGCTCTTTGGGGTCGCCGCCGATGTCGTCGACCGACGCGCGCCGCCAGTCCGCCGAGCGGCTGGCGCTGAAGGCCAGGACCCCGGCGCGGAACAGGCGCCAGTCGAGGTCCGGGAGGTCCAGGATGCGTCGTGCGTCGAACAGGTCGCGCGCCGGGTTGCGGTCGATCAGCGCCACCAGCTTGCCGGCGACGACCTCGTGGAGGTCCACCACCACCGCCGGGCTCGGCAGACGCTCACCGAGCGCCGCCGACGACAGCGTCGCCGTCCCGAACAGCGGCTCGCGCATCATGAAGTTGAGGTCCACCTCGAGGGTGGCCCCGCCCCCGAGCGCCGAGCCGTACCGCGCCGCCCACTTGCCGCCCCCGTGGCCCACCGGCTGTCGCCGCAGCGCATAGCCCTGGGCCGCGAGGATCTGGGTCAGGGCGGCCTCGACCTCCGGCCGGTCCGCCAGCATGGCCTCGCGGTCCAGCGCGCCGACGTAGTTGAGGTCGATGTCGACCGAGAGCCGGTCGAGCTGCAGGTAGAAGACATTGAGGGCCGTGCCGCCCTTCAGGGCCACCCGGTCCTTCAGCACCTCGTCCGCGGCGATCTCGGCCAGGAGGTCGAGCAGCCGGATGACCTTTTCCAGGGCGCCGGCCTGCAGCCGGGTCTCGCCGGCCAGCTTCTGCAGGGTCTGCAAGGACGGCGGAGCCATTCAGCTCCCCTCGAACCGGCGTTCCGTCAGGGACGGCGGCAGCAGGATCTTCCAGCCGGGCGCGAGCTTGGCGTCGCCGGGCTTGGCGCCCAGCGCATAGCGGGGCTGCTTCGGCGCCAGCGGCCGGAAGGTCTCGATCGCGGCCTTGGCGATCCGCAGGTCCGGCTGGGCGTTTTCCAGCCACCAGCCGCAGAGCGCCGCCGCGGTGGCGTTGCCGAGGGATGCGACCTGCTCATGTAGCTTCGACACGTCGATGCGCGGCACCATGTCGAGCGAGTTGAGCAGCTCTTCGCCGCCGCCCGCGAGATCGGGCCGGTCGAAGAGGTCCGCTAATGTGCGTTCCAGGGTGGTGACCGGGACCAAGACGCCCAGGCGGTCGACGGCCTCGATGGCGCCCGGCGTGGTGAAGCCCTTGGGCGGCCGGACAAACCGGCAGGTCAGACCGTCCGCCTCCAGGGTCAGGGGCTGGCCCGCGGCGATCACCTGGACGTCGGGGCCTTCGGTGTAGGCGTAGCCGTGCAGCTCCAGGGCGGAGTGGTAGCCGATGACCCCGCCGTTGCGGAGCTTCGAGGCCGCCAGGAACCGGTCCACCGACCAGGTGGCCGGGTCCGCATGCTTGGGCACCGAGGCGAAGACGCCGCGCGCGATACGCCGGATGTTCCCCGCCTTCAGGTGCTGGTCAAGCATGGCGGAGACGACGCGGTCGTTCGGGGCGCGCCCGACCGCCTTGGCGTACTGGGCGCGGTCGAAGACCGGCGCGTCGCTGAAAAAGGGCGCGGAGAGTTGGCGGGGCATGACTTTCTCACATACCGTGAAAATCATATATAAACTATGACCTACTCAATCAACGAGAAAACATGGGTACGATCGGAGCGCTTCGGAGCTTCCCTCGTCGCGGCGTACCCGGATCACCGCACCGCGTGTGGCTCCCGCCGCCGAAATTGCCTCCGATGTCCCTTGGACCATCACCGGAATCGATTGGAACGGCACCTCGGCGTCACACAAAGCCGCGAATGCGCCAGCTAGGGACCGATCCAGCATTGCCGCCTTCACCCTAGCCATGCGCCAACATCGCGATGGCGGCGGCGAGCCCGTAGGCGCCGAGGCCCAGGATCAGGCACGTCAGCGACCAGAACGACGGCTTAGGCGGCCGCGAGGCCACAGGTCCGGCCAATGGCATCCTTGATCTGGGACGGATGGAAGGGCTTGGCGATAAACTCCGATCCCGCCACGCCCTCGGCGGCATGGCGCGAGCCCATGGTCCCCGAGATGAACAGCACAGGAAGATTGGAGTAGCGGCCACGCGCGTGACGGGCGACGTCGAAGCCGTTCAGGCCCTCGCCGAGGTCAACATCGGTCACCAGGATTTTCAGGTATCCGCCGTGATCGATCACGGCCACAGCGGCATCGGCCGTAAATGTGGAGGTAACGAATATACCTAGATCTTCAAGTATTCCGAATATATCCGCATTTATGACACAATCATCTTCAACCAATAAAGCTCTCATGGAGTTCATGGGTGACATCCTCTCGGGCAACATGAACCCACAGGACGAACTATGTTTCCATACACCTATAGGTTTATTTTGACACGCTATTCGATATCCTGAGGCTTTGGGGTGGATATTCGAACTACGCGGTCGAATTCCTGGCACGCATTATCCGCCGCCGGCCAGGGCCGACGAGCGCGCGCCGCGCCGCGGACTTCGCCGATCACCGGCGGGTCTCACCCGACCCGCAAACGGACCCGTCGGACTGAACCCATCTTCAGGGCGGCAGCCTATCTGTGAGGCCAGCGGCGTCACCGTGGATTTCGAGGTTGCTTGTGCGTGATCCTAAAAGCTTAGCTTGATTCCGGTTCACGGGAGGCTCGGATGTACGCATCGCCGACTACGCGCGAAGATCGCCAAGACGTTTTGGTCGCCGCCATCCGAACCATCAAATTCGGCGCGCTGGTGATCGTGTCGCCCGACGGACTATCGGCGACCCACATCCCTATGATTGTTCGGGAATTTCCGAACGGCGTCGTTGAACTCGAAGGACATGTGGCGCGACCGAATGATCTGTGGCGGCTCGCGCAATCCGGGGTTCCCGCCTTGGCGATCTTCCAAGGTCCACAAGCCTACGTTCATCCGGGCTGGTACCCGACGAAGAAGGTCGACGGCAGAGCCGTGCCGTCGTGGAACTACATCGCGGTGCACGCTCACGGAAATCTGGAAGCGGTCGATGAGGATGCCGCTTGGCTGCGATCTCACCTTTGCGACCTGACCGACCTGAATGAAGCGGACCGAACCGAACCCTGGGCGCTTACGGATGCGCCGGAGGATTATCTCGATGCCATGATGAGCGCGATCGTGGGCTTGCGCCTGCGCGTTGGCCGGCTCGAAGGCAACTGGAAGATGGGTCAGAAACTACGGTTGGAAAACCGCCTCGGGGCGATCGACGGCCTCTTCGCTTCGGCGAGCACCGAGGATCAGCAAGTCGCAATGGTGATGCGGGATTTGCTGCCGACCAAACCGTAGTCCGGGGCGTCAAGATGGGCGGAAGGCCAGTGGCAGTTCTCCCCCCTTATCGGAATTTCAGAATGTCTGCTCGCGGGAACTTGACAGAGAATTCCCCATACAAGGCTTTCCCCCTTAGTCCTTCGGCGCCGTCATCGCCTCTCCGCCATGGACGCCGCCGGACTCTCAGCGCGCTGTTGTGAGCGGCCGTATGTTGTCCGTGATCCAAGCGTTGAAAGCGGCAGGCTCTTCGAGCGGCGGGCTGTGGGCGGACCGCTCGAACCATGCGAAGCCCTTTTGGGGCGCTGTTATGCGGTCCAGAAACGCCTCGGCGAGAGCGCCATCGGTCCGGTGGTCATAGCGGCCTGAGAGCAGGTACACCGGGACTTGGAAATTCAGGTCACGACCATCGAAGGCCAGGGTGCTCATTTCGGGAACCATCGCCGCGGTATACCGGTCACCACGCACGAAAGCGGCGAGGTCGCGCCAATTCGCTTCGCGCGCGGTCATGCCGACGAGCGCCAGCTTGGAGTAGCTGAGGCCCCCATGAAAAGCCCCGCCGAGAGCGATCGTCCATTTTCGCAAGACCGCACTTGATCGGTCGTCGGCATAGGGAGGCGGGCCGATGCGTTCGAGTTCCGCGGTCGCTTGGTCGTTGTGGCGCGCTCGCGCCTCGGCCATGGCGAAACCATAGGACCGTTTGAGCCCCTCCGCCTGGTTCACGATCTGCCCAACGCCAACATAGGCAGCGACGTGTTCGGGGTGTCGCTGGGCATAGACGAGACCAAGGGCCGTGCCGGAAGAATGGCCGATGAGGACGACCTTGTCCTTGTGAAGCCGGGCGCGAACGCCTTCAACGAGCACGCCTAAATCGGCCACATATTGGTCAAGACTCAGCGTTTTCGGTGGGGTCGCGAACGGGTCCAGGGATTGGCCGGAATAGCGCTGGCACCAATAGACGACGACGAAGTGCTCTTCGAGTTCGGCGTCGAAATGCCGGAGGATCGGCGTCTCGCACCACAAGTCGCTCACCCAGATCAGCGCTGGATCGGACAGGTTCCTCCCCCGGATAACGACCGACTGATCAACCCCGTTGATTGGCCACCGCTCGACGACAGCGATGCTGTTGGCCGCCGCGCCGCCCCGAGCGGCGCGGAACGGAGCCGTTGAGATTGGCCTGAACAGCCACACGCCGAGCCCAAGCATCAAGACCGTGCAGATTCCGATCAAGATCGCTCCGACGGCGCGCCGAGGAGTCCAGATCGCCGCTGAAGTTGGTCCTGTTCGCATTCCGGCCCCCCGGTGTTCCCGCCGCGCGCTGGAGATCCAACGCGCCCGTCATGCGCTGGCGGCTGCGTTTGCGGCTAAGTTCGATCCCAACTTGGACGATGGGAGTCCACGCTCAGCAATTGCAGCTTATGCCGAAAGGCCGAATGTCCCCCATGGGCCGTTCCTTGCCCTTGGCGGCCCGCCTAAGAGCTCAGGTTCCCACATAGGCGGAGAATCAGGAGCGGTCGATCAACCCAGCCCGCCGCGTCCGCTTGTCGTTCCCGATTCGATCTTTCAGCCCAGGCGCATGGCGTCGAAGGCGCGCGTAAGCCCGCGAACGGACGGCGGTGTTCTCATGTCGTTCAGGGCAAAATCCCGTCCTAAACCCCGTCCTAATCGAATTTCTAGGACGGGCTCAAGATCGGCGACCGCCTTACTCTCTGATTTTCTAGGAGAAATTGGCGCGCCCGGAACGATTCGAACGTCCGACCCTCAGATTCGTAGTCTGATGCTCTATCCAGCTGAGCTACGGGCGCGCACCGCCTGACGGCGAGGGCGCGGAACCTAGTCGCGGAACTGGCAAAGCGCAAGCCGGGGAAACGCCAGAATTTCGCCCCCCGTTTGCTCAGTGCGGGATCAGGCCGCCCAGGCCGTTGAGGATCGCGCGGCGGCGCGCGGCCGCGGGGTCCGGCGGCGGCTGGTCCTGGCCGGGCTGCGGACCGCCGGGCGCTGCGCCCTGAGACCCGCGGCCGCCGCCCGTCGCGGGCATGGTCATGCCGAGCAGTCCGCCGGTGGCCGAGCGGTAGCGGACCTTGACCTCCCATTGGCGGTTCCAGGCGATCTTCGGGTCGGTGGGCCGCGGCGGATAGACGAAGTTCGCCTCGCGCCCATAGGCGACCATCTGAAGGAAGCCCTGCGGCGCAGCGTCCACCACCTCCTTGGGCACCTGGCAGCTGGTGGTCTGCGACCCCATCAGGGTGTGGCTCTCGACGCCCCGGGCCAGGTCGCCCGGCGAGATATAGTCCGGCAGGGCGAAGGCTGCGGCCTCGACCTCGGACGAACTCCATAGCACGACCGTCGTGTCGCCGCCGCCACGGCCGCCGCCCGCGCCGATCACCGTCGCGGCATAGGCCTGGGCGCCCGACACCGGCGCCCAGCCGAGCTGGGCCGGCCCGCCGGGGGTCTTGGTGTTGGTAGTCAGTATGAGCGGCCCCAGGAAATCCTGGTTCTGGTCGAGGCTGAACTTGATCTCCGGGCTGTAGTCGCCGTGGATCATGTGCTGGCCGACCAGCGAGCCCGTGCCGGGCACCGTGCTGCGCGACTTGGCGTTGGGCCAATCGCCGTAGGAGGCGTAGCGGCTGGCCGATGGCGGCTGCATGCGGCGGATGTCAAGACCCTTGCCGAGCATCGCCATGCCGGGCGGGATCTTGCCGGCGCTCATCTCTGCGAAGTCGAGGACCACCGGCTGGCCGGGCCTGGCGTGGTCGCCGCAGCCCCAGAAGATCAGCATCCGGCCCTTGGGCTTCTGGTACTCCGGCGGGATTTGCGGCCTCTCCGGCGCCTCTTCGCGGGCGGCCAGCGGCGGCGCCTCGGGGCTGACAAGAGGCAGGGTGGCGCCGGCACCGAGGCCGGCCGGCGGCAGGTGCTCGGCGCTCGGCGGACCCGACGGGTGCTCCGAAGAGCCCAGCTGCAGGACCAGGCTGTGCTGCGCCCCGCCGCCGCCGTTCATCATCTGCATGACCTGGCTCATGGACGGCCGCCCGCCGCCGCCGCCCGGCATGCCGAAGCCGCTCTGGGTCGCGGCGCTCATCCAATAGACCGCCACCGGGCCGGTGACCTTCTGCTGCGGCTGTGCGACCGCCGCGCTCGCCGCCACTGCGGCGCCCGTCAGCAACAGAATCCGATGACCCGTCCGCATCCCAGCCTCCCCTTCGACAACTCGGAGAACAAGGCTATCAGGGGCGCAGCGCAGGTAAAGCCTGCCTATTCGGGCCGAGAGGCGCCGCCAGGGCGCGGCGGGATTGTCGGCGGCGGCGCCAGGATGCTACCCACGCTGTGTCGCCGCGGACCGGCGCCCTTGTCCGGATCGCCTGCGCCGCCGTGGAACACGTCTTCGTCCAGACCTCGGCCGGCCCCTTCGGCTTCATCGGCAGACTGCACACTGACCGCCGGCGGCCGTCGCTGCTGGCCGTCAACGGCTCGTTCCCTCAGAAGGACTATCTGCACGACCTGCCGGATGCTTTCCCGGGCGCCAATGTGCTGATGGTCCACGTGCCCGGAATGGGAAAGACCCCCTGGTCAGGCCGATCGGCCGCCGATCTGACGATCGGGCTGCAGGAAGCCGTAAGCCTGCTGTTCCGCGACCTGCCGCTGGTGGTGTTCAGCGCCTCGACGGGCAATCTCCTGGCGCTGGGCCTGACCAATCCCAACATCTGCCGCAGGGTCTGCGTCGAGCCCTTTTTCCAGACCGAGCGCCTGTGGCCGTTCATCGACTACGCCCGCGGCGAACTGGAGAGGCATCCGAAAGACGCCGGGAAGGCCCAGTTCCTGTGGGACTTCTTCGGCATCACCCCGGACCGCCTGGAAAACCGCGACTACCGTCACCTGTTGGACTGCGTCACCCAGCCAACCGACGTGGTTTGCGGATCGGTCCTGCTCGGCGAACCGCCGGATGACCGCGAGGTCATCTGGCCCTCCTTCACCCTTGCGGAAGAGCGCGAAGCCCTGGCGGCCAATCCGCTGGTCACGCTGCATCCCAGCCCGCCCGGCTTCGGACACGCGGTCGCGCACTTTCAGCCAGGGAAGAACCTGGTGAATCGGCTGAACCACGGGGCGCTGCGGGCGGCGGCGGAGCTTTGCCTCCCCGTCTAGGCCCGCGGGTGCGGTTTGACGAACAGGCCCTGGCCGGTGGCGAGGGGAAGGATCGCCAGACCGCGTGAGCCGAACCATTCCAGCTCCGCCCGGAACTGGGCGTGCGCCGCCTGCCAGCCGAAGTCGTCGAAGACGATGATCCCGCCGGGAGCGATGCGCTCGTAGAGGGCGTCGAGCGCGCCCACCTCCGCCGTGGCGCTGTTCAGATCGATGTGCATGAAGCTGATCCGCTCCGGGCAGACCTCGGCGAAGATCTCCGGCACTCGGCCCTGGGTGACGACGATGTTCGGGAAGGGTTCGAAACGCTGTCGGACCTCTTCGAAGGTGAAGGTCGCCGGGTTGTAGGCGTTCTTGTTCACCTGCTCCCAACCCGGGTCGACCTGGTCGGCAGGGATGCCCTCGAAGGTGTCGTACAGCCACCATTTCCGGTCCCAGCTCGCGAACTCCAGATACTCGGCCAGGAACATGGTCGTATGGCCGCGGAACACGCCGAGCTCGACGAAGTCGCCGTCCAGGTGGCGCGCCTGCTGAGCCGCCCACAGGACGGTCTGCAGGTTCCACTGCCAGTTGCTGACGCCGGCCGGGGCGATATCCAGGTCCTTGGCCGCCAGCGCCATGAACTTCGGATCGTGCAGGAAGGCCGGCTGCTTCAGCCAAGTGGCGATCCCGTCGCCGACGAAGGGATTGGCGTTGGGGATATTCTCCAGAGTCGTGAGCACATCCAGCATCACCCGGCTGCGCGAGGTGGGCCGCAGCGTCAGACCCAGGCGCGCCTGGGCGGACGGAGAACGCGGCTGCGCGCCCACCAGCTTGCGGTAGAAGCCCTGCGCCAGCCCCATGTCGCCGAACTTGAACGCCGCGTCGCCAAGCGCGGCGAGCTGGGCCGCGCTGAGGTTGGTCAGGGTGAGATCGACCATGGTTCTCTCTGCTGTCCGTCGGTGATCAGGTTGCGGGCGCCCGGGCGCGCGTGCGAAGGCTCCTCGGACGGCGACCTCGCACGGCTTGAGGTTTGTTGTCCACGCGCGGCCGCCCGCTATGGTGCGGCTTCATCTGCAGTTCCGGAGCTCTACGACACGTGACCTACGCCAAGCGTTTCCTGTCCCTCGGCCTCGCCACCCTCATCGCCGCCTCGGCCACCGCAGCGCAGGCGCCGGCCGCGCCGGAAAAGGGCCCAACGGCCATGGTCGCCGCCGCAGAGCCGGACGCGGTGGACGCGGGCCTGAAGGTGCTCAAGGCCGGCGGCTCGGCGGTGGACGCCGCGGTGGCCGTCCAGGCCGTGCTGGGGCTGGAGGAACCGCAGAGCTCCGGCCTCGGCGGCGGCTCGTTCATGACCTACTACGACGCCAAGACCCGTCAGGTGACCGCCTACAACGGCCGCGAGACCGCGCCGGCGGGGGCGACGGCGGAACTGTTCTACGGTCCGGACGGCAAGCCGATGCCCAAGGGCCAGGCGATCGTCGGCGGCCGCTCGGCCGGCGTGCCCGGGGCCATCGCCATGCTGCACCTGGCGCAGAGCCAGCACGGCAAGCTCGCCTGGAAGGACCTGTTCGGCGACGCCGAGCACCTGGCCGCCGACGGCTTCCACGTGCCCGCCCGAATGGCCGCGGCGGCATCCTCCAACGCGCCCCAGGCCAAACAGCCGGACGCGGTCGCCTATTTCACCATGCCCGACGGGACCAAGGTCCAGGCCGGCGAGGTCATGAAGAACCCCGCCTACGCCGCCACCCTGAAACGGCTCGCAGCGGAAGGCCCCAAGGCCATCCTGGAAGGCCCGATCGCCGAACAGATCGTCGCCAAGCTGCATGAGGGGCCCTACCCCAGCGCCATGACGCTGAAAGACCTGGCGACCTACAGGCCGAAGGCCACGCCCGCGGTCTGCCGCCCCTACCGCGAATACACCGTCTGCATGCCGCCGGCGCCGTCCGGCGGCCCCGCCGTGCTGGAAGGGCTCGGCATCCTGCAGCGCACCGACATCGACAAGCACCCCAATGACGTGCAGGGCTGGTACCTGTTCAGCCAGGCGAGCCGGCTGATGTACGCCGACCGCGACCGCTACTACGGCGACCCGGACTTCGTCTCGGTGCCGATGGAGGGCCTGCTGGCGGGCGACTACCTCGACGCGCGCGCCAAGCTAATCAACCCGACCACCGCCGGGCCGCCGCCCAGCCCCGGCAATCCCAAGGGCGCCGGGCCCCGCGCGCCGGACCGCACCCAGGAGCCCGGCGGCACCACCCACCTGGTCATCGTCGACAAGGACGGCAACGCGGTCTCCATGACCACGACGGTCGAGAGCATCTTCGGCGACGGCAAGATGGTCGGCGGCTTCTTTCTCAACAACCAGCTGACCGACTTCTCCTTCACCGCCAAGGATCACGACGGCGCCCCGGCCGCCAACGCGCCCGCCGGCGGCAAGCGGCCGCGCTCGTCCATGGCGCCGGCCATCGTGCTGGATAGGCAGGGCCGGTTCGTCGCCGGCGCCGGCTCCCCGGGCGGCCCCTCGATCATCGCCTTCAACCTCAAGGTCCTGGTGGGGCTCCTGGACTGGAAGCTCCCGCCGCAGGAAGCGGTGGCCCTGCCCAACCTGATCGCCTTCGACACGATCTACGCCTCAGAGCCCGCGAAATTCCCGCCGGGCGTGGTGGCTGCGCTGGCCGCCAAGGGCGTGGCGCTGCGCGGCGGCGGGTTCGGCGAGGGTTCCGGCGAACAGGCGATCCAGGTGACGCCCAATGGCCTGCGCGGCGGCGCCGATCCCCGGCGCGAGGGCGTGGCCCGAGGCTACTAGCAGAGAGAGCGACTGACCCTGGCGAGCCTCGACGACATACGCGCCGCAGCCCTGGCCCTGCCGGGGGCCAGTGAGGTCGAGTACCGCGGCGAGCCCTGGTTCCAGGTCGGGTCCAAGGGCTTCGTCTGCCAGTCGCGCGGCCAGATCATCATGAAGCTGTCGTCGGCGCATCAGGAGCTGCTGTTCGAAGCCCGCCCCGACGTCTTCCGGCCGATGATCGCCGGCGCCCTGCGCTGGAGCTTCGTGGATATCGAGCAGCTCGAGGCCGACGAACTGGCCGATCTGGTCCGCGAGGCCTGGACCCAGATCGTACCGAAGAAGGTCGCGCGCGCCTACTTCGACGCCACCTGAGCCGCGGGCCGCCGCTTGGGCGGCGCGGGCGCCGGCGCGCCGGGCAGCCGGAGCTCGAAGGTCGAGCCGCCGGGGCCGGTCTCCACCAGGCTGAGATCTCCACCGTGCGCCTGGGCGAGCTCGCGGGCGATCGCCAGGCCAAGGCCGGCGCCGTCCGGACGGCCTGATCCGGCGAAGGGTTGGAACAGCCGCTCGCGCGCCCGCTCCGGCAGGCCGGGGCCATTGTCGGCCACCCGGATGAAGCTCGCATCGCGGCTGCGGGTCAGGGTCACCCAGATCCGCCCCGGCTTGGTGCGGCCCTCCTGGTGCTCCATGGCCTGCTGGGCGTTGCGCAGCAGGTTGGCCAGGATGCGGTGCAACTGGTCGGGGTCGGCGATCACCTGCTCGGCCACCGCGATCTTGCAGGACAGCGCCACACGGTGCTCGGCCAACCGCGCCTCCTCGGCCGCCGCCTGCACGGCCGCGGTGAACGGCACGGCCTTGGGCTCCGGCGCGGCCTCTTGGGTCTTGCCGTAGGCGAGCACACCGGACGCCAGCTTCACCGCCCGGTCCAGCGCGCGCTCCAGACGCGGCAGGGCCTGGCTGACCTTGGGGTCCTTCAGCGCCGCCAGCCGCTCCGAGGCGATCTGGGCGCTGGTCAGCATGTTCTTCAGGTCGTGGTTGATCTTGGCCACGGCCTCGCCGAGCGCCGCCAGCCGGGCGCGGGAGTTGAGCGCGGCGCGCAGATCGGCCTGCATGAGGTCCAGCTCGACCTCAGCGCGGCCCACCTCATCACGGCGGCCGGAAAGCTGGATGCGCGCCTCGGCGTCCTCCGGATCGGCGCGGAACCGCTCCATGGCGTAGGTGATCCGCTGGATAGGCCGCACCAGGAACAGGTTCAGGGTCAGATAGACCAGCAGGCCCGCGATCGCCGAGACGAAGGCGATGACCAGCACGACCCGCCAGAGATAGCCCACCAGCGCCTTCTTCAACTCCGCGTCGGGCGCCACGAACTCTACGAAGTCGGTGCGGGCGTTCAGGTCGTTGCGGAAGCGCGGCGCGGCGATCACCCGTAACCGCGCCGCAGGGGCGCTGAACAGGGTGCGGAAGGGCGCCAGCAGGTCGAGACCGACATTGCCGCGCAGGTCCACCAGATAGGGCGATATCTCGGTCCGCGGCCCGGCGAACACCAGGGAGCGGATCTTGTCGTTGGAGATGGCCACGATCTCCACGCCCGCGCCCTTCAGCAGCTCGGTCTTCAGCGAATCGGAGACCTTGCGGTCCGGCGCGACCTCGGGCGCCAGCGACGCCAGTTCGGCGGCGCGCACCCGGTCCAGCAGCCATTGCTGCTCGAAGGACGCCAACGCCGGCGGCAGGGACAACAGCCCGCCAAAGGCCACGAACAGGATCGTCAGGGTGAGCAGGCGCGCGGAAAGGCCGCCCGGCCAGAAGAAGCGGGGCCTCCCAGGCCTGGTCTCTTCCTGTGGTGGCGTGGGGACGGCGTCCGCCATGATCCTTCCGAGTTAATCCAGCGCGGCCACTTCGGCAACGAAGCCTTAGACCCCTGCAAGCCTTGGGCCTTCGCGAGCCTAGTTTGCGCCCACGGCCGCGCTGACCGAAGCAAAGCCGTCGGCGCGCAGGCGTGCAGCCAGTTCGCGCTTGATCCGGGCGACCAGGCCGGGGCCCTCGAACACCAGGGCGGAATAGAGCTGCACAGCACTCGCGCCAGCCCGGATTTTGGCATAGGCGTCCGCGCCTGAGGCGACGCCGCCAACGCCCACCAGGGCCAGTCGTCCCGCGTTGGCTTGCGCGAAGGCCCTCAGCACCTGCGTCGACAGCGCCGTCAGGGGCGCGCCGGACAGGCCGCCCGTCTCTCCGGCGAATCGCGACCTGAGCGCCGGCCGCGAGACCGTGGTGTTGGAAACCATGATCCCGCTCAGGCCCTGGGCCACGCAGGTCTCCACGATCGTCTCGACCTCGCCGTCTTCCAGGTCCGGCGCCACTTTCAGGAACATCGGAACCTTGCCGGCGGGCGGCAGGCCTGCCGCGGCCTCGGCGAGCCGCCCCAGAAGTTCCTCCAACGCCGCCTTGGTCTGCAGCGCCCGCAGACCCGGCGTGTTGGGCGAGGAGATGTTGATCGTGAAATAGCTGGCCAGGCCCCAGAGCCGGGTCAGTCCGGTCACATAGTCGCCGATCCGGTCCTCGGAGTCCTTGTTGGCCCCGATATTGGCGCCGACGACGCCGCTCCCGCGCCGCGCCAGCCGGCCGGCAAAGGCCTCCAGGCCCCTGTTGTTGAAACCCATGCGGTTGATCACCGCGCGGTCTTCGCTGAGGCGGAACAGCCGCGGGCGCGGATTGCCGGCCTGCGGCAGCGGCGTCACCGTCCCGCACTCCACGAAGCCAAAGCCGGCGCGCAGCATGGGGCCGAACACCTCGGCGTCCTTGTCGAAGCCGGGCGCCAGGCCGACCGGATTGGGCAAGGCCAGGCCGGCCAGCGTCGTCGCCAGGATCGGGTCGTCGCGGCCGCCGACCGGCCCCAGCCCCAGCTTCAGTCCGCGGATCGCCCAGCCATGCGCGTCCTCCGGGTCCAGGCCCCGGAGCGCCCAGGTCGCCGCGCCATGCAGGCTCACGACAGCGGGCCGAGAACCGGGACGCCGTCGGCGTCCAGCGGCGCCTCGGTGACGTAGCGCACCTGCCCGGCGGCCAGCGGACCGTAGAGGTGCGGAAAGAGATCGCCGCCACGCGAGGGCTCCCAGCGCAGCGCAGCGCCCAGGTCGTCGGCCTCGACCTCCAGCACCACCAGGTCGGCCTGGCCGGCGAAGTGCCGCCGCGCCGTCTCCTGCGCCTGGGCCGCGGTCGAGAAGTGGATGAAGCCATCGCTCAGGTCGAGCGGCGAGCCCTCATAGCGTCCGGCCTCGTGAGCCGCCATCCAATCGGTCCGGGGCAGGATCTTGTAGATGCGGCTCAATCGTCCCGTCCCAAATCGCTTCGACCAGGGCCACGCTCGGGGAAGAACAGGCCGTCGAAGGCCGGGCGGCCATTGTCGTCGAACAGGAACACCGCCGCCGCCGCGGTCGGGAACTGGCGGGCGGCGCGGGCGATCAGCGACGCCGGCGCCGAGCCCTCCATCAAAAGCTGGACGGCCAGCTCCTGCAGACCCGGATTGTGGCCCACCACCATCACCGTGCCGGCGCCGGCGCCCGCCCGTTCGGCCTCACGCCGCACGCAGCCGGAGTCGGCGTGATAAAGCGTCTCCTCGAAGCGGGCGCGGGCCTTGGTGAAATGCGGCTCGGCCGCAGCCCAGGTCTCGCGCGTGCGCGCCGCCGTCGAAACCAGCACCACGTCCGGCGAAAAGCCCATATCGGCCAGCTGGGCGCCCATCTGCGTGGACTCCTCGACGCCGCGCAAGGCAAGGCGACGGTCGAAGTCCTCGCCGCTGGCGGACTCCGCTTCGGCCTTGCCGTGCCGGAAAAGGATCAGCCGGTCCATCGACGCTCCACCCTCGCGTCACCCTCATAGCTGCGCCCGCGCGCCCTGCGAAGACTGTGCAGCTCCCGAGACCCGATTGACGCCGAAAGGACTTGGCATTGACACTGAAAGGGCTTGGCGGTCCAAGGCGCCCATGGATGCGGGCGCGGAGCCAGGCCAGGAGATCGAGAGCGGCGGCGGGACCTGGCGGTTCCCGGCCAACAGGCCGCTGCGCCTGGACTCCGGCGCGACGCTGCCCAATCTGGAAGTGGCCTACAAGACCTACGGTCGGCTCAACGAGACCAGGACCAACGCCGTCCTGGTCTGCCACGCCCTGACCGGCGACCAGCACGCCGCTTCGGTGAACCCGGCGACTGGCCGGCCCGGCTGGTGGGACAACGTCATCGGCGCGGGCCTGCCGCTCGACCCCGAGCGCTATTTCATCATCGCCACCAATGTCATCGGCGGGTGCATGGGCTCGACCGGCCCGGCGTCCGCGGACCCTAAGACCGGCCGCGCCTATGGCCTGTCCTTCCCGGTGATCACCATCGCCGACATGGTCCGCGCCCAGGCCATGCTGATCGAGGCGCTGGGCATCGAGACCCTGCTCGCCGTGGTCGGTGGCTCCATGGGCGGCATGCAGGTGCTGCAGTGGGCGGCGGATTTCCCGGAGAAGCTGTTCAGCGCGGTCTGCATCGCCGCGGCGCCGCGCCACTCCGCCCAGAACATCGCCTTCCACGAGGTCGGCCGCCAGGCGATCATGGCCGATCCCGACTGGCGCGGCGGGGCCTATGAAGCGGCGGGCGTGCGCCCGGAGAAGGGGCTGGCCGTGGCCCGCATGGCCGCGCACATCACTTATCTGTCCGAACCGGCTCTGCAGCGGAAGTTCGGCCGCGAACTGCAGCGCGACGGCCTTTCCTGGGGTTTCGACGCCGATTTCCAGGTGGAGAGCTATCTGCGCCACCAGGGGACCAGCTTCGTCGACCGCTTCGACGCCAATTCCTACCTCTACATCACCCGCGCGCTCGACTACTTCGACCTGGCCGCCAAGCACGGCGGCGTGCTGGCCGAGGCGTTCCGCAAGGCGCGCGGCGTGCGCTTCTGCGTACTCTCCTTCTCCTCGGACTGGCTCTATCCGACCGCCGAGAGCCGCGACATCGTCCGTGCACTGAACGCTGCGGGTTGCCGCGCATCCTTCGCCGAGATCGAGACCGACAAGGGCCACGACGCCTTCTTCCTCGACGAGCCGCAGCTCGACCGCACCCTACGCGGCTTCTTTGCCTCCACCGCCCAGGCGCGGGGCCTGTAGGTGAGCATCTTTCGCGAGGACTTCGCCGAGATCCTGCGGCTCGTGCGGCCCGGCGCGCGGGTGCTGGATGTGGGCTGCGAGGACGGCGAACTTCTCGACCTGCTGACCCGCGAGAAGCGCGTCGACGGCCAGGGGCTGGAGATCAGCCCGGCCGGCGTCTCCGCCTGCCTGGCCAAGGGCCTGGCGGTGGTGCAGGGCGACGGCGACCGCGACCTCGATCATTTCCCGACCCGGGCCTTCGACTACGCCATCCTGTCCAAGACCCTGCAGCAGATGCGCGAGCCGCGGCACGTGCTTTCCGAACTGCTGCGCATCGCCGACCAGGCCATAGTCTCGGTGCCGAACTTCGGCCACTGGCGGATGCGGATGTCGCTGATGGCGCGCGGCCGGATGCCCGAGACCCGCGCCCTGCCCGATCCCTGGTGGTCGACGCCAAACATCCACCTCTGCACGCTGCGCGACTTCACCGACCTCTGCCGCGAGCTGGACCTGCGGGTCGACGCCTGCGCGGCGCTCTCGGGTGGCAAGCCGGCGCGGCCGATCGATCCCAACGGCCCGTTGGAAAACTGGCGCTCGGAGACCGCCCTCTTCCTGCTGAGCCGCCGCGCCGAGGACCGTCCGGAAGCCACGCCGCAAAACCTCTTCGGCGAGGTGGAACTGCCGAAGCCAGAGGGCGCAGCGCCGCGGCGGCGGCGGCGCTGATCACTCTCCTCCCCATTAAGGGAGGGAAGAGAGGTCAGCGATTGCGGGTCAGCGCCCGCGCCAGGCGCTGCGTGGGCCGCTCGACGAACCGGAAGGTCACCCAGGACGCCGCCAGCGACACCGCGGCCGCCACGGCGATCGCCAAGCTCGCGGGCATGTGGTGGCGGATCAGCAGGATGAGCAGCTGCTCGCCCACCAGGCCGTGCAGCAGATACACCGAATAGCTGGTGTCCGACAGGAAGCGGATCACCCGCCATTCCGGCGGCCGGACGTTCAGCAGGGCGATGAAGAGCAGCAGGGCGTAGGCCACGGAGATCGCATAGGAGTTGGCCGCCGGCGCGAACTCTGGGTGGATCGCGCGGACGCCGAGCAGGAAGACGCCCCACGCCGCGCCCAGATAGGCGAAGCCCCACGGCCAGGAGAGGCGCTTGGCCTCCAGCCACCAATAGACGACCTGCCCCATCACCAGGATCGGCAGGTAGCTCACCACCGTCGCGAAGAGGCCGAAGTCCGGCCCGAAAGCGCCACGCTGGTAGATCACCAGGGTGCAGAAGGCCAGGTTGATGGCGATCCGATGCGGCGAGCGCCGCAGGAACTGGGTCAGGGCGGTGATGGCGTAGAACGTCATCTCGATGATCAGGGTCCAGGCGACGCCCACCAGCACCACCTGCGGGACCACGACGTAGTTGATCAGGCTGAGGTTCAGCAGGATCGCCGAGACGCTCAGGGGACCGGTCGGGATGCCGAGCGCGATCGAGAGCGCCACGGCCACCGCCATCATCGGATAGATGCGCAGCAGGCGGCGCACTACGAAGCGGTAGGGGCTTTCGACCGCGGCGCGGTCGCTGATGATGAAGCCGCTGATCAGGAAGAAGACGACGACGCCGAACCAACCGAAGTCCTGGATGATCCCCAATGGACCGGTGATGTTGTGGCGCACCCACTGGGCCGGCGCGAAAGCCTGGCCCATCCGCTCCGGGACGAGATTGGCCATGTGGTCCCAGACCACGAGCCAGGCGGCCACCGCGCGCAGGTAGTCCAGGAAGACATATCGACTTGCCGGGTCCTTGGACCCGTCCGCGGCGTTCATCGGGCCTTGCTAGAGGAGCCGGCCGAGTCCGCCAACAGCGCGCTCGGCCGTGAGGCCGTTGCTAGCCGGCGATGGCGGCGGCGTCGCGGTCGCCGGTGCGGATGCGCAAGGCCTGCTCCAGGTCCATGACGAAGACCTTGCCGTCGCCGATCTTGCCGGTGTTGGCGGTGCGCGAGACGGCCTCGACAACAGCGTCGCAGATGTCGTCCGGCACGGCGATCTCCAGCTTCACCTTGGGTAGGAGCTTCACCTCATACTCCGCCCCGCGGTAGACCTCGGTCTTGCCGCGCTGGCGGCCATAGCCGCGCACTTCGGTGACAGTCAGGCCCGAGGCGCCCGCCTCGGTGACCGCGTCCAGTACGGCGTCAAGCCGGCTCGGCTTGATGACCGCGACGATCATCTTCATGGCGCCGCCTTTCGGTTCGTTCGAAGGCCGACGCTAAGGCCTTCCCCGCGTCGCTCCAAGGGCTTGAGCATGCGCTCGATCCCCGGCGCCCGCGAAATGGGCGCCTTCGCGGCCGAGGTCCGCCCCACCGGCGCGGCGCCCGGCGCGGGGGACAGCAAGGGGCTCACCCGGCGCACGCGCTGCGCATGGCCCTTGGGCTTCACCGCGAAGGTCTGTTTCACCGCCTCCATCAGGAGCAGGCCCGCAAAACCCGGCCACAGGCGCGAACCAGTCTGCTCGAAACCCTCCGCCCAGCCGGCCATCCAGTTCAGCGGCGGCACATAGAGCGCCCGCGTCCAGCCCGAGGGCTCCAGTTCCGCCTCGCGCAGCAGCTCGGCCAGCTGGCCGCGGGTGTAGGGCCGGCCGTGACCGAAGGGCGTCTTCTCGGAATTGGCCCACAGGCCGTTGCGCGCCGCCACCGCGACGACGACCTTTCCGGACGGGGCCAGCACCCGCCAGACCTCGCGCAGCAGGGCCAGCGGATCGGGGCTCTCCTCGATGCCGTGGACCATCAGGATGCGGTCGAAGAGGGCGTTGGGGAACGGCAGGGCGTCCTCGCCCACCAAGGTCGTCAGATTGGCCTCGCCGCCCGGCCAGATCTCCACGCCCTGCTGAGCGGGCATGGCCCCGATCACCCGGCGCGCGGCGTGGCGGGCCGGGGCCACGAAGGGCGTCGCATAGCCCAGCGCCAGCACGTCCAGGCCGCGCGCGTCGCCCCAGGCCTCGATCACCTTGCGCCCCACCATGGCGCGCGCGGCGCGCCCCAGGTCGGAGGCATAGAACTGGCGAAGATCCAGGACGTCGCGGCGCATCGTCCATGGCTATGCTCGACTAAGGGCTCTCGCCAACCTAAATCGCATGGCCTGCGATACATCCGCGTCAGGCAGGAGGCCTCCCATGCCGCTCACCGTCCACCAGTTCCCCTGTCTCGAGGACAACTACGGCTTCCTGGCCCGCGACGCGGCCACCGGCCTCGCCGCCTGCATCGACACGCCGGACGCCGACGCCATCCTGCGCGAGCTCGACAAGCTGGGCTGGAAGCTCGACCTGATCCTCAACACCCACTGGCACCCCGACCATGCGGGCGGCAACGCGCAGATCGTGGCCGCCACCGGCGCGACCATCGTTGGCCCTGCCGAGGTCACCCGCATCTCGGCCCTCGACCGCGAGGTGAAGGGCGGCGACACTGTGATGCTGGGCGAGACCCAATTCCAGGTGATCGAGAGCGGCGGCCACACGCTGGGCCACATCGCCTACTTCGACGCCGCCGATCACATCGCCTTCGTCGGCGACACCCTGTTCGCGCTCGGATGCGGGCGGCTGTTCGAAGGCACGCCGGAGCAGATGTGGACCAGCCTCCAGCGGCTGGCCGCCCTGCCGGACGACACCAGCGTCTACTGCGCCCACGAATACACCGCCTCCAACGCCCGCTTCGCCCTGTCGGTGGACGACGATCCCGCCCTGAAAGCCCGCGCCGAGCAGGTGTTCGCGGCCCGCCAGCGGGGCGAGGCCACCGTGCCCACCACGATCGCCCTGGAAAAGGCCACCAACCCCTTCCTGCGCGCGCCGGTTCTGGCCGGCCGCGTCGGCGCCGCCGGAAAGCCGGACTACGAAGCCTTCGGCGCCGTCCGCGCCGCGAAGGACGTGTTCAAGGGCTGACCGCCGCTCCTAGTGGAAGCTCTGGGCCACCTGGACAATGCGGTCCGATGAGGGGCGCCCGGCCAGGCCTTGCGGCGGGGCGACGGTGACCTCCAGAACGCCGGAGCCGTCGAGCTGGACCGATGCGCGAGGGCCCTCCACCAACTGCACCTTGAGGATGTGATCCAGAAGCTTGCGGGCGTCGGAGCGCTTGGACATCCGCACCACCGCCTCGCTGGTGACCATGGCCGCGTCGGCCATCAGGGGAGCCGATATGGGCGTCGCCTCCTGGCCGGGCCGACCGGCGTCGAACTGGATCAGCCGGCGGGCGGCGTGGCTGGCCCGCGCGCTGGCCTGGGCCAGCCGCTCCAGCAGGACCTGCGGGCCCATGATCGCGAGCTTGAGGGGTGAGGCGATGCCGGCGAGCGCCGCAGCGGCGCCGGCCGGGCGCTGATCGGTGAAGATGGTCACCCCGCCCAGACGCGTGGCCCGCAGCACCGGCTCGCCTAGGTCGTTTTTGTAGATGATGTCGCCACGTGGCGCCGGCTGCGGCTGCAGGGCCCAGACCTCGAAGCTGCCGTCGAACTTCAGAAGCGCCTTCGGCTGGGTGCGGTCGAAGGTGAAGACATCGCCGTCCTCGGTGATGTAGCGGGCGACCGGCGGCGCGGCGATATCGCGCCCGTCGCTGGGATGGCGGCCGAACAGGCTGCCCAGGGGCCCGGCAGCCGCGGGCGAAGCCAGGCTCAGCCATGCGCAGAGCCCGACTGCGAGAACCGCCGCCGCCTTCGTCCTAGAAAAAGCCAGTGGCTCGCCCGTCATGACACCCAAGGGGATGCCGAGGGCGTGTGGCGCTTTTTGGACCGGGCCGGGGCCTTCACCGGACAGCGTCGCCTTAGCCGACCAGGTACTGTCCGCCGTTGAGCGATAGTGTCGTTCCGGTCACATATCCGGCCCGCTCGCCGGCCAGGAAGGCGACCATGTCGGCGATCTCATCGCCGCGGCCCAGCCGGCCCACCGGAATCTGGCCGATGATGGCTTCTAGCACCTTCTCCGGCACCGTCTGCACCATCTCGGTGTCGATATAACCAGGGGCGATGACGTTCACGGTGACGCCCTTCTTGGCATTCTCAAGCGCCAGCGCCTTGGAGAACCCGATCATGCCGGCCTTGGCGGCGGAATAGTTGGTCTGGCCGATCTGGCCCTTCTGGCCGTTGATCGAGGAGATGTTGATTATCCGGCCCCATTCGCGCTCGCGCATGCCCTCGATCACCTGGCGGGTCATGTTGAAGAGCGAGTCCATGTTCACGCGAATGACCTCGCTCCACTGCTCGGAGTTCATCCGGTGGAAGACCCCGTCGCGGGTGATCCCGGCGTTGTTGACCAGGATGTCGATCGGCCCGAGCTCGGCCTCAACGGCCCGCGCGGCATGCTGGCAGTCTGCCCAGTTGCCGACATTGCCCTTGATCACCATGGCGCCGGTCTCGCGCTTCAGCGCTTCGGCGGCGGCGTCGTTGCCGGAGTAGCCCGCGGCGACCTTGATGCCGTCGGCGGTCAGCCGCTCGACGATCGCCCGTCCAATGCCACGGGTGCCACCCGTGACCAGCGCTACCCTGGCCATGTTACGTCGTCTCCCATTTGAACGGCGCCGGTTGCTCCGGCGCTCGTCTTTCCCAAACTCAGATCAAACTTTTTCGACGCACATTGCGACACCCATGCCACCGCCCACGCAAA
>NZ_DATAPY010000111.1:0-30662 GCF_036264965.1 Phenylobacterium sp.
CGCGCACCTGCCGCCGCAGCGACTTCCAGTGGCAGACCAGCGCCGCGGCCGGATGGGCGGCCAGGTCCTGGCCCTTGGCGCTCTCGGTGTTGCTGTAGAAGGTGAAGCCGCGCGCATCGACGTCCTTCAGCAGCACCATCCGCGCGTCCGGCAGGCCGTCGGCGTCGGCGGTGGCCAGCGACATGGCGTTGGCGTCATTCGGCTCCTTGGCCACGGCTTCGCGCAGCCATTCGTTGAACAGCGCGAACGGGTCCGCCTCGCTCAGCAGCGGCAGGGCCTCGGCGGAGGCCACTTGGCGGACATAATCGTCCTCGCTGGGCGACGGCGGGATCAGGGTCTTGTCGGTCATCGCGTCCGATATAGCCCCAGGCGCGCCAAATGCACGAGAGGCGGCGGGGTTTAACCGGCCATTGACCATGTCGGCGCGATCTTGGCCGGCAGATGAGTTCCGCCCCGCCGATGTCCCTGAAGACCGCCCGCCAGGTGCTGGGGGTCGGCCCGTTCTACACCGCCGGCGATCTGCGCCGGGCCTTCCGCGAGGCCGCCAAACGCGCCCACCCCGACCGTCCCGGCGGCGGCGAGGAACGCTTCCACCAGGTGGTCGAGGCCTATCACCGGCTGCAGGCCGCCCAGGCCGGGCCCGACCGCATCTTCCAGCCCCCGGCCCCGCGGCCGCCGCAGCCCCGCGTGCTGACCATCGGCCCGGAGGTCGCCCTGCGCGGCGGCGTCGCCGAGCATCGCGCCCCGGATGGCCGCCAGCTGCGCGTCACCCTGCCGCCGGGCCTGCGCCAGGGCGACACCGTGCGCGTCGACGGGGTGGCGCTGCCCGTCGTGCTGATGGGCGCCCCGCGGATGCAGGTGCGCGGCGACGACCTCTGGATCACCGCCACGGTCGCGCCGAACCTGCTGGCCGAGGGCGGCCGCGTGTCCGTGGAGACCCCGCTCGGGCGGCGCGTCGTCTGGCTCACCAAGAAGGCCGGCGAGCGCAAGCTGGTGCGGCTGGTGAACCAGGGCCTGCCGGCCCGCGGGACCCACCGTCAGGGCCATCTTTTCCTGCGGCTCGCGCCCACCGAGCCGGGCCAGGCCGACAGCGCCGCGCGCACCCTGCTCCGCCGCTTCGCCGCCGCCTGGGCCGCCTGACCTGACCGCGAATTAAGCGGCGCGGGCGCAAAGCCTCGCCTAGGGTCGCGCCGCCGAGTTCTGAGAAGAGATTCCCCGCCGCATGCGTATTCCGAATTTGATGGCCCTCGCCGCCTTGCTGGCGTTCGCCACGAGCGCCGCCGCCGAGTCCCTGGTCGGCGAGCGCCATCTGACGACCACCAACCCCACCGCCGCCCTGCGCGACGCCGACCACAAGCCGGCCGTGCGCATCACCGTCTGGTACCCAGCGGCCGAGGGCTCCGAGGAGAAATCCCTCGACATCGGTCCGCCCGGCGAGCCCCTGTTCTTCGTCGGCTCTGCCGCACCCGACGCCGCCTTCGCCGACACGCGGCGCCGGCCGGTGATCCTGTTCGCCCACGGCTATGGCGGCTCGGCGCGGATGATGGGCTGGTTCACCACCGTGCTCGCCCAGCAAGGCTTTGTGGTCATCGCCGTCGACAACCCGGGCAACAACAACTTCGACAAGCTGACCGTGGGCGGCGCGGTGCTGCTCTGGGACCTGCCGGGCGACCTCGACGCGGCGCTGGAGGCGGCCAAGGCCGACCCGGTGATCGGCCAGCACCTGGACCTGCGTCGCCTGGGCGTCGCCGGCTTCGCCACCGGGGGACTGACGGCTCTCGAAGCCGGCGGCGCGCGCTTCGACCTGGCCCGTCTGCGCGACTTCTGTGCGGCCCATCCCGACGACGGGGTCTGCAGACCGCAGCCGGAATTTCCGGTGACGGCGGATCAGGCGGCGGCGGCGCTGGCTGGGCCCGACCTCGCCCCCGAGGCCGCCCATGCCGGCGACGACCATTCCATCCGCGGCGTAAAGGCGGTCTTCGCCATAGCGCCGGCCTTCGTCCAAGCCCTCGATCCGGCGAGCCTTTCGGCCATGACCACGCCGGTCTCGATCATCCTGGGCGACGCCGATCCGGTGGCCTCGCCGCACACCAACGGCGGGGTGGCCGCGCGGATGATCCCGCGCGCCCAGTTGAAGGCCCTGCCCGGCGTCGGCCACTACGACTTCCTGTCGACCTGCACGCCGGCGGCGATGAAGCGGGACGTTCCGCTCTGCCGAGATCTCCAGGTCCCGCAGGGCCAGACCCATTTCGAGGCCCTGCAGGCCGCGATCAGCTTCTTCGGCCGCACGCTTGGCGCGCCCTGAGGTTGGTCCGGCGCGCCTTAGCCGCTAGAAGCGCGGAGCCATGTCGCACAACACCTTCGGCCATCTGTTCCGCGTGACCACCTGGGGCGAAAGCCACGGGCCGGCGTTGGGCTGTGTGGTCGACGGCTGCCCCCCGGGGATCAAGCTCACCGAGGCCGACGTCCAGCAGTGGCTGGAAAAGCGCCGCCCGGGCCAGGGCAAATTCGTCACCCAGCGCCAGGAGCCGGACGCCGTGCGCATCCTCTCCGGTGTGTTTTCCGACGAGCGTCATCCGGACCAAGTCACCACCGGCACGCCGATCTCGATGATTATCGACAACGTCGACCAACGCAGCCGTGACTATTCCGAGATCGCCACCGCCTTCCGCCCCGGCCACGCCGACTACAGCTACTTCGCCAAGTACGGCGTGCGCGACTATCGCGGCGGCGGCCGACAATCGGCCCGCGAGACCGCCGCGCGCGTCGCCGCCGGCGCGGTGGCCCGCAAGATCGTAGCCGGCGTCACCATCCGCGCCGCCGTGGTGCAGATCGGCCCGCACGCCGTCGCCCCCGACCGCATCGACTTCAGCACGACCGAGGAGAACCCCTTCTGGTGCCCCGATCCGGACATGGTCCCGGTCTGGGAAGAGCACCTGGAAGCGATCCGCAAGGCCGGCTCCTCCACCGGCGCCATCGTCGCGGTCGAGGCCACGGGCGTGCCCGCCGGCTGGGGCGCGCCGGTCTACGGCAAGCTCGACGCCGAGCTGGCCGGCGCCCTGATGTCGATCAACGCCGCTAAGGGCGTGGAGATCGGCGCGGGCTTCGCCGCCGCGGCGCTGACCGGCGAAGAGAACGCCGATGAGATGCGCGCCGGCAATGACGGGCCGCTTTTCCTGTCCAACAGCGCCGGCGGCATCCTGGGCGGCATCTCCACCGGCCAGGCGGTGACCGCGCGGGTGGCCTTCAAGCCCACCTCCTCGATCCTCACCCCGCGCCGCAGCCTCAACGAGGCCGGCGAGGAGATCGAACTGCGCACCAAGGGCCGCCACGATCCCTGCGTCGGCATCCGCGCCGTGCCCGTGGTCGAGGCCATGGTGGCCTGCATCCTGGCCGACGCCTTCCTGCGCCACCGGGGACAGACCGGCCTCGGCTGAATTTCCTGGGCAGAGCGGACGACTAGCGGTAGGTAATGTCGAGTATTCGACACACGCATAGTTTGCAAAGAAGTTTTTCTTTCTTCGCCAGCGACTTAGCTTGTGAGAGATCATCCCAATTTGGCATTGACCGGTTATATTTCCGCGACGTAATCAGCCGAACGCTCCGCTGGCCGAATCGCGGTTGGAGACGGGACGGGCCGGCCAACAACGGGCGTAGGTTGACCTTGCGTTACGACCTGCTGAAGATCCTGATCGTCGATGACAACCACCACATGCGGGTGCTGTTGTCGGAGATTCTGAAGGCGATCGGCGTGCGTCACATCTTCGAGGCCAGTGACGGGGCCCAGGGCCTGCAGCTGATGAAAAACCAGCTGATCGACATCATCATGACCGACCTTTCGATGCAGCCTTTGGACGGCATCGACTTCGTGCGGCTGCTGCGCCGCTCGCCCGACAGCCCCAACCAGATGTGCCCGGTCATCATGATCACCGGCCACGCGACGATCGCCCGCGTGCAGGAGGCCCGCAACGCCGGCGTCAACGAGTTCCTGGCCAAGCCGCTCAATGCGCGCGGCGTCATTGAGCGGATCAGTCAGGTGGTCGAGCACCCGCGGCCTTTTGTGAAGACCGCCGACTATTTCGGTCCCGACCGCCGCCGCCGCGCCGACCCGGCCTTCAAAGGCCCCTATCGCCGCGAGGGCGACGACGCGCAGCGCAAAGCCGCGATCCACGAGGTCTGACGCGCCTTATTTCTTCACGCATGGCCGTGCAGGATGGGCCCTCGTCTGGGGAGATTCTGACATGACGCTGCGAACCATCGCCGTGAGCGCGGCCCTCGCCGCGAGCGCCATCCTGCTGTCCGGCTGCGTCGTGCTCGGCGCGGCCGGCGCGGTCGGCGGCGCGGCGGTCGCGGTGACCGGCACGGCTGTCGGCCTCGGCGCCAAGGCGGTCAGCGCCACCGCCCACGGCGTCGGCGACGCGGTCGGCGGCGGCAAGAAGGACGACAAGGCCGGGAGTTGAACCCGCCTCCGCGGCAGCGGAGGCTCAGCCTTTCAACCACGGAAAACACGGATAGAGCACGGAAAGCGCCGACGCCCTTCCGTGCTCTATCCGTGTTTTCCGTGGTTCCAATTCGGGAGGCGCCCGCTACGCGGGCCTCGCCAGTCAGCCCAGGTTGAGCGCGCAGCTCTCGCCGATGGTCGGGCGGGAGACCACCACCCGCGACAAGCCCGGGAACTCGGCCTTCAACCGCTCGGCGAACCACAGACACAGGTGCTCGAGCGTGGGGCTCTCCAGGCCCGGCTTTTCGTTCAGCAGGCCGTGATCCAGCTCGCTCGCCGCCGCCCGTAGCGCGCGGTCCAGCTCGCCCAGGTCGGCGACCCAGCCGATCGCGCCCTGTTCCTCGCCGCGCACGCTGGCCTCGACCTTGAATGAATGGCCGTGCAGACGCGTGTAGGGGCCCGCGGGCCCGGCCGGCAGGTGGTGCGCCGCGTCGAAGGTCGCGGCCTTGGTGATCTCGAAAATCCTGGAACTCATCGTGTCTTGCGCTTGCGGGGAGGTCGCTTCGGGCCTCAGGCGATGCCGAGGTACTTGTGCGTCTGGACGCTTAAACGCCAGCGGGGATGGGCAAGGCAATAGGCGATGGCCGCTTGCGTGTTCTCCGCCCGCCGCAGTCCGTCCATCGGCTGCAGCAGGAACCGCTCGAAGGCGAGGCCCTCGAACCGCGCCGGATCGACGCCGTCCTGCGGATAGACCAGCTTCAATTCCTGTCCCTCGACCTGCACAACCGGGGCGGCGGCCTTGGGACTGACGCAGATCCAGTCGACGCCGTCGGGGACCGGCAGCGTCCCGTTGGTCTCCAACGCCAGCGAGAAGCCTCGCGCGTGCAGCGCCTCGATCAGGGCCGCGTCCAGCTGCAGCAGGGGCTCGCCGCCGGTCAGCACCACCAGCCGGTCATCCGCCCCGCCGGCCCAGGCCGCCTCGACCGCCGCGGCCAGCGCTTCGGCCGACGCAAAGCGGCCACCGCCCACGCCGTCCATGCCCACGAAATCGGTGTCGCAGAAGCTGCAGACCGCGCTTTCCCGGTCCTGCTCGCGTCCTGACCAGAGGTTGCAGCCGGCGAAGCGGCAGAACACCGCCGGCCGGCCCGCCTGGCCGCCTTCGCCCTGCAGGGTCAGGAAGATCTCCTTGACCGCATAGCTCATGACGCGATCTCGGCCCGCAGCGCCGGGCGATCCTGCGCCACCCAGCCCTCCCAGCCCTTCTGGCGCAACTCGCACGCCGGACAGGTCCCGCAGCCGTAGCCCCAGGGATGCAGGGCGTCGCGCTCCCCCAGGTAGCAGGTGTGGCTTTCCTCGACGATCAGCCGCACCAGCGCCTCGCCGCCCAGCCCCTTGGCCAGGGCCCAGGTCTCCGCCTTGGTGAGCCACATCAAGGGCGTCTCGATGACGAAATCCTGCGCCATGCCCAGGTTCAGGGTCGTTTGCATGGCGTCCAGCGTCTCGCGCCGGCAGTCGGGATAGCCGGAGAAGTCGGTCTCGCACATGCCGCCGACCAGGGATTGCAGCCCCCGGCGGTCCGCCAACGCCGCCGCATAGACGAAGAACGCCAGGTTCCGCCCCGGAACGAAGGTCGACGGCAGCCCCTTGGCGGTCATCTCGATGGCCCGGTCGGCGGTCAACGCCGAGGCGGCCACCGCGCCGAAGCTGGAGATATCCAGCATGTGGTCCTCGCCCAGCCGCGGCGCCCATGACGGGAATTCCCGAGCGAAGCGAGCGCGGACGCCCAGCCGCGCGTCCAGCTCCACCGCGTGGCGCTGGCCATAGTCGAAGCCCACGGTTTCCACGCGGGCGTAGCGTTCAAGCGCCCAGGCCAGGCAGACGCTAGAGTCCTGCCCGCCCGAGAACAGCACGAGGGCGCCAGCGTCCCGCTCGGTATTGGGGTCGATCATCGCCCTCATATGCGCGATCGGACCCGCCTTCGCAAAGTCACCGCCCCGGCCAGGCGAACAAAGCCCCCAAACAAAGCCATGACGCCGCCGTCACTTAACCTCTCCGCAAGCGCTAGGCGCCATGGTGGCCTCTGTCGCGTACCGCAACCTTCGGCTGTCCATGTCCCTCTCCGAGTTCTTCTTCGACCGTGTCACCGCCGAGATCATCCAGCAAATGGATGGCGCGCTGGCGCTGACCGATCAGCTCTCGCGGCAGCGACTGGCGCCGGACGCCCAGTCGTGCGTCAGCGGCGTGGTCGAGGCGGCCCAAGGCGTGCGCCGGCTGATGGAACGCGCCTCCAGCCTGCGCAAGATCACCCTTCACGGCGTCACCCTCGACCCGGCCCCGCTGCGTCTGCGCGAACTGGTCGACGAGGTGCACAGCCGCTGGCAGCCCGCCGCCGCCAACAGCGGCGTGACCCTGCTGGTCTCCTACGACGGCGATCCCGACGCCTGCGCGCTCGGCGACCGCGATCGTCTGCTGCAGATTTTCGACGGCTTCGTCGGCGAGGCGGTGGCCTCCATGCGCCGCGGCGCGGTCGAAGCCAGCGTGCGCACCGTGGTCAGCCCTGAGGGCGTGCGTCTCGAAGGCCGCGTTCGCGGCGCGCGGGACCCGGCCTGGGAAGGCCAGGACCTGGAGACCCGGGTCCGCGACATCGAGGCCCGCTTTGGCCTGGAAATCGCCATCGGCGTCGTCATGGCCCGCCAAATCCTTGAGGGCCTGGGCGGCTCGCTGCGCAGCGAAGGCGCCGGCGGCGCCTCCGAGACCGTCATCTTCGAAATCCTCCTGCCCATCGCCTCGGAGACCCCGGCCGAAGAGCCGCAGGAAGCCGAACGCTCGGCCCACGTCCTGGTGGTCGACGACAACGCCACCAACCGCATGGTCGCCCAGGCGCTCTGCGAGATGTTCGACTGCACCTGCGAGAGCGCCAACGACGGCGCCGAGGCGGTCGAGGCCGCCCGCGGCGGCCGCTTCGATCTGATCCTGATGGACATCAAGATGCCGGTGATGGACGGCGTCGCCGCCACCCGCGCCATCCGCGCGCTGGGCGGCCCGGCCTCCCTGGTGCCGATCATCGCACTCACCGCCAACGCCGAGCCGGAAGACGCCGAGGGCTACCTCGCCGCCGGCATGAACGGCGTCGTCGAAAAGCCCATGAAGCCCGAACATCTGCTGGCCGCTCTGCAGGCCGCTCTCGGCGAGGTCGCCGCCGCGGGTGAGATCGCCGCCGCGAAAGCCGTCGCGGCCGCCTGAGGGCGACACCGCTTCCCGAAATCAAGCGTCCTCGGCGACTACCCGGGCCGGACGGTAGGACGCCACGACGTCCTCATGCTCCGCAGATCGTACGGCGCGCGAGATGTTCAGCCGCGTGAACAGGTGCGTCTGCCGGCGGCCCGCGCGCGCCGGACCCGGTGGCCGAACCTGAGCCAGGTCCAGCGACACGCCGACCGTCAGAACCTTCAGGCCCTGGGCGCTCTCCTGGACGATCACATAGTTTCCCGCCGTCGGCAGGTGCGGCGCGCCGTCCGGCCGACGGCGGAAGCGGTATGACGCCCCCGATGCGCCCTCAAGGTCGATGAAATCCTGCATATCCACTCTAAAGCTGCGCGCCGCATCCCCCGGCGCGGTGGCCGATCCGCGGTCGTTCTGAGCCGCCCTCTCGCCACGAAGCCGAAAGCCCGTGACGCATTGCGCCATCTTCCTGGCGGGCGTGACGACATCAAGGCAGCTTGACTGTTACGCGCGGCGACGACATCGCCTCAAACAAGCGCCACTGCAGTATCTCTTGGACGTCTTCGAGACTCGCGGCCATATCGTCCGGGGGCGCAGAGATTTTGTGCGATGGACGAAGCAACCTTTGTGGCGTTTGTACCGAAGAATAAGAGCGACCAGCTGCGGCAAACCTTGAGCACCGAAGACACCGGCCCTCTGCGCTGGCACGAGCGTCGAACGTTTTCCGGCAGCGAGTTCTACTTCACCGGCCCGGCCGAACTGGCGCGCAAGGCGCAGATTTATGTCGCTCAGTGGCTGATTTCCGGCTGACGGCCGGACGGCTTCAGACCGAGGCGGGATAGGCCTGATCCTGCGGCCGCCAGTCGTTGATCGTGCCGATCATCTTGCGGCCGTCGACGACGCCGGAGACCATCGTCCCCAGCCAGATCTGGTCGTAGACCGGGATCTGGTAGGAGATCGCCGCGTGCGCGACGCCCTCGACGCGGCTGCCGTCGGCCAGTACGGCGGCGAACCGACGGATCGGCGCGGGCTTGACGATGGCGTAGGTCTTCACCTCCTGGCCCGAAGCCCCGATCTCGTAGTCGCCATAGCCCCGGTCGCTGGCGAAGAGGCCGAGGAACGAGGACTCGGCGTTCCACATGTTGCAGTAGCTGAAGCCCTTCAGGAACCTGGGCCCGGTCTGGGTCTGCTCGTGCTGCTTGGCGATGTCGGCGATCGGATAGGACTTGCCGCCCACCCGGACGGTGGCCTCGATGCGGCCCGTGCGCTCGACGCGGCCGGTCTGGTCGTGCGGATGGGTCCGGCTGGGCCAGAAAACGCCTTCCACCGAGACTGGAACCTGGCCCGGCCCTTCCTTCGCCCCGGTTCCCGGATGGCAGCCGCCCTGGAAGGAGAAGGACATCGAGCGCAGGTCCGCCGAGGTCCCCAACCGGGTCATCCGCGCCCTGGTCCCGGGTCCGTCATAGGTCGCCATGGCGCTGTCGGGCAGGTTCCGCGCTGTGGTGCAAGGCAGGTACTGGTCGGTGTAGGCGTACATCTGCCCGTCGACGATCACCTGGAGCCATACCCAGGTGTCGTCGAGGTCGGGGAAGCGGCAGATCCGGTAGCTGATCCCGGTCCTCAGGTCCTCCGAGAGGTAGACCATCATGATCGACTCGCTCCAGCTCGTCTTGCCATAGACGTCCGGCCGCTTGCGCGGCGCGGCCAGGGCGCGGAGCGGATCGGTGGCGGCCAGAACGCCGAGGCCCGCGGCGGCCCCGATCAGGCCGCGACGGCTGTGGGAGGCTGTGTCGGTCATCGTCTGACGCCTTTCCTGATGGCTCAATAGCGGAAGCTGGCCTCGACCCCGAAGGTGCGCGGCACGCCATAGACACCCACGAAGCCGTTGGCCGCAGCGGTCCCGCCGGCGCTCACGAAGGCGCCGAGGCCCTGGGCGAACTCCGCCACGTTGTAGGATTTGTTCGCCAGGTTCTTGCCCCAGACGCTGACCCGCCAGCGGCCGCCCGGCGGCTGCCAGCCGAACGAGGCGTCCACGAGCGCATAGCCGTCCTGGAAGGTCCGCGGGTCGAGGGTCGCGTCCTCGAACTGCGAGCTGACGTAGCTGACGTCGGCGGCCGCGAACCAGTCGATCTCGGTCTTCAACCACGGCTGCTCCCACCGCGCACCCAGGCTCCAGCGCCACTTCGGCGAATAGGCCGGGGTGAAGCCGGTATAGTTGCAGACGCTCGACCCCGGTGCGATCGGCTGCGGCGTCCCCGCGGGCGGCGGCGTGCCGGCCGTCGGGAACGTCGCGATGCACTGGCCCTTGGGATAGCTGTCCCAGACGCTGTCGGCGTAGCTGAGCGACGCGTTGAGGGTCAGCTCGCTGATCGGCCGCGCATGGGCGTCGATCTCGACGCCCTCGACCCGCACGTTGCCGGCGTTGCCGACGGTGAAGCCGACCCCGGTCGTCGGGTTCAGGGTGGAGACCTGCGCCGCCTTCAAGAGCATGTGATAGACGTCGGCGTTGAACACCAGCCTGTGGTCGAACAGCGAGGTCTTCACGCCTGCCTCATAGCTGGTGACGGTCTCCGGATCGAAGGTGAAGGGCCCGGTCGCCGCGGCGCGGGCGTTGAAGCCGCCGTCCTTGAAGCCGGTCGCCGCCGTCGCATAGGCCATGACGCCCTCGGTCAGGTCGTATTGGGCGCCCGCCGTCCAGGTGGTGCTGTGGTCCGTGCGCTTCAGGTTCGGCTGGTTCTCCAGCGGGAAGGAGCCGATGAAGGTCGGCGAGGCCGGCACGCCGGTGGCGTTGAAGTCCACGTTGACGATCGAGGCCTTCTTGGAATCGACGCTGTAACGCAGGCCGCCGAACAGGCGGAACGCATCCGTCACATTGACCGTCGCCTGGCCGTAGGCGGCCCCGGCGTTGGTCTCCTGGGTGTAAAAGAAGTCGGAGGTGTCGCCCACGAGGAGGTGGGCGTTGCCGGGGAAGGTCCGGTTGGCGCCGGGCTGGATGGTGAGGTCATTGGCGAACCTCAGCATCTCGTGGAACAGATAGACGCCGCCGACATAGTCGATGAAGTGGTGGCCGGTCGAAGTGAGCCGGAGCTCGTCGCTGGTGGTGCGGATGTCCTCATGCTGCGGCTGGCGCGCCACCAGTTGCGGCAGGGCCGCGGAGTCGTTCTCGTACTCGTGGTCGTCGACGGCGTTGTAGGCGAGCACATTGCTCACGCTGGCGCCGAACGGCAGCTCGCGGCTGGCGTTGATCGAGCCGCCCCAGGTCTCCGTGACGTCCAGGGGATTGTCGATCTCGTTCACCTCGAACTTGCCGAGCGGTACGAACGGATGGCCCGGCGTCGCCGCCGCCGAGGCGGCGAGGAAGCCCGGCGTCGCGATGCCGCCCGGGCCGAGGGGGTTCAGTTGAGCCGGGATCGTGCCCACCGTTGAGACCCGCGTGAAATAGGCGATCGCGTCGACAGTGGTGTCCTGGGTCGGCGTCCAGCGCAGGCGCCCACGGCCGCCGTACTGGTCAGCGTTGTTCACGTAGTTGTTGTAGAAGAGGTTCTTCTCATAGCCGTCGTGGTTGTCGACATAGAGCGTCAGCCGCCCGGCCAAGTCGCTGGTCAGACCGCCGCCGACGTAGCCGGCGATCCTGTGTGAGTTGAAGTTGCCGACCGACACATCGGCATAGGCCTCGGTCGCCTGGGTCGGCGCCCGCGTGTTGATGTTTAGCGCGCCTACCGCGGTGTTGCGGCCATAGAGCGTGCCCTGCGGCCCGCGCAGCACCTCGACGGTGGAGATGTCCTGCAGGTCGGCCAGCGCCGCCGAGGCGGCCGGCAGATAGACGCCGTCGAGATAGAGGCCCGCGTCCGGTTCGATGCCTGGGTTGGTGCCCGAGGTCCCCAGATTGCGGATCACGATGGTCGAGTTGCGGTTGTCGTTGGCCGTGAAGACGCTGAAGCTCGGGATGAACCGGGCCAGGTCGCTGGCGCTGACGATGTTGGCCTGCTCCAGTTGGGCGCCGCTGAAGGCGGTCACCGAGGCCGGCACGTCCTGGACATTCTCAGCCCGCTTCTCGGCGGTGACGATCACCGTGTCGACCGAGGTTGAGGCGTCGGGCCGGGCCGCGCCGCCGGCGGTCTGGGCGGCCGCCGGCAAGGCGCTGGCGCTCGCCAGCAGCAGGGCGGTGAGAAAATAGCGTCCAGGAATTTGGGCGCACTGCGGCAAGCCGCGCCGAATGGGGCGCTTCATCATGAGTCCCTCCCACGGGTTTCCATCCACGCCCCGTTTGGCCGGGGCGGCGCCTTTGCAGGCTTCGTTATTTCGGAGCCTCCTACGGCTCTTCGAAAATTTCAATAGCAAAGTTAGTCTACCTACGATGAATTAAAAGAATTAGATGTGATCGGCCGGAGCGAGACGCCGAGCCTTCAAAACCCTTGGTTGCGGGCGCGATTCCGGCTCCGTTACGGCGCCTCAGGTCAGAAAGAGCGATGGCTTCCGAGACTTCCCCACCGTCGAAAGGACCAGACAGCGGGACCGGGACGGGCCGCCGCTCGCGGGGGCGTCCGTCGCAACGCGGCGCGCGCACCGAAGCCGCCTTGCTGGCCGCCGCCGCCGTGCTGAACGAGAGCGGCCTGACCAACGCCTCGCTGGACGCCGTGGCCGAGCGCCTCGGGATCACCAAGAGCGCGCTCTACTATTACTTCGCCGGCAAGGAGGAGGTGGTCTACCAGTCCTACCTGCGGACTTCCGGGCTCGCCGCCGGCTACGCCGTCACCGCCTCGAAGATGGCCGGCTCAGGCCGTGACCGCTTCGTCCACTATCTGAAGCTGCACTTCGCCGCCCCGCCGGTCGCCTTCCTCAGCGACATCGCCTTCCTGACGCCGGAGCACGAGCGCGAGGTCCGCCGCCTCGCCCACCAGCACGACGACCTGCTGAGCGGCATCCTCACCGAGGGTCATGCCGACGGCAGCCTGTTCGTGCCCCGCCCGCACCTGACCAATTTCGCGGTGACCGGAGCGCTCAACTGGGTGTTCGTCTGGTTTCGCGAGCGCCCCGGCGCGCTCACGCGCCCTCAGATCGGCGAGGCTTTCACCGACATCTTCCTGCACGGTCTCAAGCGCCCTGGCCCGGCGATGACGGACTGGCCGGCGCCGGTGCTGATCGATACGCCCAGCCCCGAGCACGGCTTCGACCGCGCCTTCCAGGCGGCCCAGCGGCGCGACTCGCTATTCCGCACCGCCTCGGAGTTCTTCAACCACCGTGGCTTCGACAACTCCTCGATCGACGAGATCGCCGCGGCCCTGGATGTCACCCGCGGCGCCCTCTACCACTACGTGGCCAACAAGGAGGACCTGCTCTTCCAGTGCTACCTGCGCTCCATCGACCTGACCGAGCAGGTGCTGGACGCCAATGAGGCCAAAGGCGGCCCCGCGCAGGATCTTGAGGCCCGTTTCATCGCCTCGATGATCGAGTTGAACGCCGGCGCGCACGGCCCGCTCGCCGGCTACTTCCGCCAGCAGTCGTTGACGCCGGAGCACCAGGACATCGTGCGCCTCCGCAGCCAGCGCGCGATCGGCAAGGCCACCTATTCCGAGCGCGGCATGGCCGAGGGCGCGTTCCGCCAGGTGAACGGAGCCCTGTCGCGCCGGGCGATCATGGGGGCGATCAACTGGCTGCCCCGCTGGTACGCGCCCTCGGGGCTGAACACCCCGGCGGAGGTCGCCGACACCTTCTGCGCGCTGTTCCTCAACGGCTTGGCCCCGCGGGTCTGAGCCCCGCGGTTCAGCTCACTTGGCGACGGGCGTGTCCCCGAGCGCCGCGTCTGAGCAGCCCTTCGGCGCATTGACCGGATTGCAGCGCACCGAGGCCGTGCCCGGCAGGCTCACCGTGAAGCCGGTCCAGCGCGACGGCTCGAACCAGGGGTAGTCGGTGCTCACCATCTGCGCCCCACTGCCCAGCGCCTTCTCCCGCTGGGTGGTGTCGCCGCTGCGACCTTCCTTGGTGTCGGCGTCGGAGCAGGTGCGCACGATGTAGCCCTGCTTGACCAGCGCGGCGATCGCCTCCGGCGTCCCCTCGTTCTGCTCCACGAAGGCGGCGTCCGGCGTCCCGGCCTTGGCGTTGGTGAACAGCACCCGGCCCTGCAGCGCCGGATGGCCGGCCGTGTAGATCGGCGTGATGTTCGACTGGTCGAGCAGGAAGACGACCTTGCCGCGCGCGCTCTTCAGCGTCGGCCAGCCGCCCTCCTTGCCAGAATGGGGCCCGACGGCCTCTGGCAGGGTCGCGTAGTGGCCGCGCACCTGGTCGGGCGTGACCATCTCGTTCTCCGGGAACACCGAGCGGATCTCCGCATCCAGGGCGTCCAGCACCTCGCCCGTGAAGCGCTCATAGTCCACCATGCCGGGCACCGCCTTGATCGGCTCCTGGGTCTTGGTCTCCACCAGGATGTAGAGCGGCACATGCTGCGGATGCGCCTTCGACCAGGCGCGGACTTCCTTCAGGCACCCGACGAACGGCTGGCAGGTCGAGATGTAGTCGATGTCCTGCACATGCATGACCTTGAAGCCGGGCTTGGCGAACACGCCCGGCTTGTCGAAGCCCGCCGCGCCGCCTTCGTTCAGGGTCGCCCCGAACGGATGGGCGAAGCGCCCGCCCTTGGCGTCGGCGTAGATGTCGAGCTCGATCTGGCGAATGCCGTGATCGAACTGCGCGGTCAGCGGTGAATGCTGGTAGTCCAGCCCGTCGAAGGCCTTGGGATTGGTCGCCTGCAGCAGCTTGGCGACGCCCGGCGTCAGGCCGGCGTGATAGCTGTTGTGGCTGCCGATCACCTGGAGCTGGTTGATCCGCAGGCCCTCGTCCGACCCGGCCGCGGCGGCGGCGCCCACGATGGCGAGGGCGCAGGCGGCGGCGCCCGCGAGGACTGGATAGGATCTGGACATCTGATCTCCCGGGACGGCGGTGTCTCGACCGCGCTTGTTAGGCGGGAAATGTGACAGGTCGCGCCGGTCCGTCAAAGACGGGCGCCTCGGTGACAGCGTAAACTTCTGACGCCGCCGCATCCGGGCCTTGGCAGCCGCGGCGTTGGGCGTAAACGTCGGCGTCTTCAGGCTTGGTCTTCGGGGGCGCTGTGAAAAACCGAGCTGTGTCATTTGCCGGCCTCGCGGCGGCCCTGCTGTTCGCCATCGCCCTGGGCTACGCGGCGTTCTCGCCGGCGCGGTCCCTGGCTCAGGTCGCCGCGGCGCCGATCCCCACGGTGGCGCAAGACGCCCACTATGTCGGATCGGCCGCCTGCCAGAGCTGCCACCAGGAAATCTATGCCCGCTGGTCCAAGACCCGCATGGCCAATGTGGTGCGCGACCCCAAGCAGCACCCGGACGCGATCATCCCGGACCTGTCCAAGCCGGATCCGCTGGTCACCTTCACCGCCAAGGACATCGCCTTCGTCTACGGCAGCGTCTGGAAGCAGCGCTACTTCCACAAGGTCGGCGACGACTACTATCCCTACCCCATCCAGTGGGACGTCACGAACCGCAAGTGGGCGCCCTATCACGTGCCCGACCAGGGCGGCGACTGGTGGGCCAAGTTCTATCCCGACCCCAAGGGCGACAATTCCGGCCGTCCCACCGGCCCGCTCTGCGACGGCTGCCACTCGGTCGACTACAACATCAAGACCAAGACCGTCGCCGAATGGAACGTCGGCTGCGAGGCCTGCCACGGGCCGGGCAGCGCGCATGCCGCTCACCCGGCCCAGGTCAGCGTCGTGAACCCCGCGAAGCAGGACTACGTCTCGGCCAGCGACACCTGCATCCGCTGTCACTCCCAGGGCCAGCCGCTCAGCAATCCCATCGCCGGCAAATACTACGACTGGCCGGTGGGCTATCGCGCCGGCCTGAAGCTGGCGGACTTCTGGAAGCTGGAGGACCACAAGCTGGGCGAGCTGACCTTCACCCACTTCCCGGACGGCACGGCGCACAAGAACCGCATGCAGGGCAACGATTTCGTCCAGAGCCTGATGTACGCCCGTGGCGTCACCTGCTTCAGCTGCCACGACCCGCACGGCACGGACAACCAGGCCATGCTGCGCAAGCCGATCGGAGAGGTCTGCCTGACCTGCCACAGCGCCGGCGGGCGCAACGGCCCGCGCGCGGCGACCATCGAGGCCCACACCCACCACGCCGCCGGCAGCCCCGGCGACCAATGCGTGGCCTGCCACATGCCGAAGATCGAGCAGACCCTGGGCAAGGTGAACGTCGCCAGCCACACTTTCCACTTCGTCACGCCGACGCAGACGGACAAGCTCGGCATCCCCAACGCCTGCAACGCCTGCCACACGGACAAGACCACCGCCTGGGCGGCCGCCGCGATCGCCACCTGGACCGACCGGTCGCCCTGGCGGATGACCCAATGAGGCCCACCCGCGCCAGGATCGGCTGGCGCAGACGGGCCCTATCTCAGGGTCAGAACGTGAAGGTCAGGCGTCCGTAATAGTAGCCGCCGTTGATCCCGAACGGGGAGTACTGCAGCGGCTCGCCATAGACGTTGTTGCCGTCCGCCGGCCTCACGCCGCCGGCCCCGTTGGAGACATTGGGCATGCCGGGCGGGTGGTGGTCGAAGAGGTTGTTCGCCCCCATCGCCAGCTTCAGGTCGTCGCGGATCGCATAGTCGATTTCCAGGTCGGTAATGCTGGTGACCGGGATCCTGGTCTTGATGCCGTTGTTGCCGGTGCCGTCGAGGCTGTAGCGCTCCGAAGTCTCGCCGAACACCGTGTCGCGCAGGTTGGCGCTCCACTTGCCCAGCGTCCAATAGGCGCCGAGGATCACCTTCTCGCGCGGGACGGCGGTGGTCAGGGTGTCGACCGCGTTGGCGCCGAGCAGGACGGTCTGGCCGATGGCCACCGAGGTCACCGCCGCCGGCAGCGGGCTCTGCTTTTCGATGGTGGTCTTGTTGTAGTTGACGCCCACCGACCAATCGACGTGGCCCATGTCGCCGAAGTCCGAGGCGTAGTTGCCGGTGAACTCGAGGCCCTGGGTCTTGGTGTTGGCCCCGTTGGTAAAGACGCTGATGCCTACATAGGTGACACCCGGATCGAGGACGTTGCCGTGGGCGGCGATGGCGTTCAGCACGCCTTGCGAGACTACGGCGCCGTTGTTCAGGCCCAGCAGGGTGCCGGTGGCCACGATACGGTTGCGGATGTCGATCTGATAGGCGTCCAGGGTGATCTGCAGGCCTTCGACCGGGTGGCCGATGAAGCCGACGCTGTAGTTCGTCGATTTCTCGGGCTTCAGGTTCGGGAAGCCTGCCAGGTGCGCCGCCGGTGAGTTGGCCGGTAGCTGCACCACCGCGAAGGTCGGCGCCACGTTGGTGGCCGAATAGAACTCTTCCGCCAGGGTCGGCGCGCGGAAGCCGTCGCTGATCGTGCCGCGCAGGGCGAAGGCCGGGGTGAAGTCGTAGCGGGCGGTGAGCTTGCCGACCGTGGTCGATCCGAAGTCGTTGTAGTGCTCATAGCGGCCGGCGAGGTCGACCTTGAGCCCGGAGATCGGGACCAGCGCCAGATCGCCATAGCCCGCATAGTTGGTGCGGGTGTGGGTGGCCGCATCGGTCTTCTGGAAGCCGGGGAAGGACTGGCCGCCTTCCTTGTAGGTCGACAGCGGGTCGCCCTGACCGATGGTGAACTTACTTTCACGGTTCTCCGCGCCCAGCGCGACGTTCATCGGCGCGGCCATGCCCACGTCGAACGACCGGTCGATGTCCAGTGTCGTGGTCCATTCGGACGCGGCGAAGGTGCCGTCGAAGAAGTTGCGCGGCGTCTGGCCGGTGTCGGCGAACAGCGAGGCGTTGGCCGAATTGATCGTCGAGACGTCGTCCTTGTCGCGGCCGTAGGTGGTCGACAGGTCCCAGTTCCAGCCGGCGACGACGCCGCGGATGCCCAGCGTGCCGGCATAGTCGTCCTCGACGATCTGTTCCCGCGGGGAGAAACCGTTCGGGAACGGCACGATGGTCGTGGCGCCGACGGTCCGGGTGACCTTGCTGGGCACGCGGTAGTTCTCGAAGGCCGAGGCCTTGCGGTGGCCATAGCTGCCGGTGCTGTAGACCTCGAGCCCGCCGCCCAGGTCATAGCCGGCGTTGTAGAAGCCGTCGTAGGTGTTCGACTGGGTGTCGCCGTAGATGTTGTTGACGTCGGGCGCGCCCGGCGCTCCCGCCGCGCCCTTGTCGATCGCGCTGGTGCCCGGGAGGAAGGCGCCGGCCACGGTGTAGAGCCGCCGGTCCGCGCCGCCCTGGCGGCTGAAGCCGTGGTAGCGCTGCTCGACGGTGGCGTTGAAGAAGCCCTTGTCGCCGATCTCGAAGCCTTTGTTTAGCGACCAGGCGCCGGTGTCGCCGTCGCCCTCATAGTACTGGCCGCCGGTGATGCTGGCGGCGCCGCCATGGTTGCCGTTCTTGAGGATGATGTTCACGACGCCGGCGATGGCGTCGGAGCCGTATTGCGCGGCCGCGCCGTCGGTCAGCACCTCGACATGGTCGATGGACCCCACCGGAATGAAGCTCAGGTCGGCGGTCGCCGCGCCCTGGAACGAGCTCGGATCGACGTGCAGGTTGGCGGTCGGGTGGCGGCGCTTGCCGTTCACCAGCACCAGGGTGTCGTTCGGGTTCAGCCCGCGCAGGGCGGCCGAAAGCGTCAGGGCCGCGGTGTCGGCGGCATAGCCCTCGGCGTTGAAGGACGGCAGGTTCTGCGACAGCGCCTGGATCAGGTCCGGCTGGCCGACACGTTTCAGCGCCAGCGCGCCCACCACCTGGATCGGGGCTGCGCTGTCCTCGGCCTTGACGCCGGTGACGCGGGTGCCGGTGACGATGACTTCCGAGACGCCGGCCGCCGTATCCGGCGCAGGGGCCGCCGCGAAGGCCGCCGGCGCGATCAAGGCCGACAACACGAGTACGCTGGCGCCTGTGTGCAGGTTTTTCATAGCTTGGTCTCCCCGGGGTCTCTCTGATGGAGCACGGCGAGCAAATCGCCGCGCACTCGCGCTTGGAGCGAGTTTCAGAGTTCGACGAACATCATCCGATGACGGATCACTGACCGTGTAAACCGAGCTTGATCGGGCGGGAGCGCAATTTCAGTCAAGCTTGCATAAAAGGCACAACCTTGCCCGGATACTAGGCACAACCTGGCGGCGCAGGGAAATCGCCGCCGCGTGGCCGGTCAGCGGACCGCCCGGCCGTTCGATGGACCCAGCGTCACGTCATTGGATCCGGCGCGCAGATCGACCGCCACGTTCCACAGCAGCACGTGGCCTTGATAGGGAAAGATGCCGACAAGGAAGTAGCGGCCGGCGGCGATCGGCGGCGTCTGGGCACGGCCTTGGGCGTCGGTGCGCACCGAACCCAAGGCCTTGCCGGTCATCAGCCTCAGGTCGCTCGTGCAGGCCTGGACATTGGCGCAATCGGTCGTAAGGCGGACCACGGGCGATCCGCCCAGGGCCGCGGCGGGGTCTTCAGGCGTCACCCAGATCTGTTGACCCACGAAGGGCGTGAAGGCGCCGGGCGCCGCCGCCCCGACATTGAACCTCAGTATGGCGTTGGCCGACCCCGAAGGCGCCGCCGCGGGCGCGCCGCCCGTCGGCCCCTTGGGGAGCGCCGCCGAAGCGCGGGCGCCCTGGGGCTGGGCGCCCTGGGGCTGGGCGCCCAGGCGCTCCATCGTGCACTTGAAGAAGGCCACGACCGCGTGGTCGTGGTCGGGCAGGCCGAAGATCAGCGCCGGGACCGCCCCCGGATCGCGCGTGAGCACCACCACCTCGCCGCCGTTGGCCCGGTATTCGACGTGATTGAGCACCTCCTGGTGGCCGTCGGCCGCCACCCAGTCCAGGCTCGTCGGGGTGAAGGCGATCATGCCCGTCCCGAACATCGACTTGCAGCCGCCGGCGAGCGCGCCATTGACGAGGCTCGCCGCGCTCCCGCTGCCGCCCAGCAACGCGTCCAACCCGCCCATATTCTGCTCCGACACCCCGCGGGAAGCGATCTGCCGCCAACGGCCCAGCAGCGGATTCTGCGCCGGCGCCAGGGGCGGCTTCTTCCACAGATCGACGCCCTGGCCGCCGCCTGGCCCGCCGCCACCGCCGCCGCGCCCGGGCGCATACTGCCGGTAGGTCTGGTCCAGCCGCTGCTGCATCTGCTGGTTCTGCTGCTGTTGCTGCTGGTACTGGTGCTGCTCCTGCTGCTGCAGGGCCATGCTGCCCTGGTAGGAGCCAGGGTTGGCCAGCGCGCCGGGCGTGGTCGGGTTGCCGTCCTGCGCCGCGGCGGGACCGGCGATCGGAGCCAGGGCGGTCAGGACCGCGGCGAGACGCGACATCGAGGAACAGCCAAAGGCGCCCATGTCGCCCTCACTCCTGGAAGCAGCCCGGCCCGGTGTTTACCACAAAGCGAAGCTTGGCGCATGAGGCCCGGCGGCCCGACCGTTTCGCCTGCAACTTTATTGCGGCGCGCGGCCCTATTGCGCCTTTGCCCGCAATGACTTAGGTCGCCTTCCTTCAGTTTCGGGAAGAATTTCACCGCAGCCATGACGGATAAGCCTGCGCCATCGCTGCCCGCACCCTCACTGGACGAGGTCCGCAAGCGGATCGACGCCATCGACGCCGACCTGTTGCGCCTGGTCGTCGAGCGCGCCTCGCTGGCCAAGGACGTCGCCGTCGCCAAGGCCGCGGCGGGTGATTCAGACAAGTTCGGTCTGCGTCCCGGCCGCGAGACCGCGCTGCTCAAGAAGCTGCTCGCCGGCCCGCGCAACGGCGCGCGTCCCGGCCTGATCGTGCGCATCTGGCGTGAGCTGATCGGCGACAGCCTGGCGACGCAGGGGCCCTTCCACATCGCCGTCTGGGGCGGCCGCGATCCGGGCCGCGCCGTCGAGGTCGCCCGCCTGCGCTTCGGCGTCGCGCCCTCCCTGCGCCAGGTCGCCAAGCCGGAGGACGCCATCGCCGAGGCCCGGAGCCTGGGCGGCGTCGGCGTCTGCGCGCTGACCCCCGACAGCGCCTGGTGGGGCCGCCTGCTGGCCGAGCCGAAGCTGAAGGTGTTCGCCGCCCTGCCCTGTCTCGCCGCCTGGGGTCCGCTCTCGGCCATGGCCGTCGCCGAGGTCGAGGTCGAGCCCACCGGCGCCGACAACACCTTCTGGGTCACCGACGCTCCAGGCGCCGCCAAGGCCATCGAAGACGCCCTCAGCCGCGACGGCGTCGCCGCCACCCTGCTGGTTGAGGCCGGCGGCCTGAAACTCTTCCTGCTCGCCGGCTACTACCAGCCCGACGACGCCCGCCTGGCCCGCGCCCCCGGCAAACTCTCCGGCGTCATCGGCGCCGCCCCGGGCCCGCTGGATATCTAGGGCGCCAACCTTCCCCTACTGCGCATAAAGCTCCGTCATCCCGGCCGCAGCGAAGCGGAGAGCCGGGACCCAGGGGTTCAAACTGTGCGGTCGCTCCTGGGTCCCGGATCGGCTCTTCGGCCGTCCAGGATGGCAGACGTTTGTGCGAGCGAGTGGAACTGATCTTTAGCCAACCGCCGCCACCCGCCAGCGCTCACCCATCGGTCCCGCGACCGCCGAGCGCTCATCGACGCACCGGTCCAGGATCTCCGCCAGGATCTCGGCCGACTCCAACAGCCGCGGGCTGGGACGGCTGAAATAGTAGTGCCCGTCGACGGCGAACACGCGGCCCGCCTTCACCGCGCGCAGATCGCGCCATCCGGGACGGGCGTGCAAGCTGGGCATCTCCGCCAGAATCTGGCCGATGCGGTAGCCGCAAGGCATCAGGACGATGACGTCAGGGTCGGCCGCGGCCAGCGCCTCCCATTCGATCCAGGGCGAGTGCTGGCCGGGCGAGGCCAGCAGCGCCTCGCCGCCCGCCGCGTCGATCAGTTCGGGCACCCAGTTGCCCGCCGTCATCAAGGGCTCGATCCATTCGATCGTCGCCACCCGCGGCCGCCAGCCGCGCGCCGCGCTGCGGACGCGGATCGCCTGCAGCCCGTCCTGCAGGCGCAGGATCGCGGCGGCGGCCTCGTCCGGCGCGCCCACCGCCTCCCCGACCCGCCGCAGGTCGCCCCAGACGTCGTCCAGATTGTCGGGGGCCAGCGACAAGAGCGTCGGCGGGGTTCCTACCCAGTCTGCAAGCGCCTCTTCCAGGTCCGCCGGGGTCACCGCGCAGACCGCGCATTGCGACTGGGTCAGCACCACGTCGGGCTTCAGCGCGCGCACCAGGGCGGCGTTGACCTCATAGACCGACAGCCCCTGGCGGACGATCTCCTGCACCCGGTCCTCGATCTGGCGCGAGGTCAGGCCCTTTTCGAGCTTGGTCCCCGTGCACACCGGCAGGGCTTCCACGAACGGCGGGAAGTCGCACTCGTGGCTGCGCCCGACCAGGCCCTCGCCGCGCCCGACCGCGACGGCGATCTCCGTGGCGCTCGGCAGCAGAGAGAGGATACGCGGACTGGCCATTCTCAGATCAGGCTGAGCGCCGGCGCGGCGCCGAACAGCTTGGGCGCGCGCCAGGTCAGCAGCAGCTGGACCGCCGCCAGCCCCACCAGCCAGATCGCCTCGTTCAGCGCGATCTGCGCCACGATGGCCGGGGCGAAGGTCGCCAGCCCGCCACCCGCCAGGCCCCAGGCCGCCATCACGCCCTCATAGGCCGCGAAGCCCAGGACGAAGGCCCCCGCCAGCCGCGCCGCCGAGAGGCGCCCGCGCGCTGCCAGCAGGCTCGCCGCCAGCATGGCGCCCAGCGCCGCGACCAGCGCGGCTGCGCCCCAGCCGAACGAGCTGGCGTTCGCCGGGAAATGCAGCAGCGTGAAACCGATCGCCTCATTGGCCGCCCAGGCGGCCGCCACCGTCACCGCCGCCCGGCGTCGCGTCATGGTCGCCGCCGACATCACCGCCAGCGCGACGAAGGGCATCATGCAGGACGCCGCCAGGCTGCCGATCACTGTGGCCGCGGCCAGGACCAGCGCCCAGGCGAAACTGACAGTCGTGCGCGGCGTCATGGCGGGCTCCTCATTGCCCGGCTAAGTCGCACAAGACTTCCCCTGGGTGAAGCCGTCACGCCGCCCGGATCGCACAATAGCCGAAGCCGTCGCGGACCTCACGGCCGCCCACCTCGATCGGGATCGCGTGGGCGAAGTTGGGGCCGTCGAAGACGAAGGTGTGGAACTCGCCGTTCTCGCCGCAGGGATCGGCGCCCGCGGGCAGGTCGGCCAGCAGCGCCGCGTCCAGCTCCCGCCCCGCGAAGCTGAGGTCCAGTCGCGCCAGGTCCACGCAGCACAGCACCGTGCGGAAACCGTAAGCTCCGCACTCGGCCGCGAAGGCGCGGGTCTCGCGGCCCCAGACCGGATAGATGGCGCGCATCCCCAGCCGCGCGCAGAGGCCGTCGCGATAGGCCCGGATGTCCTCCAGGAACAGGTCCCCGAACGCCACCGTCTCCACGCCCGCGGCCCGCTGCGCCGCGAACAGCTCGCCGATCGCCGCCTCGTACTCGACGTTGCTGGGCCGACTCGGCAGCACCACTTCATGCAGCGGCAGGCCCAGCGCCGCAGCCTGCCGGCGCACCAGATCGCGCGGAATGCCATGCACGCTGACCCGGTTTGCGTCGCCCGCCACCATAGTCATCAGGCCGACGATCTCGCGCCCGTCCCGCTGCAGTTCATAGAGCGCCACGGCGCTGTCCTTGCCGCCGCTCCAGGACATCAGCACCGCCTCGCGCCCCGCCATGCTCTCTCCCTCAAACGCCGGAGCCTCCTCTGGCGCGGAAGCCCTCCGCTGGCAATCGCGCGGCTTGGACGGTCGTGACCCGAGCGGGCAGCTTACCGCGCTCAACGGTTCCGCTATGGGTCGAGAGCATGAGATTTGAGCCGCAGACCGCGCGGCTGTGCTCGGTGTTGAACCTACAGAAAGCTTGGCCGTTACGCTCATGCCCACGCTCGCGGCGGACCAATGGATACGCTCCCATGCCCACCCTTCGCCTTGCGCTTGTCGCCGCCCTCGCCCTGGCCGCCACAGGACTCGCCGCCTGCGACCGGAGCCACGAGAGTGGCGCGAGCCAGAAAACCATCGGCCATGTCGAATCTGCCGCGGGAGACCTCACCGGCAGCGACAAGCTCAAGAGCCAGGGCAAGCACGACGAGGTCGTGGGCGGTGTGAAGTCCGCCGTCGGCGACGTGAAGGACACGGTGAAAGACGCCGTGAAGAAGTAAGAGCGGCCCGACCGTCGGACGCGGTTTCCGCCGCTCGGCCGCTACCAGCGCCGACGCCTGCGCGTCCAAGGCCGACCTTGGACGCGTGGCGAGCGGCGTGTAAGAGGCGGACCCGGCCCCATCGGCCTCACCCCTCGGACGCTGCGCTCTCCAATGTCTGACGACGCCCCCCTCCTCGACCGTTCGAAGGCGGCCAAGCCGCTCCCCAAGCCGGGCATCCTGGACATCCACGCCTATGTGCCGGGCAAGGCCAAGGCCGAGGGCTTCGCCGAGCCGATCAAGCTGTCGGCCAACGAGAACCCGCTGGGCTCCAGCCCCAAGGCCCAGGCGGCCTACGAGAGCGCCGAGCGGTCCTTGCACGTCTATCCCGACCCCCGCGCCTCCATCGTGCGCGAGGCGATCGCCGCCAAGCTCCGGATCGAGCCGGAACGGCTGATCTTCGGCTGCGGCTCGGACGAGGTCTTCGCGCTCCTCAACCAGGCCTTCCTGGAGCCGGGCGACAACATGGTGCAGGGCGAATACGGCTTCGCGGCCTTCGCCATCGGCGCCTACGCCTGCCAGGCTGAAGTTCGCCACGCCAGGGAGCCGGGCTTCCGCATCGACGTGGACGAACTGCTGAAGTGCGTCGACGCGCGCACCCGGCTGGTCTTCCTGGCCAACCCGGGCAACCCCACAGGCACCTGGATCCCGTTCTCCGAGGTCCGCCGGCTGCACGACGCCCTGCCGCCCAGCGTGGTGCTGGTGCTGGACGGCGCCTATGGCGAGTTCGCCCTGGATCCGACCTTCGACGACGGCATCGACCTGGCCCGCAATTCCAGCAACGTGGTGGTCACCCACACCTTCTCCAAGCTGCACGGCCTGGCGGCCCTGCGCATCGGCTGGGGCTATGCCCCGCTGGAGATCGCCCAGGCCATCGACCGCATCCGCCTGCCGTTCAACACCTCGATCCCCGCCCAGCGCGCCGCCGTCGCGGCCCTGGAGGACGAGGACTTCCAGCAGGCCTCGATCGCCCTCAACGAGACCTGGCGGCCCTGGCTCACCCAGCAGCTGGGCGGCCTGGGCCTCGACGTGATCGGCCCCTCGGCGGCCAATTTCGTGCTGGTCGGCTTCCCGAAGATCCCCGGCCACACCGCCGCCGAGGCCGACGCCTTCCTGGCGTCGAAGGGCCTGCTGGTGCGCGGCGTCGGCAACTACGGCCTGCCCGACCACATCCGCGTCACCATCGGCCTGGAGGCGCATAACCGCGCCCTGGTCGAGGCGCTGATCGAGTTCATGGCCCCGACGCCCCCTGCTTCAAGCCAGGGCGCATGAGCCAGCCCATCTACGGCAGGATGGCGGTGATCGGCTGCGGCCTGATCGGCTCGTCGGTGATCCGCGCCGCCCGCGCGGCCGGCGCCGTGGGCGAGGTCGCCGTCGCCGACGCCTCCGAGGCCGCCCGCGCCAAGATCGTCGAGCTGGGCTATGCCGACAGCGTCCATGCCGATCCCGCCGAGGCCGTGAAGGGCGCCGACCTGATCGTCTTCGCCGTGCCGGTGATGGCCATGGGCGAGGCCGCCCGCGCCGCCGCCCCGGGCCTCAGCCCCGGCGTCACCGTCACCGACGTGGGCTCGGTCAAGGGCGCCGTGGCCGAGGCGCTCGCCGCCTTCCTGCCGGACAGCGTCCACATCGTCCCCGGCCACCCGATCGCTGGCACCGAGCAGTCGGGCCCGGAAGCCGGTTTCGCCGAGCTGTTCAAGAACCGCTGGACCATCCTGACGCCCCAGGCCCGGACCGATGCGCCCTACCAGGCCGCCGTCGAGCGCCTGACCGACTTCTGGACCGCGCTCGGCGCCCACGTCGAGCTGATGGACGACAAGCACCACGACCTGGTCCTGGCCGTCACCAGCCACCTGCCCCACCTGATCGCCTACAATATCGTCGGAACCGCCGCCGACCTCGAAGGCGTCACCCGCGGCGAGGTGATGAAATATTCCGCCGGCGGCTTCCGCGACTTCACCCGCATCGCAGCGTCCGACCCGACCATGTGGCGCGACGTCTTCCTGGCCAACAAGGACGCGGTGCTGGAGGTGCTGGGCCGCTTCACCGAGGACCTGCAGGCGCTCTCCCGCGCCATCCGCTGGGCGGAGGGCGACAAGCTGTTCGAGCTCTTCTCACGCACCCGCGAGATCCGCCGCGGCATCATCGCCGCCGGCCAGGAAAGCGCCGCCCCCAACTTCGGCCGCGACGCCGCGCGCCCCGCTTCCCCAAAGGACCTAAATCAGCAACAGTCCTAAGCTCCCATCGAGATCGCGACTCAACCGCGAATAGGCCCCCAAGGCGAGGCGAAGATGAGCGACAATCAGGAGCGCGCCGGCTTCGAAGCCCTGGCCCAGGCCGGCGCCGAGGACGCCGCCGCCCGCGCGCTCGGCGCGCGCCTGAAAGCCCAGCCGCAGGCCGCCGACCTCATGGCGCTGTCGGCGCTGTGGATCCACGCCGCCGCCGCCGCGCCGGAGCGCGTCCCCGGCCTCTACGACGCCGTCGCCGAGGGCTACCTGGGCGAGCCGGTAGGCGCGAAGCCCGTCCCCACCGACGCAGCCGCGGCGCCGGAGCCGATCCCGCCTGCCTTCTGGCCCGCCCTGTGGGACCTGCTGGAGGAACCGCCGTCCGGCCTCGAGGCGGTGAACCTGACCACCAAGACCGCCGCCCTCACCGGCCTGGTCTCGGCCAATATGCAGACGCGGGTCGGCCGCGCCGCGCTCTGCTATCCGGACGTCCCCAAGGCCGTCGCCCAGAGCTATCCCAAGCACTTCAGCCTGGATGCGCTCGCCAAATGCCCGCCCGCCTCGCTGGGCGCGACCTTCCACGACCTGATCGTCGACAACGGCTTCGACCTGGAGGTGCTGGACCGCGCCGCGCTGGGCCTCGACAAGCTGCCGGCGCCGCTCGACTACCTGAACGCCCGCATCCTGCAGTGCCACGACCTGTGGCACATCGTGGCCGGCTACCAGACCACCGCCCTGCACGAGGTGGCGATCTCGGCCTTCCAGCTCGCCCAGTTCGGCCACCACTATTCGTCGATGTTCCTCGGCATGGTCCTGACCCGCGTGGCCTTCGAGCGGCCGGAGGGCGGGGCGATCATGCTGCCTGTCATCCTCACCGCCTGGACCCACGGCCGCCGCACCCCGCCGCTGTTGCCGGTCAACTGGGAAGCCGTCTGGGACAAGCCCCTGGCCGAGGTCCGCGCCCAGCTCGGCGTCACCGCCTACGTCTCGCCCTTCCCCGCGGACCTCTTCGAACAGCTGTCCGTGGCGGCGTGAGCGCCGATGGCTGAATACGCGATCACCCACACCTATGACGCGGCGCCCGAGCGCGTGTTCGACGCCTGGCTGGACCCGGCCATCGCCCGGCGCTTCCTGTTCGCCACCCCGACCGGCGAGATGATCCGCGCCGAGGTCGACGCCAAGGTCGGCGGCCAGTTCACCTTCGTCGACCGCCGCCCGGAGATGGGTGACGTGCTTCATACCGGCGAGTACCTCGAACTCGATCGCCCGCGCCGCCTGGCCTTCACCTTCGGCGTCCCGCAGTTCAACCCGGACTTCACCCGGGTCCTGCTGGAGTTCACGCCCACGCCCGCCGGCGGCTGCGAAGTCCGCCTCACCCACTCAGACGTCCCCGCCGAATGGGCCGACCGCTCCAAGCAAGGCTGGGGCATGATCCTCGGCTGGCTGGAAGCGGCGCTGACCTAGAAAATACTCCGATTGTCCCGACGAAAGTCGGGACCCAAGCCGAGGCGGGGTTTGGCCAGGCTGCGATCCATCCCGAGAGTCAGCTTGGGTCCCGACTTTCGTCGGGACGCTCGGAGTTTGAGGCCAAGAACGCCGCCACCCCCTCGATCGCCTCTACCAACCCCACCCGCTGCAGCTCCACCCCCTCGGGCAGCCCACTGAACAGCCGCGTCGGCGAGCTGGCGTCCAGCATGACGAAACAGCCCTTGTCGTCCGCCCGCCGGATCAGCCGGCCGAACGCTTGGCTGATCCGCCCGCGGGCCACGGCGTCGTCATAGCCCTTGCCGCCGAACCGCACGCGCCGCGCCTTGTGCAGGATGTCGGGCCGCGGCCACGGCACGCGGTCGAACACCAGCAACCGCAGCGACCGCCCCGGCACGTCCACCCCATCGCGCACCGCGTCGGTGCCCAGCAGGCACGAGTCCTCCTCCGCCCGGAAGATGTCCACCAAGGCCCCCGCCTCGCCGTCGATGTGCTGGGCGTAGAGTGCGATCCCCTTGTCGGCCAGCGGCGCGGCGATCCGCTCATGCACCGCGCGCAGCCGCCGGATGGCGGTGAACAGCCCCAGGCCGCCGCCGCCGGCCGCCAGGAACAGCTCGCGCATCGCCGCGGCCACCTGGCGCGCGTCGTCCTTGGCCACGTCGGTGACCACGAAGCACCGCGCCTGGGTCGCATAATCGAAGGGCGAGGCGAGCTTCAGGGTCTTCGGCCGCTCCGGCAGCCTAGCCGCGCCCGTGCGCATCTCCGCCAGCGCGAAGGGGTCGTCCAGCGTCGCATCGGCCAGGGTCGCGCTCGTCACCAGCACCCCATGCGCCGGCGCGATCACCGCATTGGTCAAGGGCTCCGTCGGGTCGACCCAATGCCGCCGGCACGCCGCGTCCACCACCCGCCCGTAGAGGAACGTCGCGTCGAACCAGTCCACGAAGTCCGGGTCGTCCTCGGCGTCCTCGTCGATGGCCCGCAGCATCGAGCGCCAGGCCGGCAGCGCCATCCGCGCCCGCCGATCGATCCCCCGCAGCGCCCCCTCGATCCGCGCCCGCGTCGCCGGCTCCAGCACGCCGGCCTCGTCGTCCAGCACGTTCTCGAGCTGCCGCGCCAAGGCCACCAACGGCGCCTCCACCTTCGCCAAGGCCTCGGCCGCCGTCCGCGCCGTCTCCCGCACCAGGTCCAGCGCCGGCCGCGCCGCGCACTCCATGCCGATCTCGCTGGGCGCCGCCCGCGCGCGGAGCTGCTCCATCACCGCCACCAGGAAGTGCTCCACCGGCCCCACGGGACCCACCTCCCCGTTCGGCGGCGCGATCCGTCCTGACCACCCCTCGCCCGGCAGGGCCGCCGCCGCATGGGTCGCCGCGATCAGCGCGCCCGCCGCCTCCTCGTGGTCGCCCAGCACCTCCATCAGCCGCTGCTCGAGCCCCCGCCCGCGCCGCCCGCGCCCCTCCGGCCCGCGGATCCAGCGCCGCAGCTCCGCGGCCTCCGCCCCCGACAGCGCCGCGGCGAACGCCGAATCCGCCGCGTCGAACAGGTGGTGGCCCTCGTCGAAGACGATGCGCTTGAGCTGCGTCGTCTCCCCGTCGGCCTTCGACCCCCGCGCCGCCCGCGCCGCCCGCGCGCCGTCGAACGCCGCCTGCGTCAACACCAGCGCATGGTTGGCGATCACGATGTCCGCCCGCCGCGACCCGCGGATCGCCTTCTCCACGAAACAGGTCCGATAGTGCGAACAGCCCGCGTGGATACACTCCCCGCGCCGGTCCACCAGATTGGCCGCGCTCGCCTGCGCCACCGGCGACACCGCGAACAACCCGGGCAGCCAGGCCGGGAAGTCCCCGCCGGTCATGTCCCCGTCCCGCGTCGCGCGCACCCACCGCGCCGCCAGCCCCATCCCCACCAGGTCGCCGCCGCCCAACTGCGCCGCGTTCACCGCCTCCTGGAAATTCAGCAGGCAGAGGTAGTTCTCGCGCCCCTTGCGCACCACGACTCGTCCAGATGCCCCCCTTCTGGGGGGGCTGTCGCGAAGCGACTGAGGGGGTTGGAGCCCAGCTGACTCAGCGGATGGAACCCCCTCCGGCCCTGCGGGCCACCTCCCCCTACGGGGAGGATCTGGAAACAGCGCATGGCTCTCCCGCTCGATCTGCCGCTGCAGCGCGCGGGTATAGGTCGAGACCCACACCGCCGGCCCATTGGCCTCCGCCCACAGCGAGGCCGGCGCCAGATAGGCCAGCGTCTTGCCGATCCCCGTGCCGGCCTCGGCCAACATCATCCGCGGCTCCCCCTCGCGCTCCCGAGGCTGAAAGGCGAACGCCGCCTCCGCCGCGAACTCCGCCTGCGCCGGCCGCGCCTCATCCAGGCCGGAGCGTTCCAGCAACTCCCTTAAGCGAGCCGCCGCCGCCTCGGGCAAAATCGGCTTCGACCCCGGCTCCCCCGGCGGCGCCTCGCCCTCCCACTCCGCCAGCCGCGTCCAGGCATCCAGCCCCGACGTGCGGAACATGTTCCCCACAGCCACGGACCGCAGCGCCCCGATCGCCGCCGTCCCCCAAGGCCAGCCGCCCCGCGCCAGGGTCTCGGCCACCGCCAGCGCCTCCTCCCGCGACGGGTCCGGCGCCGCCGCCAGCTCCGCCAGCAACACCCCGCACGCCGCCCGCAGCGCCACGGCCTGAGCCTCCGCCCCCTTCGGCTCCGCCATCCCCAGCGCCTGCGCCAGCCCCGCCGCCGACGGCGCACAGAACCTTCCTGGCCGCACAAACGCGAACAGCTCCAGCGCGTCGAACACCCGGTTGGAGCGCGGCGGCACAGGCACGCCCAACCGCCGCGCCGTCATCGCCGCATGCGCCACCAGCACCGGCCACTGCTCGAACAGGTCCCGGGCGTCCGGCGTGCGCAGGGCTTGCGGCCCGGTGGCGTCGGCCACGGCGGCGCGGGGGCCGGGCAGCACGACGAGCGCGGGGGCGAGATCGAGGGTGGTTGGCGGGAGAGTCACCCGCGATTGCTAGCGGGATTCAGCGCGGAACGGAATGGGAACCTGATCGCGAACCTCGCCTCATGCCTAGGCC